>DWWI01000177.1 GCA_019119745.1 Candidatus Mediterraneibacter gallistercoris | reverse complement strand
TGGATCGCCATGCTGGGTGTGCTGGCGGCGCTGATCCTGCTGAATGAATTTGCAAGGAGGACGAAAGCCGGAGGGATCATCATGTTCTTTGTCATCCCGGCTGCGCTGACCGTTTATTTCATCGCCATCGCCGTAGGAGCGGGGATGGGCGCGCAGTGGGCGCTGGAGAATCAGACGCATGTGTATATGAACGGCTGGTTCCACTACGCGAAGCTGTATGCATCGCTGGCGGGCTGTATCGGATTCATGATGATCAAATACGAGTGGGGAATCGGCAAGACACATTGGTTTAAAGCGTATCCGTTTGTGATCGTTGCCATCAACATCCTGATCGCTGTGGCAAGCGACTTTGAATCCGCGATCAACGGCTGGTATTCATGGTGGCTGTCCTCCGAGGATGTGTGGCTGTTTGGCGGCTGGCACAATATATTTAACGGCGTCGCCGGTATTATCAATATCTTCTGTATGACAGGATGGTGGGCCGTTTACTCCTCAAAAGACAAGAAAGACATGATCTGGCCGGATATGATCTGGGTATATATTATCGTGTATGATATCTGGAATTTTGCCTATACATATAACTGTCTGCCGACGCACGCGTGGTTCTGCGGCATCGCCCTTCTGCTGGCGCCGACGATCGCGGCGCTTTTGTGGAATAAGGGCGGCTGGATCATGAACCGGGCGAACACCCTCTGTATCTGGTGTATGTTTGCCCAGGTATTTCCGCTCTTTCAGGAGACGCTGTCTGACGGAACGCAGATCTTTCCGTGGGCAACGCTTCCGAAGCTCTATGCGGACGGCACGCTGAACGGCATCACGGCGGGCGGAAATGCAAATGCGGACTCGACGATGATGACGGTGGTAAGCGTACTTGCTCTTGTGACAAATATCATTGCGCTGGCATATATCATTTATGTGTCTGTAAAGAGGAAGAGAAATCCGTACAAGAATGAAGTATTTACAGAGTTCAAGTACTATAAAGACGCAGCGGCGAGAGCTGAGATCAAATAAAACAAAAACATATGAAATAATATGCAGGAGGAAGCATGGGAAAGAGGTATTTGGACTGTACGTCGTCGGAAATTGCGAAAATGGATGGAAAGCAGCTTGTTGAGGCAATAGCGGGAAGTGAAGGACGCGTCCTCGTCTGCGAGACGATCGGCGCTGTACGTCCTATGCTGGGAGATGTAACGAATGCTGAATTCGCTGCGGCTATGGGCGCAGACCTGCTCATCCTCAATCTGTTTGATGTGAACGAGCCTCTGATACTGGGACTGCCGGATACTGCGCCGGAGGATACGATCCGGGAAGTGAAGCGGCTGACCGGAAGAGCTGTGGGGATCAATCTGGAGCCGCTGGAGACGGATGTGGAAAGTTCTGTGGAGACAAATGCGGAATGGCAGTTTACTTCAGGCCGCGCGGCAACTGTGGAAAATGCCCGGAAAGCTATAGAGATGGGTGTAGATTTTATCGTGCTTACGGGAAATCCGGGAGTCGGTGTGACAAACAGCGCGATCATCCATACGCTCAGAAAATTCAGGAAAGAGTTCGGCGACCGGATAATGCTCATTGCCGGGAAAATGCATGCGGCAGGAATTCTCTCGGAAAGCGGAGAAAATATTATTACAGAAGAGGATACAAGAGCGTTTGCCGGTGCGGGCGCGGATGTCATACTCATGCCGGCGCCGGGGACAGTTCCGGGCATTACTACAGAGTATATCCGGAAGCTGGTATCCTGTGCCCATAAGCTGGGGAAACTGACGATCACTGCAGTGGGAACATCTCAGGAGGGCGCCGATGCCGCAACGATCCGGGAGGTTGCCCTTATGTGCAAGATGACGGGGACAGATCTCCATCATCTGGGGGATTCCGGGTATGTGGGCATGGCTCTTCCGGAAAATATTCTGGAGTACGGCAAGGTGATCCGGGGTGTGAGACATACCTATCACAGGATGGCGTCGTCAATCAACCGTTGATGAAAACGCAGTGAAATGATATATTAATAATTGTGAGCCCTCTCCCGGAGCGGGCAGGATGTTTTGAAGAAAGCGCCTGTCTGCTCCGGGAGTTTTTTTGCAATTGTGATTGTGATTGAGAATTCAGCATGCGGTATCGCGGGAGGACAGATAAATACTGTATTCTATTGCGGTATTGCAAAATGCCCCGGGATGCCGTACAATAAAACCCAGTGAATCCGGGCAATCCGGACAGATGACAGACAATCCGGATATCTGTGGGAAGAAAAGCAGGTATCCGACATGAAACTGATATTACGATGAAACGGATGGAGGGCGGATCATGCCGACAGAGATGATACAGGCCGAGAAACTGATCTATGAATATGATAAACGGGATGAAGAGGGCAATATAATCGGATCCGAGCGCGCTATCGACGGTGTGGATATTGATGTGCCGGCCGGTTCCTTTGTGGCGATACTGGGACATAACGGTTCCGGAAAATCTACTCTCGCAAAGCATATGAATGCAATTCTGGTTCCCACGGGAGGAACTATGTGGGTGGACGGAAGAGATACGAAAGATCCGGATGAACTGTGGAATGTGCGCCAGACTGCCGGCATGGTATTCCAGAATCCGGACAATCAGATCATCGGTACCGTGGTGGAAGAGGATGTAGGATTCGGACCGGAGAATCTGGGCGTGCCTACGGATGAGATCTGGCAGCGTGTGGAAGAGAGCCTGAAGGCAGTGGGGATGCTTGACCGGCGGAAAGACTCGCCGAATAAGCTTTCCGGGGGCCAGAAGCAGCGCGTGGCTATTGCGGGAGTCCTTGCAATGGAGCCGAAGTGTATTGTGCTGGACGAGCCCACAGCCATGCTGGATCCGAACGGAAGAAAAGAAGTGATCCGTGCGGTGGAGGAACTGCGTAAGAAAAAGAATGTTACAGTTATCCTGATCACACATTATATGGAAGAAGTAATAGACGCGGATCAGGTGTTTGTCATGGATGACGGACACATTGTGATGCACGGGACTCCCCGGGAGATATTCAGCCGCGTGGACGAGCTGAAATCATACCGGATGGATGTGCCGCAGGTGACAATGCTTGCGGAAGCCTTGAGGAAACGGGGGCTAAATCTTCCTAAAGGAATCCTGAGAAGAGAAGAGTTGGTGGAGGCATTATGTCAATTGCGTTAGAACATGTAAGTTATGTATACAGCCCGGGGACAGCATATGAAAAGCATGCGCTCAAAGACGTGAGCTTTGAGATCCCGCAGGGACAGTTTGTCGGGATCATCGGACATACCGGTTCGGGAAAGTCCACCTTGATCCAGCATCTGAACGGGCTTGTCAGGGCAACGTCCGGTAAGGTGCTCTATGAAGGACAGAATATTTACGATGAGGGCTACAATATGCGTGCCCTGCGCAGTCAGGTAGGGCTGGTGTTCCAGTATCCGGAGTATCAGCTCTTTGAGGTGGATGTGCTCAGCGATGTCTGCTTTGGCCCGAAGAATCAGGGGCTGTCTCCCGAGGAATGCGAGAAGAATGCGCGGGAAGCACTAGAACTGGTCGGTTTCCCGGAGAAGTATTATAAGCAGTCGCCCTTTGAACTGTCGGGCGGACAGAAGAGGAGAGTGGCGATCGCCGGAGTACTGGCGATGAAGCCGAAGGTGCTGATTCTGGATGAGCCGACAGCGGGGCTTGATCCGAAAGGAAGAGATGAGATCCTGGATCAGGTGGAGAAACTCCATAAAGAGACGGGGATGACTGTCATTCTGGTTTCTCACAGCATGGAGGATATCGCGCGTTATGTGGAGCGCATTATCGTTATGAATCACGGTGATAAGATGCTGGACGGTACTCCGAAAGAGGTGTTCCGGCATTATAAAGAACTTGAGCAGGTGGGGCTTGCCGCACCTCAGGTGACTTATGTGATGCATGACCTGAAAGAGAGGGGATTCGATGTTTCCCCGGATGCCACGACGATCGAAGAGGCTGCGGACGAGATTATGAGATCTTTCCGGGGCTGATTCTGAGTTTACAGATACAGAGGAGTTATTATGATCAGAGATATAACAATCGGGCAGTATTACCCGGCCCAGAGCCGGATACACAGACTGGATCCCAGAGTGAAGATTGTCTGCACTCTGCTTTTCCTTGTGTCCCTTTTTATACAGAACAGTCTGCTGGGATATGTGATCGCGACGATTTATCTGGGAACCGTGATACGATTGTCGAAAGTGCCTCTTAAATATATTGTAAAAGGTCTGAAGCCGATCGTGATCCTGCTTCTGTTTACCGTAGTGATGAACCTCTTTCTTACACGGAACGGAGACACGCTGGTACATTTCTGGATATTTACAATTACGGAAGGCGGACTGAGAACATCTGTATTTATGGCAATCCGGCTGATGTATCTTGTGGCAGGATCGTCTATAATGACATTTACAACATCGCCTAACGGACTGACAGACGGTATGGAAAAGCTGCTTCATCCCTTGAATAAGCTGAATGTGCCGGTTCACGAAGTGGCGATGATGATGTCGATCGCACTTCGTTTTATCCCGATCCTGTTGGAAGAGACGGATAAAATCATGAAAGCGCAGCAGGCCAGGGGAGCGGACTTTGAGAGCGGAAACATTATCCAGAGGGCAAAGGCGATGGTGCCGATCCTTGTGCCGCTGTTTGTGTCCGCGTTCCGGCGGGCCAATGATCTGGCAATGGCTATGGAGTCGAGGTGTTATCATGGCGGAGAAGGCCGAACAAAGATGAAGCCGCTCCGGTATAAGAGCAGGGACCGGATCGCATATATTTTGACATTGATCTATCTTGTTGTAATATTTGTAGTTGGAAGATTTGTTCCCTTTAAATTGTGGATATTTTAAATTGAGATGATTGATCAATATCCGCTTTGGGACAGGCTGATGTTTAATTGGGGACGTAGTAAAACCGAGATTTACTACGTCCCCAATCGGGGGTATTATGAGGAGAATTAAACTTACTGTCGCCTACGACGGCACGAACTACTGCGGCTGGCAGATCCAGCCTAACGGTATTACGGTAGAAGAAGTTTTGAACCGCGCTCTCTCCCGGCTGACGGGAGAGGAGCTCCGGGTGACCGGAGCCAGCCGTACGGATGCGGGAGTACATGCGCGGGGAAATATAGCGGTCTTTGACACGGCGTCTACGATACCTGCCGAACGTTTTGCTTATGCGGTGAATCCGCTTCTGCCGGAAGATATCGCGGTGGTAAACTCGGAGGAGGTGCCGCAGGACTGGCATCCGAGATATCGGAATTCTGTCAAGACTTATGAATACCGTATCCTGAACCGGGAGATGCCGGACCCGCTCAGAAGGAAGTACACATGGCATGTGTCATTCCCGTTGGATCTTGATAAGATGAGAGCGGCGGCGGAGTACCTGAAAGGTGAACATGATTTCCGGAGTTTCTGCAGCGTCCATACCGGGGCTAAGACTACTGTGCGGACAGTCTGTACGTTGGATATAGAGAAAACAGGCGATGAAATTATTATCCGTATCAGTGGAAACGGATTCCTCTATAATATGGTGCGTATCATTGCCGGGACCCTGACCGAAGTGGGGAGAGGCTTAAGGACGCCCGAGAATGTAAAGAAGATACTTGAAGCAGAAGAACGGGAGAAGTCAGGGGCTACGGCGCCGCCGCAGGGTTTGACGCTGATCAGTATTGAATACAAATAGTAATAATATGTCTATATAAGTAAGAAAATAGACTGTTATCATTGTCTGTGCTATAATCCCACCGGACAAGTATATAATCATATACTCAAATGTCCAAAGAACGGAAAGGTTCTTAAGGAAAAGAAAGGAATGAAAAGAAACAATGGGAAACAATAATAATTCAGGTGTTTTAAAATTTTTCGGCGTTCTGATGATCCTGTTCGGTCTGATCTATGCGATTCTTGGAACAGTAGCTCTGATGGGAAAACTCGGAGGAGTGTTTCCGGGACATGACGCGCAGGAAACTCTGATCGTAGTCCTTGCATATGTGGTTGCGGTTCTTGCGATCATCTGCGGTGTTGTGTGTGTGAAAGGCATTCTCGGCGCATGCCGCGTATGCGGCCTGGTGATTGCTGCGCTCGGTCTCGTATCTCTGATCTGGCTTCAGGTGACACAGGATACATTCAGTATTTTCGACTGTATCGCACTGGTACTTGGTGTGGCTATCTTTTATCTGGCGGGAAAGAAAAACTGATTTGTTTTAAACCATAAGTTTAAACGCTGATAGAACTTGACAAAAGCTCTGGTGATTGCTAGTATTAACTTATCAGAAGGCTGGATTGTTACTTCCAGGAGGCAAAACCAGATTTTCAGGTGTTGAAGGATATCTTTATGCCTGAAAATCTGGTTTTTATTTTACAGAAAAATATTGTGTTATCTGTAAGATGAAAACTGCCCGGAACAGCCATTTTGTCATGCGGGAAAAGGAGGAATAGGAAATGAGAATCTATGAGACGGCAAATTATGAGGAGATGAGCAGAAAAGCTGCGAACATTCTGTCAGCACAGGTGATTTTAAAGCCTGACTGTGTACTGGGACTCGCTACGGGATCCACGCCGATCGGTACATATGATCAGCTTGTAGAATGGTATAAAAAAGGCGATGTTGATTTTGCGGAAGTGAAGACGGTGAACCTGGATGAATACAGGGGACTGACACGTGACAATGACCAGAGTTATTATTACTTTATGCATAAGCATCTGTTTGACCGGGTAAATATCAAACCGGAAAACACAAATGTGCCGGATGGAACAGAGCCGGATGCGGAAAAAGAATGTGACAGATATGAAAAGCTGATCGAATCTATGGGCGGCGTTGACATTCAGCTTCTCGGTCTGGGACACAACGGACATATCGGATTTAATGAGCCGGACAGCGCGTTCGCAAAGAAAACGCATTGCGTAGATCTGACGGAGAGTACCATTGAGGCGAATAAGAGATTCTTTGCATCTGCGGATGATGTTCCGCGTCAGGCATATACTATGGGCATAGGAACAATTATGAAAGCAAAGAAGATTCTGCTTATTGTAAATGGAGAGGCAAAAGCAGATATTGTCGCGAAAGCATTTTTCGGACCGGTGACACCTGAAGTTCCGGCGTCGGTTCTTCAGCTTCATAATGATGTAGTTATTGTAGGCGACAAGGCGGCTCTCTCCAAGATACCGTCTCGGGCATAAGCGCTGTATAATCAGGGTAAGGGGGTACAGGCCATGATAGTTAAGAATGTAAAAGTATATACAGAAGATAAGAAATTTGTTCCAGGTGAAGTAGTTGTAAATGACGGCAGATTTGCTGCGGCCCCTGCCGATGACGGAGAAGTGCTTGACGGCGAAGGATGCTATATGATTCCGGGGCTGGTAGATATTCATTTTCACGGGTGCGTGGGAGATGACTTCTGTGATGCGAAAGAAGAGGGAATCGCGAATATGGCAAAATATGAGGCTTCCATCGGTGTTACCTCCATCTGTCCGGCAACAATGACTCTGTCAGAGGAGGAACTTCATAATATCATGAAGACTGCCGGGAACTACAAGGGAACTGAAGGCGCCAAGCTGGCAGGAATCAACATGGAAGGACCTTTTATCAGTGAGAAGAAAAAGGGGGCGCAGGCAGCAGAACATATCAGAAAATGTGATGTAGAGCTTTTCAGAAAACTTCAGGAAGAATCAGGCGGCCTGATCAAACTGGTGGATATCGCACCGGAAAATGACGGCGCACTGGAGTTCATCCGTGAGGTAAAAGACGAGGTTGTGATATCCATAGCCCATACGGTAGCTGATTATGAGGCTGCATCAAAGGCCCTGGCGGAAGGCGCAAGCCATGTAACGCATCTCTACAATGCGATGCCGCCCCTCAATCACAGAGAGCCGGGAGTGATAGGAGCTGCCCGTGATGACGAAAAGTGTCACGTGGAGCTGATTTGTGACGGGGTTCATATCCATCCGTCAGTAGTGCGTGCAACATTTGCCATGTTCGGGGCAGACAGAGTGATTCTTATCAGCGACAGTATGAGGGCTACAGGCCTTACAGACGGACAGTACACACTGGGGGGACAGGAAGTGTTCGTAAAGGGTCCGAAAGCAACGCTGGCTGACGGAACGATCGCCGGATCTGCGACTGATCTTATGGGATGTATGCGTGTGGCTGTCAGGAAGATGGGGATTCCGCTGGAAGATGCCGTCGGATGCGCGACAATGAACCCTGCAAAAGAGATTGGAATCTATGATCACTGCGGAAGCATTACACCGGGTAAAGATGCGGATTTTGTTTTACTGGATGCGGATCTGAACGTTAAGGCTGTATATGTAAACGGCAAAAAACAGTGACAAATTCATAAATAAAAAATAAATTGTATAAACAAAAAATAAAAAACAGATTGACTTTGACAGGTGAATCTGATATATTATAAACAATAAGTAAATACGGTAGGATTGTTACTGTATGGCAGGCAAAACCAAATTTTGTAAACATAGCGTTTACTGGTATGTTTATGAAGTTTGGTTTTTTTGTCTCCTGAAAGGTTCAATATGCTAATAGAAAAGGTAATAAATAATAATATCGTTTCTGCTTTTGATGACACAGGGAGAGAGATTGTTGTAATGGGCAGGGGACTTGGTTTCGGGGTTCGGCCGGGACAGCCTGTCAATGAAAAGAAAATAGAAAAAGTGTTCCGGATAAAGAGCCGGGATACAGCGGATCAGCTAAAAGAACTTCTTGCAGACATGCCGCTTGAGAGGGTGCAGATATCGGCGGACATTATTTCCTATGCAAAGAGCAATCTGAATCTGAAATTGAATCAGAGCATTTATGTAACGCTCACGGATCATATCAATTTTGCGATCGACCGTTTTGAGCAGGGGATTAATCTGCAGAATGCTCTGTTGTGGGAAATCAAAAGATTTTATCCGCATGAATTCGATCTCGGACGGTACGCGTTAAAGCTGATCAAAGAGCGGCTCGATGTGGAACTGCCGGAGGATGAGGCGGGGTTCATCGCTCTGCATTTTGTAAACGCGGAATATGGAACGGATATAAGAGATGCGTTCCGGTTCCCTAACCAGCTCAGAGATATTCTTGAGATTACAAGCAATGAGCTTGGTATAGTGCTTGACGAGAGGACGCTTCATTACGAGCGCTTCGTGACTCATCTGAAATTTCTGCTCCAGAGAGTGTACCGCAGGGAACTCCTGCCGAACGAAGAAAATGAGCTGGCGGAGTTGATGCGCACGAAATATCCGAAAGAGTATGCGTGCAGCTGCAAGATAGCAGAGTATATAGAAAAAAATACGGACTGCCGGCTTTCCGGAGAGGAAGTAATGTATCTTGCGATCCATATCAGGCGGGTAACTATGGCGGAAAACTAAAGGCAGCTATTCGCGGATATCTTGAGGGAAGGAGGAAGCAATGTTCAATTTATTCAAAAAAAAGGAAAAGAAACATGTGATCGGGTCTCCTGCAAAGGGAAAAGCGGTATCGCTTAAAGAAGTAAATGATCCCACGTTTGCGGAGGAGATGCTCGGAAAAGGAGCGGCGGTCATTCCGGAGGAAGGAAAGATATACGCCCCGGCAGACGGTGAAATCGGGATGGTGTTTGACACGCTTCATGCGGTCAGCATGACAACAGATTTCGGCGCTGAGATCCTGATCCATATCGGGCTGGATACGGTCAAGATGAAAGGGGACGGATTTACCGGCCATGTAAAGGCGGGGGATCATGTAAAGAAAGGTGATCTTCTTCTGGAGGTTGATCTTGAAAAAGTGAAGACGGCAGGGTATGACACGATCACACCTGTGCTTGTCTGCAATACACCGGACTATGCGTCTGTAGAAGGAATTCAGGCAGATGCCGTGAATGCCGGCGATGATCTGATCATAATATCATAATAGAAGTTAAAGTGATTTTAACCGGAAAGACCGGTTGAAATAGAAAAAGGGATTATGACGAGAGTCAAAAAAAGGAGGGAAACTAATGAAGTTTTTACAGAAATTAGGTAAATCTTTGATGCTCCCTGTTGCTTGTCTGCCTATCTGCGGTATCCTCATGGGTATCGGATACGCTCTGTGTCCGGCGACAATGCAGGGTGGTGAAGTAACAGGAATTATCCAGCAGATCGGTTATTATCTGGTGAAAGCAGGCGGCGCCCTGATTGATAATATGGCGATTCTGTTTGCAATCGGTATCGGCGTCGGTATGTCCGAAGAGAATGACGGTACCGGCGGTCTGGCGGCTCTGGCTTCCTGGCTGATGATCACAAACCTGCTTTCTACAGCAAATGTTTCTGTCATCAGAACACTGTCAGAGGATGCTACACTTGCATTCGATAAAATCCAGAACCCGTTCATCGGTATCATCGCAGGTATCATCGGAGCTATGTGCTACAACAGATTCAAGAGCACAAAACTTCCGGACTGGCTTTCATTCTTCAGTGGTAAGCGCTGTGTTGCTATCGTAGCCGGTGTTGTATCTATTATTGTTTCCGTAGTTCTGCTCTTCGTATGGCCGATCCTCTTCGGTGCACTCGTTGCACTTGGCGAGGGAATTGCAAGCCTTGGAGCAGTGGGAGCCGGACTGTATGCATTCTTCAACAGACTGCTCATCCCGTTCGGTCTGCACCACGCGCTGAACAACGTATTCTGGTTTGACACGATCGGCCTCGGCGACCTGACTCACTTCTGGGCAGGCGAGACATCAGCAGATGTATCATGGAGTCTTGGTATGTATATGTCAGGATTCTTCCCGTGTATGATGTTCGGTATCCCAGGAGCTGCCCTGGCTATGGTACATACTGCAAAAAGTAATAAAAAGAAAGTGGCAATCGGTCTGGTTGCATCTGCAGCTATCGCAGCTTTCGTATGTGGTGTAACAGAACCCTTCGAATTTGGATTCATGTTCCTGGCACCGGTGCTGTATGTGATTTATGCACTGCTTTACGGTATCTTCACTGTAATTACCGTACTCCTCGGATTCCGTGCAGGATTCAGCTTCTCTGCAGGAGCGACAGACCTTCTGTTCTCTGCAAGCCTTCCGGCAGCACAGAAAACCTGGATGATTATTCCGCTTGGAATT
>DWWI01000176.1 GCA_019119745.1 Candidatus Mediterraneibacter gallistercoris | reverse complement strand
TCTCTACTGGCGGCGGTGCTTCTCTTGAGTTCCTTGAAGGAAAGGAACTGCCGGGTGTAGCAGCAGCAAACGATAAGTAAAATGCAAGGAGAAATAATAAAATGGCAAGAAAGAAAATCATTGCAGGCAACTGGAAAATGAACAAAACTCCGAGCGAGGCAGTTGCACTTGTAGAAGAACTGAAACCGTTAGTAGCAAATGAAGAAGTTGACGTAGTATTCTGCGTACCGGCTATCGACATTGTTCCGGTTGTTGAGGCGACAAAAGGAACAAACATCCAGGTCGGAGCCGAGAATATGTACTTCGAGGAGAGCGGAGCTTACACAGGCGAGATCTCACCGGCTATGCTTGTAGACGCAGGCGTTAAATATGTAGTTCTCGGACACTCTGAGAGAAGAGATTACTTTGGAGAGACAAACGAGGATGTAAATAAGAAAGTCCTTAAAGCATTCGAGCACGGTATCACACCGATCATGTGCTGCGGAGAGACTCTGGAGCAGAGAGAGCAGGGCGTGACAATGGACTTTATCCGTCAGCAGGTTAAGGTTGGTCTTCAGAACGTAACAGCTGATCAGGCTAAGACAATGGTTATCGCTTACGAGCCGATCTGGGCTATCGGTACAGGCAAGACAGCTACAACAGAGCAGGCTGAGGAAGTATGCAAAGGCATCCGCGAGTGTGTTGCTGAAGTATATGACGAGGCTACAGCAGAAGCAATCCGCATTCAGTACGGCGGATCTGTAAACGCAGGAAATGCTGCAGAGCTGTTCGCTCAGGCTGACATCGACGGCGGTCTTGTAGGCGGAGCTTCACTGAAAGCTGATTTCGGTAAGATCGTAAACTACAAATAAGCTCCGGCATCTGGAATTCTCCGGATTCAGCTGAATAATGTGATAATTAAAAAGGCGGTTTATCTTGTGTAATATCACGGATAAACTGCCTTTTTGCAAATTAAAATGACATGTGTCATTTATAGTTAGTGATAAACATGGTATATATAAAGCAAAATCAAGTGCGGTATTTAAAGGAGGATAAAATGAAGAGAATACTCATTGTCGGCAGCCTGAATATGGATACGGTTCTTGAGGTTCCCTATCTGCCCAGAGCTGGTGAGACAATCACGGGTAAGAATATTACTCTGATACCCGGCGGAAAAGGCGCGAATCAGGCTTATGCCGCGGGAAAGCTCGGAGGAGACGTTGTAATGGCAGGTGCTGTAGGGGATGACAGCTTTGGAGACAGGCTCAGAGCGAATCTAAAAGAAGTGGGAGTAAATACGACTCCCATTGTTGAGATTTCCGGTGTTCCAACAGGGCAAGCATACATTATTGTAGACGATAATGGAGAGAATTCCATTACTCTGATCCGGGGGACAAATGGAGAGGTTACCTGTAAAATGGCAGAGAGCTGGAAAAAGTATATTGAAACATGTGATATTTTAATTATGCAGCTTGAAATACCGTTAGATACAGTGCTGTATGTGAAAAATTTGGCTGTCAGGCTGGGAAAGACCGTGATACTGGATCCTGCTCCTGCAAAAAAAGAGTTTCCAGATGGATTCTGGCAGGGAATAGATTACATAAAGCCAAATGAGACAGAGCTTTCCATTTTGACAGGAAAAGCGATAGATACAAAAGAAAATATTATTATTGCTGCGTCAGAAATGTTGGATAAAGGCGTGAAAAACGTAATTGTTACTCTTGGGGAAAAAGGATGCTTTCTTGTTAACCGGTCAGTACAAAAATTTTTCCCGGTGGAAAAAGTAAAAGCAGTGGATACAACAGCGGCGGGAGATTGTTTTACAGCGGCTTTTGCTCTTGCTTTAAGCCGCGGTGAAACTGAAGACGAGGCTGTAAATTTCGGACAGAAAGTTTCTTCCATTGCAGTGACGAGAAAGGGGGCCCAGACCTCAATACCGGATGCATCAGAACTGTGAAACCCAAAGTACGTCTGTGATCCTTCATGAAAATAATAAGAAAACAGGGAGGCTGTCAAGGCTCCCTGTTTATTATGCATATGTGTATTAATCATATTGATTCAAGCATCTTTATACATTTTTCGGGCTCGGGAGCATAGAGAGAGGAAATCCGGACTTTATCGGATAATCCTTCGTCTTCAAGCATTTCTTTCAGTACCCGCATCAAGATACCGGGGCCTTTACCGAGTTTACACGAGGCAAGGGTTTCGTCCAGTCCGGTTCGACCATCAAAAGAACCATACCAGTCCGCATAACAGGTATAGTCTACTCCGCAGCTTGGGCTGCCGTCTACGCCAACAAATCCAAGCACTTCAAACATGTCCTCGTTTTGCAGATATTCTTTTAACTGCTGTATAATCGGTGTCAGGATATTGCGGCAATGTGTGCGGAAAAAGACATTATCAAACTGATTGCTGACATGTCCCCAGCGTCTTGCACCATAGAGAGTGAATTCGGGACAGGGCAGCTGGATGAGTTGTATATCACTGTCGATTGCTTTGCGCATAAATTTTTTCCTGAGGTTCTCTTCGGCGTCAATCTCCTGCTGATTATACAGGACAACTTTGGCTGATGTATTCAGAATACAGTGAGATACAAATAAGATTTTTTTCATAAAATTGTCCTCCTTTGTAAAATCTACAGACAAATCTAACACAATTGATTCTAAAATTCAAGAAAAACTTTTAAGACGTTATTGCAATTTTATATCATAGTATGACATCCCCATATCGAACAGACAATTTTTCCAGATTCTTTTGCTCGATGATAATTTTCCCTTTTCGGAGTTCAATATAGCCTTTTTCCTCAAAGTCTGAGAGATGGCGGTATAAGGTGCGCAGGTTGATATGGAGTGTTTCGGCAAGATTTTTTCGGGTAAGCGGGCAGACATAAGGTGTCTTCCGCTGTGCCTGGAGAAAAAGATAATGTCCCAGAATATCTTTGGAGTGAAACAGCTGGTTTGTTTCAGCACGATCCATGTTTGACTTGAGCGAGGCCCCCATGGTTACCAAAGTTTGGTAACAGATATAGGCGTTTTCCCGTATGATTGTTTCAAAAACAGAAAGAGGAATGCGAAGGATATAACATTTGCTCTGGGCGACTACAAAAGCTGTGTAAGCACTTATTTTGTTTAAATATTCAACCAGTCCCATGATATCTAATGGTTCGATAAAGTCAATGACATTATCATTGTCCCAGCTGATGCAGTTTAAAACACTGACACGCCCGGAGATAAGTATGTAGATATAGCGGCATGGATCGCCTTGGCTGATGATGGTTTCCTCTTTCTGAAAATCCAGCAGACGTGCCTCGGCTAGATACTCCTGAAGCGCGGGATATGGGTTTATAGGATTATACGCACCGGAAAAAACGATTTCTAATGCTTTGGAAGTTTTGCTGTACATATAGCGAATATACCCCTTTCTTTTGTTAAAAATAATAGAGAAAGATGACAAACGTCATTTTTTTAATTATACATATGTGCTAATCTACGGTCAAGTTAAAGGTCTCGGTTGACAAAAAAGTCATCCGTGCAGAACAACTTAGTCAAAAGGAGGACAGAAAGCAGTATGCAGACAAACAAAGGAAAAGGAGAGAGAAAAATGCAGGAAAAAAAGTATTCAATTAAAACTGATTTTTCAATGTTAGCAATTCTGATCATTCCAATCAGTGTGGCCGTAAATTTTGTGGGAGGACAGCTGGCATCTATTTTGAAACTTCCGATGTATCTGGATACGATCGGAACGATTTTTGCCGGTATGCTGTGCGGTCCATGGGTCGGAGCAGTAGCAGGTGGTTTGACAAATGTTGTAACTGGAATTGCAAACCCGGTCAACTTCGCTTTTATTCCGGTTAATATTCTGGCAGGTCTGGTTACCGGATTCCTCGCAAGAAAAAGAATGTTTAATGTATGGTGGAAATGGATTATCTCTATGATCCTGATGGCAGTCGTTGCAGTAGTATCCTCAGCACCAATTGTAGTTCTTGTATACGGAGGTGTAACCGGAAGTGGAACATCATTGATCACAGCAGCGGCAATGGCAGCAGGAGCAAATATCTGGGCGGCATTTTTTGGAACAGAGGGAATTTTCCAGCTGCTTGACCGTGTAATTTCTTTTATTATCTGCCGTTTGGTAATTCAGGTAATTCCACCGAGAACACTTGTGAAATTCGGATGCGGAGTGAATTACATTAAGGAGAAAGATAAAAAATAATAATTTTGCAACCTCCTTTTGACTTATGGCACAATGTTGTATTTGAGTAAAAAGAAAAGGAACGCTTGTTTATGGAAAATTATATTGAAAAAATACAGATACGAAAATCAAATAAACTTGCAGGACTTTACCCTTCGACAAAAGCGTTGATCGTACTTATGTATGCGGTCTGTACTTTTATTGTCAATACGATAGAGGTCACAGATATCGGCCTTCCGCTATTTCTTATTCCACAGTTTTTGGTGATTCTTATACTGTGCAAGGCAAGCGGAGTCCTTGGAAGGTGCATAAAAGCGCTGAATACGGTGGCTGTTGTAGCGCTGATCATCCTGCTGGTTCAGACGTTTCTTGTACCGGGCGGAGATCTGATATGGCGGTTCGGTATATTGCGGATCTATGAAAGAGGATTGCGGACAGCTGTCTCCCTGTCATTTTTGATTATGAATATTGCAGGAATTTTTGTATGGCTGTTCCAGACAACAGAAAACAAAGAAATATCAAGAGCTCTTGAAGATTCCGGAATGAATTATAAGGCGGCATATGTATTTACTTCTACGCTTCAGATGATCGAAATACTGGGAAGAAACAGTAAAACGATCATGAATGCACAGAAGGCCAGAGGTGTAGAGACGGAGGGTAATCTTATTGTCAGGGCAAAGGCTTTCTTCCCTTCACTGGTGCCTTTGATCTTAGGGGCAGTCATTAGTTCAGAGGAGCGTGTGCTTACTCTGGAAGCAAGAGGATTTACAATGCAGGGGCCAAAGACACATTTGTTTGAACTGAAGAAAAGCGGCTGGGAAGGAAAGGTGGCCGCTGCGTCAGTTCTAATCACAGTGCTTCTGCTTGCAGGGAGGATTATGTTATGGCTGTTGTGATTGAATGTAAAGATGTGACTTATTATTATCCATTGACGGAAAAGCCGGCAGTCGAGGACCTGAATTTAAAGATTGAAAGCGGTAAATTCTATGGAGTAGTGGGGGAAAACGGCGCAGGAAAGACAACTTTCTGCGCATTGCTCAGAGGATTCGCTCCGGGATTTTACAAAGGTGAATTAAAAGGCGAGGTGCTGGTAGAGGGAAAGAAAACAATAGAATACGGAGGGGAACTTTCCGCTAAGATCGGATATGTATTCCAAAATCCATTTACACAGATCAGCGGTGTGAAAGATACTGTGTTCGAAGAAGTTGCTTACGGATTGGAGAACTTCGGGGTTCCTGTGGAAGAGATTGAGAGACGCGTGATCGAAGTTATGAAAATGACAGATATTGAGGCGCTTGCAGAAAAAAATCCCTTCGACCTATCGGGCGGACAGATGCAGAGAGTGGCGCTGGCATCCGTAATTGTGCTTGAGCCGGATATTCTGATTATTGATGAACCTACAAGCCAGCTCGATCCGGAAGGAACGGAGAGTGTATTCCGAATTATCAAAGCTTTAAAAGATAGAAAAAAGACGATCATTCTGGTAGAGCATAAGATAGATCTGATCGCGGAATATGCGGATGAGGTTCTGGTGTTTGAGAAAGGACACCTGATTAAATCGGGAGATAAAGAAAAGATTCTTTCTGATATTTCTCTCCTTGATCGCGGAGTGTCTCTTCCTCAGGTGGCCATTCTGGGAGCAAAGCTCAAAGAGAAAGGATTCCCGCTTCGGAAGATTCCGGTGACGGAGGATCAGGCTGTAAGGCTGATCCGGGAATCGTTAAAGGAGGGTAAGCAGGATGCATGATTTAATACTTAAAAATGTAAGCTTTTCTTATCCGGGAGGATTTCTGGCAGTAGATGATATTAATATGGAGATTAAGGCGGGCGAAAATGTAGCCATTGTAGGTCAGAACGGCGCCGGAAAAACAACTACTGTCAAGATGATGAATGGTCTGTTAAGGCCGACAAAGGGCGATGTGCTGATCGGAAATATGAATACAAAAGATTATACGACCGCACAGGTATCAAGAGTAGTCGGCTATGTATTTCAGAATCCGGATGACCAGATTTTTCATTCTACTGTAGAAAGTGAAGTACGTTTTGGTCCGAAGATGATGAAACTAGAACCTGAGGAGGAAAATTCGCGGGTTGAAGAAGCACTTAAGATTACAGGGATGGATAAGTATAAAGAAGAAAATCCATATAACCTTCCTCTTTCTACAAGGAAGTTTGTGACAATCGCTGCAGTTATCGCTATGAATACAGATGTTCTTATTTTTGATGAGCCGACTGCGGGACAGGATATGGAAGGAAACAAGAGATTGGCAGACATATTGCGCATCCTTCATAAGCAGGGGAAAACAGTGATTACTATTTCACATGATATGGAATTTGTATCCATGAACTTTGATAAAGTAATCGTAATGGCAAAGAAAAAAATTGTAAGGACAGGCACCCCGCGGGAGATATTCTGGGATATGGATGCTCTTGATAAGGCAATGTTAAAACAACCATATGTAAGCAGGGTATGCAGGGCTCTTGGAATAGAGGGTGGTGTGATCTGTATTGAAGATGCGATAAACGAGATAATGAGCAGGGAGAATGTATGAAAAGGAATAATGTATTGACAGCGTTTCTTGCTTTTGGAATGTATTTTTTGACTGGTGCTGCGTGTATTGTAGTGGGAAGCAGTTTGACGCATCTGGCAGAGATGTATGATATGAGTCTGGACAAGGTGGTTCTTCTCGGATCTGCATATGCATTTGGAAGAGTGCTGACGGTTTACGGCACAGGACATCTGGTAGAAAAGATTGGAACCAAAAAAGTTCTGGGCATAGGGGTAATTCTTATAATGGCATATCTGATTGGCCTGCCTCTGGTGGTGAATTTCTATGCCGGTATGTTCTTTGCATGTTTGGGCGGAATTGGAATGGGTGCCCAGGATACAGTGTGTCCGGTCCTATTAAGCGCGGTATTCAAAAGAAATTATGCCGGCTCGTTAAGTGTGGGTCAGGCAATGTTCGGTCTTGGCAGTTTTGCTACACCATTTCTGATCGGCATACTGCTCACATGGCATCTTCCGTTTTATGGAGCCTATTATATATTACTGGTCATTCCAGTTCTGATGCTGATCTGCATTCCTTTTGTACGTCTGCAGGAGCATAGTGCGGAGGGCAAAAAAACCGAACAGGTCGAGCCGCTGTATACAAAAAGCAAACTTATAGCATGGGGTGCGCTTTTGATCTTATGTGCAGCGTACAGTGCTGTTGTAAATACGCTTGGGCTTTACATATCAAGTTTTGCTGAAAGTATCGGTATTTCTTCCGCAAACGCAGCATTTATGCTCACTGTATATAATGTGGGAAGCGTGACAGGATCATTTGTGTTTGTATTGATCTTGAGAAAAGTCAAACCACAGACTGTATTGATCATCAACAATCTTTTTGCATTAGCGGCAGTTGTGCTTGTCCTTGGTGTAGATCACACGGCAGCCTTATTTTCGGGATTTCTGTGTGCAGGATTTTTCCTAGGCGTGCTTTTCAGCGTAATCGTTACCGTAGCTACAAGGATTGGATACGAGCGTATCAGTATTGCAAGTTCTATTGTGGCAACTGCAGGGGGAGGATCTGATATCCTGACACCTATCATAACAGGCTTTTTAGTGGGGCGGATGGGAATTCGTATCTCGTTTTACTATACAGCTCTGATGATCATAATAAGTCTTGCTGCGGCATTGCTCATAAAGATTAATACCAGTGAAAAGAAAAAGGAGGAATAAGTTTATGTCTATATCAAGTAAAGAAGTATTAAATAAGGAAGGAAAACAGTATCATATTTGTTGCGGCAAAGGTGATATCGGAAAATATGTTCTGCTTCCCGGAGATCCGTTCCGCACAGATATCATAGCAAAACATTTTGATGATCCGGTGCTTGTCGCTCACAACAGGGAGCATAAGACATGGACAGGAACGTTAAACGGCGAAAAAGTTTCAGTGACAAGTACAGGGATGGGCTGCCCGTCAGCTGCGATAGCGGTCGAAGAATTGATCCACTGCGGAGCAGAAGTATTCATACGGATAGGAACCTGCGGAAGGGTCTGCCCGGAGAGCTATGATGAGAGTCTGGAAGGTGTAATCATTACGGGATCTGTCAGGGATGAGGGAACGACTGTACACTATGTACCTATTGAATATCCGGCAATGGCGGACCGGCATGTGACAGATGCTCTGGCAAGGGCCTGCGCAGAGAAGGGATACAAATTTGCGGAGGGAATTGCTCAATCCAAAGATTCGTTCTATGGCCAGCATGATCCGGACAGTATGCCGAACGGCGGGCGTCTCCATCAGAGATGGGAGGCTTGGGAAAAGAGCAGAGTTATGGCATCAGAGATGGAGACAGCAGCTCTGTTTATTGTTTCCTCTATACGCGGTGCAAGGGCAGGGGCAATCATGGCTTACGGAAGCATGAATGATCATACGATTGAGCTTGCGTGTGATGCTGTCAAAATATTAATCGAAGAAGACAAAAAGAGGCAGGAAAAAGGCGATGATAAGTAAAAAGAAAATTATAATTGATACTGACTGTGGTTCAGACGATGCCATGGCTATTGCGATGGCTTTAAACGACCCTCACTACGAAGTGGTGCTGATTACGACTGTATCTGGAAATGTAGCAATGGAGCAGGCGACACTTAATACGCTGACAACGATTGAATATGCAGGTACATACGAGCCGCCGGTGTATAAAGGCACAGCCAAGATGCTGTTAAAAGAACTTGTTTTTGCTCATGAGACTCATGGACTTGATGGAATGGGCGACATCGGTCTCAGGCCGCAAAGACTGAAGGCGGCAGGAGAAAACGGAGTGGAAAAGATGCTTGAGACACTTCGGAACAGTGAGGACGGGGAAATTGATATTATCGCATTGGGACCCCTGACTAATCTGGCTCTGGCTATCCGCTTGGATTATAAAGCAATGATGAAAGCCGGTCGGATCGTAATTATGGGGAGTGCAGGTCTGGGAGCGGGAAATGTTTCTCCGGTGGCGGAGTTTAATATCTGGCAGGATGCGGAGGCGGCCAAGATTGTAACAGAATCGGGGCTGAATAAAATTGTATATGTCGGATGGGATGCGTGTCTGGGAGACTGTATGTTGAATCCGCAGGAGATAGAGGAGATTCGTAACAGTGGAGAACTGGGGAAATTTGCAATAGACTGCAATAAGAATCTGCTGGAACTAAATAGAGAACGATTCGGCGACAGCTATCTTGATATGGCGGATCCATCCGCTGTAGCCGCCGCTCTTTATCCGGAATGCATTGAGCATTGTGAAAAATATTATTGTGAGGTGGACGTCTCGCCGGGGCCGAGTTATGGTGCAGTTCTGGTAGACGTAAATCATTTCAGCGAAAAAGAACCGAATGTATATATATGCAGTAAATTAAAGGCAAAGGAATACAAGGATTATATTTACAGAATGTTAAAAGTCAGATAGGAGGTAAGCAACATGGAGGAACTCAAGGTAAAATTCTTAATGGGTCCGGCAGAGTGTAACGACAAATACATCCCGGAATATAGCAGACAGTTTCTTTCAGAGCTGGAAAAGGTGCTGGGAATGAAAGTATCCTGTGCTGAAATAGAGGAGGTAAAGACTCAGCCGCTTCCTGTCTATTTTATTGCATCAGGCGGAGCAGAACAGGGATTTAAAGAATTGCATACTCAGACAAAAGAACCATATATCCTTCTGACAACACCGGCCTATAATTCTCTGGCGGCAGCTATGGAGATTATGGGGTATCTTCAGGAAAACGGAAAGAGAGGAGAAATTCTTCATGGTTCTATGGATAAGATTGCAGAACGTCTCAAAGTCCTTGTGAGAGTAGCGGATGCTAAAGAGAAGTTAAATCATATGCGTCTGGGATGTTTTGGTACGCCTGGAGGTCTGATCGCGAGTGATGCAGATCCGGATGTACTCAGAGTTTCCAGCGGGATGGAACTAATCGTCTATGAACTGGAGGAACTGGTTGAAGAATACCAAAAAGGCGGATATCCGGAAAATCAGTATACAGAAGAACTGAAAAAGAAAAATTATGATCCGCAGGAAATTGAGAAAGCGCTTAATGTGTATGGCGCGCTGAAACGGTTGATCGAAAAACATGATCTTCATGCGGTATCTGTAAAATGCTTCGATCTGTTGGAACTCATCCATACTACAGGATGTCTCGCTTTGGCAATCCTGAATGCGGAAGGAATTCCTGCTGCGTGTGAAGGGGATCAAAAGAGTCTGGTAAGTATGGCGATAATGAAAGTTTTGACAGGAAAATCAGGATTTATGGCAAATCCAAGCTGTATGGATCCGGATAACAATGAAATTATTTTTGCTCACTGTACACTTCCAATCGATATGCCTGACAGCTATTTCCTGACTACACACTTTGAGTCTGGAATTGGTGTGGCAGTAGCGTGTGACATTGAGCCGCAACAGATGACGATTTTTAAATGTGATGATACATTGACAAGATACTATGCTGGAAGAGCACAGTTGGTAGAGACTATGCATAGAAAAGATTTGTGTCGTTCGCAGATGAAACTCCGGTTGGAGGATGGTACAGAGTATTTTGCAAAGCGCCCTGTAAGCAATCATCATATTATATGTAAGGGTGATTGGAAAGAGATCATTGATGAATATTTTAAAGAGGCAGGGCAGGTGACTGCTGTATGAATAAGTTCAAACGGATTTTTGTGATTGTAATTGATTCACTGGGGATCGGTGCAATGCCGGATTCAGAGAAATTTGGAGATGTGGGAGTAAATACGCTTGGCCATATTGCGGAGTCGGTTGGTTCATTTCATATACCATTTCTTCAGAAATTGGGACTGGCGAATTTATGTCCGTTAAAAACTGTTGTACCGGTGGAGCATCCGATCGGATATTATGGAAAATTAAATGAAAAAAGCCGCGGAAAAGATACTATGACCGGTCACTGGGAAATGATGGGGCTGGAAGTAAAAGCACCTTTTAAAACCTTTACAGATAATGGATTTCCCCCTGAATTGATTGCTGAACTGGAAAAGCAGACCGGAAGGAAAGTGATTGGGAATAAGAGTGCCAGCGGTACAGAAATTCTGGATGAGCTGGGTGAGGAAGAAATTGCAACTGGCCATATGATTGTATACACCTCTGCAGATTCAGTGCTTCAAATCTGCGGAAATGAGGAAACATTCGGCCTTCAGGAACTATATCGCTGTTGTGAAATCGCCAGAAAAATCACTATGAAAGATGAGTGGAAAGTAGGGCGTGTTATTGCTCGGCCTTATGTGGGGAAAAAGCGGGGAGAGTTTAGAAGAACAAGCAACCGTCATGACTATGCGTTGAAACCTTTCGGAAAAACAGTGCTAAACAGTCTGAAGGAAAATGGATTTGATGTGATCTCAGTCGGAAAAATTAATGACATTTTTGCGGGAGAAGGAATTACTCGTGCGTTACATTCTAACAGTTCTGTACATGGAATGGAGCAGACGATTCAGATAACCAAAGAAGAGTTCCGCGGTTTATGCTTTGTAAATCTTGTGGATTTCGATGCTTTGTGGGGGCACAGAAGAAATCCGCAGGGATATGCAAAAGAGTTAGAGCGCTTTGACGAGAAACTGGGAATATTGATGGGACAGTTAAAAAAGGAAGATCTTCTTATTATTACTGCAGATCACGGCAATGATCCCACTTATAAGGGAACGGACCATACAAGGGAAAAGACGCCTTTTCTGGCTTGGTCCCCGTCTTTTGAAAAGAGCGGCCTGCTTCCAGAAATGGAAACATTTGCTGTGATTGGGGCAACTGCAGCAGACAATTTTGATGTCCCTCTCCCGGAAAACTGCATAGGCTCTTCGTGCTTGCCCTTATTAATATAATGAAGAAAGTCAGACGTTGATACTTGACTCCTTTTTCCTATGGGCATAATATTTATACAAATTATGCTGATAGGGGAGAGGAGTCGTTTGCTGTCATGAAAGAAAAGCTATTAAAACACAGCATTTTTTTATCTGTGGCGCTTTCCGTGATTCTGGGAGTTGCGGTTACGTTTTTGTTTCTGGGAGAAGAAGACAGTCTTATAGAGGGCTTCATTGCAGGCCTGCTGATCGGAATTTTTGCAATCTATCCGCTCATACTGACTCTTGTTAATTTCGTGGCTATATTTTGCGGCTGTACAGATCCCCGGCTAATCCGGAAGGGGAGACATTTTGAATGGATTACCATTGTACTGGGGGTACTTTATTCTTTGCTTATACTTCTGTTTACCGATATTACGTTTTCCGACTGGACAGTCACCCTCCACAATGCTGAGAAACACACGCCGATCTGGACAGAAGGAGCGCTTACTGTTGTGATTCTTGCAGTGGTCGGGATTTTGGGATATCTGTTCCTCTCATGCAGCCGGATTTCAAAGGTGCCGCCCCTCATTACAGTGCTGGAGATTGCGGCGGTGTATCTGGGAATGCTGCAGTGTATTCTGTGGATTATTCAGATTATCCGCATGGAAGCAGTCTATCTGTATCTGTGCCTGTTCCCATTGAATTGTATTTTGATTGGGATTAAGGTAATCCGCCAGAAAATTATGGAGTGGGGGAAGATACAGCGTGAAGAGAGCAAAAAGGCCGGAGCAGTCAGCGGATTCCGAAACCGGTATCTGGAATGGCTGAACCGGCATCTGGAACGCTCTTCTGTCTGGCCTGCGGCAGCGTTTCTCCTTATGTGGCCTATGCTGGGGATTATTATCTGTATTCTGATACTGTTCGGACAGCGGCCGGACAGTGCTATCCGCGCGTGGACCGAGACAAGCGACTGGAATCTGTCCCGGGAAATCGCTCCGCAGAATATTTATTATGATGAACACTATCTCTGCACCGTTGCCGCAGGCGGCCACAGAAAAGTGGTAAAACCGATTCGTATGGGAGTGAGGCACGGACATCCTGTGATCGTGAACCGGCAGCTCTGTGTGGCGAACGCATTTGAACAGATACTGGAGGAACGTATGCCGAACCTGCACCGGAATGTCAGAAACTTTTATGACAGATACGGATTTCCGGTGGCTAAGATGATCCGTTCACCATATATTGCCGACGTGATTTACATCATGATGAAGCCGTTGGAGTGGATCTTTCTTGCCGTGATTTATATGACGGACGTGAAGCCGGAGAATAGAATCGCGGTGCAGTACCTTCCAAAGAGAACGGCATGACAGGGGGATTTTGAGAGCCCTTTCGAAGCGGGAGTAGTTCATGGCTTAAGGATGATAGTGCATCTTGAAAAATGTATGAAAAGCGGTTACAATAAGTAACGGGACAAGGCTCCCAAATGTACAATAAAAGGAGATATGGATATGAGCAAGAAACCAACCGTATTGATGATATTAGACGGCTACGGCTTAAGAGATGACAAGCATGGTAATGCTGTTGCAGAGGCAGCTACACCGGTTATGGACAAACTGATGGCTGAGTGCCCGTTCGTGAAAGGAAATGCCAGCGGTATGGCAGTAGGACTTCCGGACGGACAGATGGGAAACTCTGAGGTAGGACATCTGAACATGGGTGCAGGCCGTATCGTATACCAGGATCTTACAAAGATCACAAAGGCGATCCAGGATGGAGATTTCTTTGAGAATAAAGCGCTTGTGGAAGCGTGTGAGAATGTAAAGAAAAACAATTCTGCACTTCATCTGATGGGACTCGTATCTGACGGAGGCGTACACAGCCACAATACGCACATTTACGGACTCCTTGAGCTGGCAAAGAGACAGGGAATCGAGAAAGTATATGTACACTGCTTTCTTGACGGACGTGACACACCGCCGGCATCCGGAAAAGAGTATGTAGAAGAGCTGGAAGCAAAGATGAAAGAAATCGGTGTGGGCAAGGTCGCTACAGTTGCAGGACGCTACTATGCAATGGATCGTGATAACCGCTGGGACCGCGTAGAGAAAGCCTACAGAGCTCTCGTAAATGGAGAGGGAGATCAGGCAGATTCCGCTGTAGAGGGAATTCAGGCTTCTTATGATAAGGATGTGACAGATGAGTTCGTTGTGCCGATGGTAATTATGAAAGACGGCGCTCCGACAGCGACGGTAAAAGACGGAGATTCCGTTATCTTCTTTAACTTCCGTCCGGACCGTGCAAGAGAGATCACAAGAACATTCTGTGACGATGATTTCACAGGATTTGACAGAGGCGAAAGAGTAAAGACCACATATGTATGCTTCACAGAGTATGATGTGACGATTCCGAATAAACTGGTTGCATTTGTGAAGGAAGAGATCACAAATACATTTGGCGAGTTCCTTGCAGCTCACAATCTGAAGCAGGCACGTATCGCTGAGACAGAGAAGTATGCTCATGTAACATTCTTCTTCAACGGCGGCGTAGAGGAGCCGAATCCGGGAGAGGACCGTATCCTTGTAAAATCTCCGAAGGTTGCCACATACGACCTGAAACCGGAGATGAGTGCGTATGAAGTGTGTGATAAATTATGCGAAGCGATCCGCTCCGGAAAATACGATGTGATCATCATCAACTTCGCGAACCCGGATATGGTAGGACATACAGGAGTTGAGAATGCAGCGATCAAGGCAATCGAGGCTGTTGACGAGTGCGTAGGAAAAGCTGTCGACGCTATCAAGGAAGTTGACGGCCAGATGTTCATCTGCGCTGACCACGGAAATGCAGAGCAGCTGATCGACGAGGAGACCGGAGAGCCGTTTACAGCTCATACCACTAACCAGGTTCCGTTCATCCTTGTAAATGCAGATCCTTCCTATAAACTGAGAGAGGGCGGCTGCCTTGCGGACATCGCGCCGACACTGATCGAGATGATGGGAATGGAGCAGCCTAAAGAAATGACAGGAAAATCTCTGATCGTGAAATAGGAATGTCAGCGGCAGTATAGAGATCATAAATACAAATATATGCAGGGGCACGGCATAATGCCGCGCCTCTGTCTGTATGTCAGGATTTGGTGCGATATGCCCAAGGGGTGCTACGTGCCAGTGGCACGTGTCCGGCACCGACCGAAGCGGAGCAGAGACCATCGAACGGCGATGGCGCAAGATGAGCGAGGTATCGCAGTGAGCGGATAGACCGCAATAACAGCAGGAAAGAAGGAAACAGAACGTATGCGTGAAAAACTGACAAAAAGCGATGTGGAGAAGATTCAGGCAGAGATTGATCATCGCAAGCTTGTAGAGAGAAAAGAACTGATTGAAGCGGTAAAAGAAGCCCGTTCCCATGGGGATCTCAGTGAGAACTTTGAATACCATGCAGCAAAAAAAGAAAAAAACAGAAATGAAAGCCGCATCCGTTATCTAGAGAGAATGCTGAAAACAGCTATTATCGTGGAGGATCATTCCAAAGCCGATGAGGTAGGTCTGAACAATACGGTAGAGATATACTGTGAGGATGACGATGAAGTAGAAACTTACCGGATCGTGACATCCGTGCGCGGCAGCTCCCTGAACGGACTGGTCAGCATCGAGTCTCCGATCGGGAAAGCTCTTCTGGGGCATAAAGAAGGCGACAGGGTCTATGTCAAAGTAAATGACGATTACGGATATTATGTCGTGATCCGAAAAGTGATCAAGACGGAGAGCGAAGACGGGGATCAGATCAGAAGTTATTAAGAAACCGGGAAAGGAAACAAAAAATGAGATATACAACTGCTATTTTCGATCTGGACGGAACGATCACAGATTCCGGTCCGGGGATTATGAATTCCATTCGGTATGCAGTAAAGAAACACGGACTTCCGGAATTGTCAGAGCAGGTTCTGCGTTCCTTTATCGGACCTCCTCTGAAAGAACAGTTTCAGTCCGTCTTCGGATTGTCAGAAGAAGAGGGCGCGGTTATGGTTGCCACGTATCGGGAATATTACAGTGACAAAGGAATTTTTGAAAACAGTGTATATGACGGGATGACAGAGGCATTTGAAAAACTGAAAGCCGGCCAAGTCAGGATATTGATGGCTACTTCAAAACCGGAAAAATTTGCGAAACAGATTGCTGATCATTTCGGATTTTCCAGATATTTTGATTTTATCGGCGGTGCTTGTATGGACGGAAGGCGAACCGACAAAAATGAAGTGATCGAATATGTGATTAATACTTGTAAAGTTGACAGGCAGAATGCTGTAATGATCGGAGACCGGCGTCATGATATTATCGGAGCGTCTAAATCCGGAATTCACAGTATAGGAGTTCTGTACGGATACGGAAGCCGGGAAGAGCTTGAAAAGGCAGGCGCAGAAATGATCGCAGTTACACCTGATGACATTGTGAGATTTATTTTATAATAAAACAACCTCGATTTTACAAAAACTTTTCATTGACAGAAGGATAGTTTTTACATCCCCTGTTTATAATACGTATGTAACAGGAGAAGAAATTTCTCTTAAACTAACATATATTTAATACGTATATGACAGTAAATGGGGGATGAAAAATGTACAGAGGATTATGGAACTTTATTACAAGATATACAGATAACAGCCGCGCAGTATCGGTATTTCTTCCGATTATGATTATAGGCTGGACTCTTGCAGGGGTTTTAGCCGGACTCATTGTCTGCGCTTTAACCGGAACAGGTATTGTTTCCGCACTCGCTGACCTGATCTGCGCAGGAGGGTATGCGGGACTGATAATGGGACTGTTCGGAGGATGCCTCTTCCTCTATAGAATAGGAGTCTGAAATAAAGTTTTTTACAGAGAATCCCCTGCCGGACAAACTGGCAGGGGATATTTTATATGTAGAACGTCCCGAGAAATACGTCTTTGCTGTATCGCAGTGCCCGCTTCACTCTACCTCATCCCCCGGCGAAACGGAAGCTTATCCCTTGGAGAAATCTTTATTTTTCTTTATCAAGATTCTTGAACGCTGTTGACAGCATCAGTTTGATTCTGTTCAGCTGGTTTACTTCACTTGCGCCCGGATCGAAGTCGATCGCGACGATGTTTGATTCGGGATGGCGTCTTCTCAGCTCTTTGATAACTCCCTTACCTACTACGTGGTTCGGCAGGCAGGCGAACGGCTGTGTACATACGATGTTTCCGGCACCGTTGTGGATGAGCTCGAGCATCTCTCC
>DWWI01000175.1 GCA_019119745.1 Candidatus Mediterraneibacter gallistercoris | reverse complement strand
TAGGAGAAGAGAAAGAGATGCGTTTTTTTAGTTCGCTGGCAGTGGCACTGTCCATGTATTCCAAGCTCCCTGTCCACACGGTGGACTGGAATGAAAAAAATATGAAGTATGCGATGTGTTTTTTTCCTGTTGTAGGCGTGATAACCGGATTATTGCAGGCGGGAGCCGGGTATCTGATCCTGCAGTATACGTCTTTCGGAAAGCTGTTTTTCGCGGCGGTGATGACACTGATCCCTGTTCTTGTTACAGGAGGGATCCACCTGGACGGATATGCGGATACCATCGATGCGCTCAGTTCCTACGGGGACAGGGAAAAGAAACTGCAGATACTCAAAGACCCGCATACGGGAGCATTCGCTGTGATCGGGCTGTGCGTATACTTTGCGGCGGCACTGGCATTGTGGAGCGAGGCGGATGTACGGATGCTTCCGCTGACAGCGTGTATCTATCCTTTTTCGAGGTCTCTGAGCGGAATCTCTGTCGTATCGTTTCAGGCGGCAAAGAACAGCGGGCTGCTTCGGACATTTCAGGACGGGGCGCAGAAAAAAACAGTGCGCATTGTGCTTATCATATGTGCTCTCGCGTGCGCGGGTGTTATTCTATATCTTGGCTGGAGCAGGAAAAGCGGTTCCGTGGCTGCATCGGTACTCGTGATTGCAGCGGCACTTCTGGTATTTGCTTATTATTACCGGATGAGCAGAAAGCAGTTCGGCGGAACGACCGGGGATCTGGCGGGATATTTTCTGCAGATGTGTGAGCTGGCGATGCTGGCGGTGATCGTGCTGGCCGGGAAGTGATAAGGAGAAATATGAAGATTGTATTTATCCGGCACCTGAAGACGCCGGGCAATGAGAGAAGACAGTATATCGGCCGGACGGATGAAGATCTGTCCGAACAGGCAGTGGAAGAGTTCCGGCAGCGTCAGAAAAAAAGTATTGGCGGGCTGTATCCGCCTGTACAACATATCATTGCAAGTCCGCTGAAGCGGTGCATCCAGACTGCAGAACTTATTTATCCGGGGCAGGAGATAAGTACAGAACCGATGCTCAGAGAGTGTGATTTCGGTGAATATGAGCAGAAGACTTATGAAGACCTGAAAGATGAACCGGAGTATATCCAGTGGATGGAATCCGGCGGGATGACTGCATTCCCGGGAGGAGAAGAGCAGATATCATTTCGCAGGAGATGTGTGGGTGGAGTAAAGAAATGGATCGGCAGGCTTCTGAGTGAAGAGACAGACAGTGCGGCCTTTATCGTGCATGGCGGTACGATCATGGCGGTGCTTTCGGAACTGTCTGAGGATGCATATGAATTCTATCACTGGCAGGTGGAAAACGGCGGCGGATATGTGGCTGAGGTGACGGCGGAGGACTGGGAAAACGGCAGGAAAATACTGAGAAAAGTAAAGAGATTGTAAGACAATTTTTATTTATATTACGACAGAGAGCATGTAAGAAAATATACTTTTATGCTCTCTTTTATATTATAATGGACACAGAAACAGGCGGAAGGAGATACGGGCTATGAAGAGAATGAAGTAAATATCTCTTACAGCCTGACAGTTACAGCAGGGAAGGCAAAGCTTATCTATGTCAGCCCGGACAGAACGGTAACTACCCTTGCGGAATGCATTGCGGGAGAGGAAAATGAGAAGTCTTTATCAGAGTCGGTTGAAGTGAAAGAAGGAGAAAATCGTATCAGACTTGTGGGGGCACAAGACACGTCACTGGAGTATGAGTTCACGGCAGACATGGGAGAAGTCGAGCCATTTGGAGAATAAGATGATGAAAGTATTTGACAACATTACTGGTATTGCCGGGGATGTAGAGGCAGTTATTACCAGCTATAATCAAGGAGAAATGCTGCGTGAAGCCGTTCAATCTGTGTATGGTCAGACGGTCAGACCGGCAGGAATAACTATAGTAGATGACGGATCTGCAGATGAAGAATCTGTAAGAATATTAAGAGAGATCGAGGCGGACACGGAAGCTCCTGTTCCGGTACAGGTTATATGGCAGGAGAACCGCGGAGTGTCGGCAGCCAGAAATGCCGGAATCAGGAATACAAGCTCACCGCTGGTTCTGGTACTTGATGGTGATGACAGATTAAGGCCGGCTTATATTGAGAAGGTCAGACGGATGTTGTGCGAGTCTTCTCATATGGTGGCGGCATCTTCGGGGATGCAGACATTCGGTGCGCTAAACGCAGCAGTATGTCCGTGCGGTGGGGATGTGGCAGCATTCCTTTCCCGTAACTGCTGTCCGGCAACACATATTATGCGTCGGAGCGCGTGGGAGATGTGCGGCGGTTATGATGAATCTATGCGTTCGGGGTTCGAGGACTGGGAGTTCTTTCTGAGCATGCTTGAAACTGAGCCGGATACATCTATTGGAATCGTAGAAGAAATGCTGATCGAATATCGTACAGCTCCTGTCTCATCGAATATAAAGAGTATGGATAAACGTCTGGAAATTATGAGATTTATTATTGAAAAGCATGCCCGTACTTATCAGAAATATATTGCGGAAGCTCTGCTGGGAATAGAAGCAGTATCTATGGGGAGACTTTTTAAATGGGAAAATGAAATACTTTATGCACTTGACAGAGAAGGGACTATAAGCAGCGGGGCAGAGGAGTTTCTGAAAAATCCGACATATGGTGACGGCGGAATGGCGGCAGCCGTACGGATTGTATCCCAATCAGATATTGGAAAGGACAGGGGTAATGAAAAGAAATAAAAATATTACATTTGTTATTGTTATTGCAATACTGGCGGTTATTATATTAGCCGCATGTGCAGCAGAGCAGAATCATTTCAGAGGAGATAAGTCATCAGATGATGAGAAACAGGCAGACAACGGACAGTTTCTGACAGCAGTCTATTTACAAAATGACGATGGAAACAGTCTCTTTGTAAATCTGGCGGGAGAGTATCCGTTTACGGGGACAATACCTGAAGGAGAACTCTATGATGAAGAGGGAGAAAAAATCAAAGAGCAGGATCTGAAGAATGGAGATGTGGTAAATATCTATGGAAACGGGATTATGGCACAGTCTTATCCTGCCCAGTATCATGGAATTACTAAAATAGAAAGGACAGAACAGGCAAACCAGAAGTATATACAGGAATACGGGCATTATCTGGATGAGATTTTTATAAAGAAAGATTCCTCCCAGCTCCCTTATCTGAATGTATGCTATACGGATGAACTGGCGTCTGTGGCGGTAATGATCCCCGAGGCTTTGAGCTGTACATGGACTTACGAGGAAAATGGAGAAAGCAGAACGATTACTACAGATGCACCTCATGTTCTGCAGACAGAGCCGACAGAAGTGACAAAACTGTCAGAACCTACGACTATGGAACTGGAGTTTGATGAAAAACCTGAAAGTGTTCAGATACTTTCATGGGATGATTCTTTGCTGGAACAGTATCAGGACAGCGCGGCTGCGATTCCGGAAGGGACTCCTGTAGAAGTTCAGGAAAATGAAAAAGGTAATACAGAATTTACCGCGCAGCCGGGATGTGTGTATCTTGTGCAGGGACAGTGGGAGAATGGGACCGTGGATTACGGCTTCCGGGTGTCAGCTAAGTGATTATCTGTTGCAGATTGGAGAAAAAATACAGAAAAATAACCCAATATAAAATCAAGGAGAAAGCATATGGGAGCAATCATTATATACGGAAGCTGTTATGGAACAGCAAAAGTATATGCAGAAGCACTGGCAGAACAGATGAAATGCAAAGTGTTATCGTATGATAAAGTAAAGGCGCCGGATGGATATGAAACGATCGTCTATGTGGGCGGTCTTTATGCCGGCGGTGTCATGGGCATGGCAAAGACAGCGAAAAAGATTTCGGCAGATAAGTGTAAAAGATTTGTTGTGATCACAGTAGGGCTTGCCGATCCGGATGATGAAAAGAACGTACAGAATATCAGGAAAGCTGCGATCAGACAGATACCGAACTCCCTTGCTGACAGGACGGAATTTTATCATCTGAGAGGCGGGATTGATTATGAAAAGCTGAGTTTCAAACATAGGCTGATGATGAAAATGCTCTATGAACAGGCGAAAAAACAGCCTGCCGGGGAGCAGGATGCAGATACCCGGGCGATGACCGAGACATACGGGCAGAAAGTCAGCTTTGTAGATCCGGAAAGTCTGAAAATCATAGTGAAAAAATTGGAAGATTAGGTCTTAGTGTTATCGGCAATGTAAGGAGCAATAAATGGATAAAATTAAAAAGATTATTAACTATGTTTCATGGATAATAATAGGAATGAGCGGAATTCTATTACTTGTGAACTGGGAGAATATTCCGGAAACTGTCGTTACACATATTGGATTTGGAATCTCTTATGGGGGCAAAAATAATCTGATAATGTTTTTGATTATTGAGGTAATTATAAACGCAGTATTTACAATGGGATATGATATTTCTTTTATCAGGGAAATGAGAAAAATCAGACAGCCGTCTTATCTGATTGATGGCATCAGTATGGTCATTCAGGTGATTGCGATGCTGGTAATGTCCGCGTTTATCCTGCAGGCAATATGGTAGTTTAGAAAGTAAATATGACAAAAGAGGTGTGTAGATGAGATTAAAAAATATATTGATCGTCGTTGATGATATTGAAAGATCAAAGCAGTTTTACCACGATCTGTTCGGTCTTGATATGGTACTTGATAATGAAGGAAATATGATTCTGACCGAGGGGCTTGTGCTTCAGGACAAAAAAATCTGGAAAAAATTTCTGGAAAAGGATATTATTTCGGAAAGCAATGCCTGTGAACTGTATTTTGAGGAGCGGGATCTGGAAGCGTTTTCTCAGAAACTTGAAAAATTGTATCCCTCAATTAAGTATGTCAACCGGCTTATGACTCATAGCTGGGGGCAGAAAGTCATCCGGTTTTATGATCCGGACGGGAATCTGATTGAAGTGGGAACCCCGATGGAGAGAGCTCAAGAATTTTAAGAAACGGAGAGGGTACAGATGGAGTTACAGAGAATTAAAAGAGATTTTTCGGTCTGCAAAGTGACAGATTATTCAAAAGTAAATCTGGAATCCGAATATTGTTTTATCGGTAAAACGGATGAGGAAAACTCGCTGGTGTGTCTGACGGAGGATGCGCCTGATAACACGACAGAGCGCGAAGATGGCTGGCGGGCATTCCGGATCCAAGGAGTCCTTGATTTCTCACTGATAGGAATTCTGGCAAAAATATCTACACTTCTGGCAAAAGAGAAGATCGGTATATTTGTTGTCTCTACATATAATACGGATTACATTCTGGTGAAAAAAGAAAACGAAGCGAAGGCATTGAAACGGCTGGTCAGGGAAGGTTACAAAATTGAGGGTGAGGAATCGGATGACCAGAAAGCAGATGGAAAACTGCTGCTCTTAAATCTGGACAGGCTTCATACAACTCCGATGGGAGCAGACCGGATAAAGAAAAATCTGCGGCTGGAAACAGCAGATGTTGTGGAATATTGCAGAGATAAAATATTATCTCCTGACTGTAATATCTATAAGCAGGGCAAGAATTGGTACTGTCAGACAGATAATGTTAAAATTACGGTTAATGCTTCAAGTTGTACGATCATTACAGCGCATCTTGTTAAGGAGTAATAATGTGCACAATTCAGAAGTATAAAAGACAATATCATGATAAGCTGCTTCAATTTCTGGAAATATGTCTGCCGCAATCGGGCAGATGTTTCGAACTGAATGGCCGCCATAAGATGTATAACGATGTATCAGAATATTTCGAGCATTTCTGGTGTCTTTTTGAAGGCGAAGCCATGATCGGGACGGCAGCACTGAAAAAACTGGACAGCGATAAGTGCGAACTGAAATCCCTGTATCTTCTGGAGCAGTATCATAAAAAAGGATTGGGACGGCTGCTGCTGAATACAGCGATTCAAGAGGCAAAGCAAAACGGATACGGGGAAATGTATCTTGATACATTGTCATCGAGCAAGCGTGCGGTCCGTTTATATGAAAGGGCAGGATTTCAACAGACAGAAAGATATAATGATAATTATACGGCAGATACATTTATGGTGTTAAAGTTCGACGAGGCTGGTGGCTCTTTGAGTTGAAAACGAGATTTTATCAAAGGAGGGCAAGTAAAATGACAAAGAAACTTTCGAGAATAATAGCCGCTTTGATGCTTATATTGGCTATTGCATTTATTGCATATGCACTGAATCATCCGGAGGCGGGATTCCCATGGAATAATGCAATTACATATGTGTTGTATATTGTGTACCTGGCGGTAATGATTGTTCTCTTTATAGCACCTTTTAGGAAGAATAAGTGACAATAAACATGAGCGCCAGTGTATGGATTTGACGAAATGGAAACTGGCAGGATAAAAAGGAGTAAAGCTATGGAAATCAGAACGTACAGACAGGAAGATTTAAAAGAGATAGCCGCACTTTTTTATAATACAGTACATACCGTCAATGCTGCGGACTATACGGAACAGCAGTTGGATGCGTGGGCTGATGGTAATATAGATTATGCGGCGTGGAATCAGTCTTTGCAGGAGCATATGACGCTGGCAGCAGTGATGCCGCCGGAGAAAGAGAGCGGAATCGAACAGATTGTAGGCTTTGCGGATATGGACAGTACAGGATATCTCGACCGGTTGTATGTGCACAAAGATTTTCAGCGGCACAGAATCGCGTCAGAGCTCTGCGACAGACTGGAACAGGCGGTAGATGCGGAAAACTTTACAACCCACGCATCTATTACGGCAAAGCCGTTTTTTGAGAAAAGAGGCTATAAGGTCGTGCGGGAACAGCAGGTGGAGAGAAAAGGGATACTGCTGACAAATTATGTGATGAAAAAGGTGCGAACTGTACCTGAAGAAGAGAAAGGATCAGAGGATGGCTGTTGAGACAATATTTCAAAGATCAGATATATCTGCACCGGCACTGATCAATCCGTCGGATACGACAGAGAAGATAAAAGGTTTCCCGAAGATCTGTGTATCCACATTTTCAGACAATATCATCCGGAAATACGCTTCTTTGAAACATGTGGAGCAGATTGCGGAGTTATATACCGCAAACGGAACAATGCCGGTCTATAAGATCCGCTATAAAGATACAGATATCGCGTTTTTCCAGTCAAGAGTAGGTGCGCCCGCCTGTGTGGTCGGCTTTGAGGAAGTTGTGGCAATGGGCGCGGAACGGTTCGTATTGTTCGGCTCCTGCGGCGTACTGGATGACGAGAAAGCGAAAGGAAAGATCATCGTTCCTGTCTCAGCGGTGCGCGATGAGGGGACGAGCTATCATTACGCTGCTCCGTCGCCGGAGATAGAGGCGGATGAAAGATGCGTGAATGTACTGGAGAATGTCCTGCAGGATCTGGGATGCCCTTATGTCAAAGGAAAGACATGGACGACAGACGGCATTTACAGGGAAACTCTTCCGATGATACGGGAGAGAAAAGAACAGGAATGTCTTGCGGTCGAGATGGAGTGCGCGTCCATGCTGGCAGTTTCGCAATACAGGAAGATCCCTTTTATTCAATTTCTATACGGTGCGGATAATCTAGGTGATGATACATGGGAGATCAGAGATTTGATGCAGTATGGAATGAATGGGGCGGAGAAATATATGGCGCTGGCATTTGAGTGCGGACTGGCACTGATGTGACTTCAGAGGAGTGACGGGAAAATGCAGTGTGATTTGGAAATGAAAAAGAGGAATAAGATGAATTTAATATATAAAAAGGCAGACCTCAGTGATATAGACATACTGACAGAAACAAGAATAGAAGTATTAAGAGCTGCGAACCAATTATCGGCTGACGTGGATATGAGTGAAGTGAGATGTGAGTCATATGCATATTATGAAAGGACTCTTAACAACAATACACATATAGCATATCTGGTATATGATGGAAATACTGTCGTTGGTGCAGGAGGAGTGAGCTTCTTTCAGGTCATGCCTACATATCATAATCCAAGCGGAAATAAAGCATATATTATGAATATGTATACGCATCCTGATTATAGAAGAAAAGGGATAGCTTCCAAGGTGCTGGATATGCTTGTACTGGAATGCTATGCGAGGAATATTACAGCAATTTCGCTTGAGGCAACAGACATGGGGCGGCCGCTATATGAAAAATATGGATTTATAAAAATGGAGCATGAAATGGAGCTGCCCCCAAATATAGGGATGGAAAAGGAAGTAGAGGAGGGATAGTAAAATTATGCCGACTTATGAATTCAGGCAGGAAATAGGAAAGATACATTCAGTAAACGGAAAAGAATACCGGATATTGAAACTGCTTGGGAAAGGCAAGGGCGGATATTCCTATCTGGCAGAATCCAATCAGGGAAAAGTTGTATTAAAACAGATCCATCATGAGCCCTGTGATTATTATCAGTTCGGGAATAAAATTGAGGCGGAGCTGAAGGATTACAAGCGGTTGAAAGAGATCGGAATCACTCTGCCTAAGATGCTGGATGTGGATACGGACAATGAACGAATCGTAAAGGAATATATAGAGGGTGATACGGTCTATGAAATGGTCTTAAAAGACAGACCGTTGGATGAGTGCCTGCGTCAGGTAAAAGAGATGTGTCGTCTGCTGTATGCGGCAGATACAAATATTGATTATTTCCCAACAAATTTTATTATGCAGGATGGTGTTCTCTATTATGTTGATTATGAGTGTAACCAATATATGGAAGAATGGAACTTTGAGAACTGGGGTGTGAAATACTGGTCAAAGACGCCGGATTTTCTCAAGTATGTGGAGGAACATTCATAAAGAAAAAGAATATGAGAAAGATTATTTTATACATTGCTGTGAGTCTTGACGGCTATATTGCTGATAAAAACGGAAGCGTGGACTGGCTGGCAGGGCAGGACGAAGAGACAGAGAATGAGGATACCTATTCAGAGTTCATAAAAGATATCGACACTGTTGTGATGGGATGGAATACCTATGCTCAGATCAGGAGGGAACTTTCGCCGGAAAAATGGCCCTATGAAAATCTGACAAGCTATATTGTTACCCATAGAAATGAGGACTCAACAGAGAAAATCAAATTTGTCAGGGAAGATCCATGCGAGCTGTCTGTGTACCTGAAAGAAACACCGGGTAAAAATATCTGGATCTGCGGGGGACGTTGCATTATTCAGCCTCTGATCCGGAAAAACCTGATCGATGAATATCATATTTCGGTTATACCGACGATTTTGGGGGATGGTATCCCTCCGTTCGGAAAAATAGAAAGAGTAATACAGCTCCGACTGAAGCATACGAAGGTTTATAATGGAATAACAGAACTGGTTTATATAAGAAGGGGATAGAGCATTTATGATAAAGGCAATATTTTTTGATTTAGACGGAACTCTGCTCTCTCATACAACTAAGTGCATTCCTCAGAATACAGTACAGGCCCTCAGAAAATTGCGGGATAAAGGAATCAGGATTTTTATGGCGACAGGAAGACATTCGACCGAGCTGGAAAGACTTCCCGTTCATGATATAAGATTTGACGGGTATGTTACTTTAAACGGACAATTATGTCTGGACGAGTCGGGAGATGTTATATTCGGAGCGCCTTTTAACGAGAATGTGACAGATGATTTGACAGCACTCTTTTGTGAAAAACGATATCCGCTGGCGCTGGTTGAGACAGACAGGATTTATATCAATTATGTGGATGATACTGTGCGTAAGGCTCAGTGCAGTATATCTACCCCTGTGCCGGAGATCGGTACATACGAAAACGGAAAGATTTATCAGGCAATTGCTTTTCTGACACGGCAGGAAGAAACAGTGTTTGAAAAATATATTCCTGAAGGATGCAGATTTTCCAGATGGTGTGATAATGGAGTCGATATTATCTCTGATCAGGGCGGGAAAGTAGAAGGAATAAAATATTTTTGCAATTCATATGGGATTGAGCGAAATGAGATCATGGCGTTCGGCGATGCAGAAAATGATATCGATATGCTTAAAGCCGTCGGAATCGGAGTCGCCATGGGAAATGGAGGGGACTGTGTCAGGAAAATTGCAGATTATGTGACAAGTGACGTGGATGACGATGGGATTGGAAAGGCCCTGAGACATTTCCATGTTATATGAGATCGATGAAGTCTGCAAAGATGTTTGTCAGTACAAAAATCTTGGAAAAACAGGGATGTCAAAGACTTTTGACAGACAAATCCACACTTTTATGATTAAAATTTATGTGCAGGGAGACAGAAAATGGAACTGGGAAAACAGATTAAGAAATACCGGAGTGAGAAAGCGTTATCACAGGATGCTCTGGCGGAGAAAATATATGTTTCCAGACAGACAATCTCAAACTGGGAGAATGATAAAAGTTATCCGGATGTGAATAGTCTTGTGTTGCTTAGTAAAGTTTTTAATGTCTCTTTGGACCAATTAATCAAAGGAGATGTGGAAAAGATGACGGAACAGATCAACAACAGTGCTGACAGGAAAGAATATGAACATCTGAGCCTGGCTTTTACGGTACTGCTTCTGGCAATCATCATTACTCCGATCCCGCTGGTACATTTTTTGTCTTATGTGGGAATGGTAATCTGGATCGTGATCCTTGAAGCAGGAATTATCGTGGCTTACCGGGTGGAGAAAAAGAAGTCTAAGTTCGATATGCAGACTTATCAGGAAATCAAAGCTTTTCTGGAGGGGAAAAGTCTGAGTGAGATCGAAAAAAACCGGGAAAAAGGGAAAAGACTGCACCAGAAAATATTTCTGGCGATTCTTTCGGGGCTGATTGCTCTGGCCGTATCGCTGTTCTTTATCTGGATTTTGGGAGTGATTCCGTCATAGCGGTATCCATTTATATCCGGATTAATGGTCTGCGGGTGAGAAAACGTAACAGTTTAGCCCATCTGTCGGTCGGTCGCCGGATCTTTATGCAAGCATAAATCTGTCTCCTGACGTCAGATGGCTGAACTGTTACGAGAAAATCAGGAAAATATCGGAGGAATCTATCATGGAGAGAAAATCGATCGCACAGGAATACTACATATTGGTGACGGATAAATACGGCGTGCTTCCATCGATGCGAAGAGAGGAATCGGGCGCAGGGCTTGCAGCGGCAGCATTTATGGATCTCCTGTCTGCGAGGATTATTGCTGAGGAAAATAAGAAAATTGAGGTAGTTAAAGATCTGCCTTATGAGTTGAGACACCTTCAGCCACTATATGTATATCTGAGAGAAAAACATCGCTATGTAAACAAAATAATGACGGATTGGTATTCGGGCAGCAGGTGCAGACAGCTCATGGAACTGATTGGAAGATCTTTGCAGGAGGACGGTCTGGCAAAAGAAGAAAAGGGAGGAATGTTCAGACCGAAAAAGGTGTACATTCCGGTGAAAGAGTATAAGGACGAGCTGATTGCGAAGTTGAAAGCAGCAGTAGCATCGGAAGAAGAAATGGAACCTGCTGATATGGCTCTGCTTTCTATATTGAAGGAATCTAAAAATCTGAATCAGTTCTTCTCGAAAGATGAGAAAACTCAATTAAAAAGACGGATCAGGGAGATAAAAGAAAATCCGCAGAATGAGAAACTTGCGGAAATGATCCGTCACATCACTTATATGGAAGAGATGGCAATGTATGTTTTCTTAACAGGAATCACATCGAACTGAGTATGGAGAACATCAAAGAAAACAGAATAAATTTATTATGGAAAGGCGGGGACCGGAGATGGTTTCCGCTTTTTGTCACTCCTGACGATTTATGTAACGTGTAGTTTGTCGGATATAGAGGAAAGAATATGGCTTTTCATATATGTTTTTGGTACAATAAAGGCAGTTGGATTTTGCGGAAAGAAGGTGGATTTTTGGTAGAAGTTCTATTTGGCGAGAGCGAAGCCGGATCCGTGAAAATCGCGAAGAATATACAGGATCCGGATAAGGTTATCTGTCTTGGTTTCATGATGGATATCGGGGATATAAAAGAAAGCGTGGACAGCCAGTATCGAAAAGATCTGATCTACTCCATGTATGTACAGGATCAGTGGGGCGGAGATAAGGAACTGAACGAGGAGTGCCAAAAGCTGGGAGATGTTTACAGTAATGAACTGAAGCGTTTACAGGGGCTCCTCGAGAAAGGTGAGTCTGTCAGGATTTGGTACAGTAACGCGCCATATTCCATTTGCGGTTTCTATCATCTGTGCAGTCTTTTGCAGAATTGCGAAAATGAGATCTTCGTTGTAAGGCTGCCGGAGTATGAAGTGCGGCAGGATAATACGATTGTTTCATATAGTCATTGGGGCGAAGTGCTTCCGGAAAGATTTGCCCGGTATCTGTCTCTTGAAAAGAAAATGAGCAAAATGGAGTTGAAAATGTATGCATGGAACTGGGCGGAACTTCAGGAGGACAACAGTCCTCTGCGTGCTGTGGTAAATGGAAAGGTACTCGGTGTTCCAGAAGATTTTTATGATTTTCTGATATGGAAAAGGATCACAAAGAAACCGGAAAAGGAGGCCCGCCTGATCGGAGATATTCTCGGCAATAATCCGATCGGTGTGGGAGACTGGTGGTACGCACAGAGGATTGAAAAGCTGATCGGTCAGGGAAAGATCAAGGTAATCGAAGATTCAGAAAAGAAATATGCCAGACAGATATGTCTTGCATGAGAAGGGTACAGAGATTAAAAATGTTTTCAAAATTAAGGAGGAGAACATGGATTTTACAAAGTTTAAATGGACAAGAGAACCGGAGAGTTACACAATAACAGACGACACGGTGGAGATTGTCACAAAGCCGAACACAGATTTATGGCAAAGGACATATTATCATTTCCGGAATGACAATGCACCTGTTTTTCAGATGGAGACAGATGAAAAATATTTCAGCTTTATAGTAAAAACTGATTTCGCGGAGAGCCATCATCGGTTTGATCAGTGCGGTATCGTGATGTATCTGGACAGTGAGAACTGGCTGAAAGGTTCCATCGAGTATGAAAATGAAGAGTATCAGCATCTGGGAAGTGTTGTGACGAATGAAGGATACTCAGACTGGGCGACCACAGTCATAGGAGCTGATGTGAAGTCTATGTGGTATCGTTTCAGCCGCAGGGAGGATGATTATTGTATCGAGTGCTCCGAGAACGGAATCCATTTTCAGCAGATGCGCATCTGTCATATGCACAAAGGAAAGGGAAAAATTCAGTTCGGTATCTATGCCTGCTCTCCGGAGGATTCTTCGTTTAAGGCGGTATTTTCCAATATGCAGCTGACAGAGTGCCAGTGGAAAGCCCATGACGGACAGCAGCCGGATGAGTAAACGGAAGGGCAGAATGAAGAAAAATAATAAAAGAAAACTCGCGGCTAAGATCCTTCTTGTGATCGCGGTGCTGCTCGTTACTTATACAGGCAAAAATATATATGACATCTGGTCTTTCAGTACGGTTGATCAGAAATGCAGAGCGGATGTGGCAATTGTTCTAGGCGCAGCTGTATATGCGGATGAACCTTCTCCGGTGTACAGGGAGCGGATCAACCACGGGATTACGCTGTATGAGGAAGGCTATGTAGACAGAATTATAGTGACAGGCGGATCGCCTGACGGCTCGGAGATGTCCGAAGCCTCGGTGGCAAAAAAGTATCTTCTGGAGCAGGGGATTCCTGACGAAGCTGTACTTACAGAAGATACTTCTACGATCACACAGGAGAATCTGGAAAACTCCAAGATAATCATGGATGAATATGGTTATGATACGGCAATTATTGTCAGCGACCCGCTTCATATGAAACGGGCAATGCTTCTGGCTGAGGACGCGGGAATCAAGTCGTACAGTTCGCCGACACCTACTACGAGATATGTCAGCCTGCGGACAAAGATCCCATTTCTTTTAAGAGAGACTTTTTATTATATCGGATATCAGTGGTACCGGCTATTTATGTAGGAGAATTTTACATATGAATAAAAATGAAAAATGGCTTGAATGGGCTGTGGAACTGCAGAGTATTGCTCAGGCGGGACTGTACTACTGCAAAGATGAATTTGATAAGGAACGATATGAAAGGATCCGGTCGATTGCAGCGGAAATGGTCTCTTATAAATCAGAAATTCCGATAGAAAAGGTCAGAGATCTGTTCTGCGGTGAAGTCGGATATCAGACACCGAAGATTGATACAAGAGCAGCGATTTTTAAGGATGGAAAGATGCTTTTGGTCAGGGAAAAAGACGGGAGGTGGTCACTTCCCGGCGGCTGGACGGACGTGGATATATCCGTCACGGAAAATGTAATAAAAGAGGTAAAAGAAGAAGCCGGATTGGATGTGTCGCCTGAACTGGTGATCGCTGTGCAGGACAGAGAAAAGCACAATCAACCGGTTTACGCTTATAAAGTGTGCAAGATATTTTTCCTGTGTTCCGTGAAAGGCGGTAAGTTTGTAAAAAATATCGAGACGACAGAAAGCCGTTATTTTGGAGTGGGCGAACTCCCGGAACTTGCCGAGGAAAAGAACAATAAGGAACAGATTGAGATGTGTTTTGAAGCGAATGCCGCTGACAACTGGAAAACGGTATTTGACTGAAATGGGCAAAGGTTTTATATACGAAAGGAAGAGAAAAAGATGATCATTGAGGGAAATCAGAAAGAACTTGACGCTATGAAAGAATTTCACAAGGGGAACCGCAAAGAGGGGCTAAGACTGCAGGAGGAGTTCGCAGCGGAATTCCGGGAGGAATATAAGGACAAGGATCACTGCCCCTGTAAAAAAGCCTGTCGTTATCACGGCAACTGCAAGGAGTGCGTGGCAATCCACAGAGCGCATCAGGAGCACGTGCCGAACTGTATGAGGCCGCTGCTTAATAAGAAGATAAAACTCCTGTCTGAACTTACGGAACATACGATCGCAAATGAGATCGAGCCTCCGAAAGAGGTTCTGAGAAAAGAATTTCAGCAGGACTAAGAGTTCTTTTCAGCAGCATGGAGAAGAGTGAAAGGAAAAGGGTGAACATGATATTTGATTTTTATCTGTGGACACTGGATATTGATGTAGACGCGACAAAGAAACTGTATATACAGAATAATTTCGCAGAGGACAGGATGGTAAATGAGAGATTTGTGAATGCTTTTACAAAAGAACAGAAAGCATTTTTCGATTCTGTGGGAGTTGATCCCATGCGTGTGCGCGCAGAAGAGAAAGTCCATGATATACCGGAAGACGGAGAAGTGCAGACAGGAAAAGTTTATGTGAGGACATTTGATTTCCTGATGTGCGGAAAATTTATGGCCCTGCCGGATTTTTACAGGGAACTGTACAGTGACGAAGAGGTGTTCGGGGATACCCTGCCGGAAGCTCTTGAGACGACACAGACTGATGAAGATAAAATGCCGATTTACGATCTGGGAGAATTCGGTGTTATATTTAAACATCCATATTTCAGAGATCCGCAGAAGTTTTCGGAATGGGAGTGCGGTTATATTCTGGGCTCTATATTGACGATGAAAGATCTGTAATGAATAGAAGAGGGTGATGATGAAGCACTGCTGATTGATACCGGTTTTGAGGACAGTCATGTATACGAGGCAGTCAGGAAGATTACGGATCTGCCGGTCAGAGTTATTCTGACACATGGAGATGTGGATCATACGGGCGGACTGAAAGATTTCGGGAAATGCTGTCTTCATAAAGCGGACTGGCACCTTGTAAAAGGTGACATAGAACTTGAACCGCTTTCAGAAGGAGACGTATTCGTGTGCGGTGGTTATCATTTTGAGACCATTGAGATTCCCGGACATACATATGGGAGCGTGGCGTTTATCGATCGGGAGAAAAAACTTCTTCTGCCCGGTGATTCCGTGCAGAAAGCCGGACCGATTTTTATGTTCGGCGGTCACCGGAATCTGGATCTTTACATCGAAAGCCAGAAAAAGATGTGCACTCTGGCGGATCAGGTGGAGACGATTTTACCCTGCCACCATGAATATCCCATAGGTCCGGAGTACATCGGAAGGAATCTGGAAGATGCGCTGGCGTTAAAAAACGGAGAGCTGACAGGAAAAAAGCATCCATATCTGCCCTGCTATTCTTACAAGGGAAAGTGGACGGAGTTCTATTATGAAAATGAGACATAAAGTAAGGAGTGTGGCGATGTCATGAAGAAATTGATACTGGTATCTATGCTCTATCAGGTTACAGATCTGATAAGGACAATTGAACCAGAACTGGCGGGAAAAACAGTGACCTATATTCCTACGGCAGGCATTGCAGAAGAGATAGAGGGAATGATCGAGGACGAGACGAATACCCTGGAAAGTCTGGGGCTCACAGTTGACGTGTTGGATGTTTCCACTGCTACTTATGATTCAATAGTAAGTACCCTGACGAAAAATGACATTATATTTGTCGGCGGCGGAAATACGTTTTATCTTTTACAGGAGCTGAGGCGTTCCGGGGCAGATAAGATATTAGTACAGGAAGTCAATAAAGGAAAACTGTATATAGGGGAATCCGCAGGAGCGGTCATAGCCTGTCCGGATATCGGTTACTGCGTCGGTATGGACAACCCTGAGAAAGCGCCTGAGCTGACAGATTACACCGGATTGGGACTGGTGGACTTTTATATTGTGCCGCATATCGGAAATGCCGAAATGGGAGAAGCGGCGGAGAAAGCAGTTGCAGAATATAATTCCAGGCTGGACTTAGAAGTAATCACGGATAAGCAGGTTATACAGGTTGAAGACGAAAGTTACAGGACATTATAAAGTTTGTAAAGAAATTAATATATTTATATAGAGACGAAAGAAGGTGCGGAGGATGAAATGCCCATATTGCGGAAATGAAATGCAGGAAGGAAAAATCTGTGCTATAGGCAGCGGTGCAGCGATGGAATGGAAAGACAGGGAGGAGTCATTCAGGCTGAATAGTGAGCCTAAGATGGTGGCAGTCATAAACGGAGACCGCATTGAGGGATACCGTTGTAAAAAATGCAGGAAGATCATCGTGGGGTATGAGTAATCAGGTGGAGGGATACCGATATGGTTACTGTAGTTATGGCACTGCTTTTTACGCTTGAAGGAGTAATCCTTACAATCACGGCAATTGTCACAGGAATCAAACACTCTGATTTTCCGGATGTCAGAGTCGGATATTATGTACGTGACGCAATGAAAAGTGAGGAGAAATGGGAAGATTCGAATGAAACGGCAGGACTGGTAAGTGGTACATTTGCTGTAATATTTTTTGCCACAGCCATATTAGTGTATTGGGAAAGGATAGATTCATACAGGTCAATTGTGTTGTTTTTTATCTTTTCTATTATCGCGATAGGGAGTGTGCTGCTTATTCCGGCTTATTTTCTGAAGAAGTCAGTACGAGTGAGAAAAAAAGCAAAGAAGATAATAAGAAATGTTTTAATAGTGGTTTTTACTGTTGACGTAGTCTGGATCGTCTGGCTGTACGCCTATTATCATACAAAAAACGCCGATAATCTTCCAACACTAGAAAATTTACAGGATGATGATCTGGACGATCTTGCCGGTTATAAGCGTGGCCAGCTGATCAGTGTGTGGCAGGAGCCGGATCATACGATCAGTGCAGATCAGGATGTGTGGGCACTGGACGGAGACGAGTATCTTCTGGTGACATATGGAACAGGCGGAAAGGTAAAAGAAGCTGAATTTGTAATTCCGTAGTTTTAAACAGAATTGACAGAAAATGTCAGGTTAATGCTAAAGGGAGAGGAGAAGTATGAAGAAAAGAACATTTATAGAAGTAAAACCGGGGCCGGGAATGCGAGAGATAGATGATCTCCCGGTATTATTGAAAAGATGTATGGACGCGGGTTTCCCTCTTACCGCCATAAGCCGGGCGACGAAACTGCCGGAGTCGGAACTGCAGGAATACCTGAACGGGAACCTGCCATTGGATTTCTCGAGGACAGAATACCTTAATATATTTCTGATACTTCTGCTGCATGAAAAGCCTGTATCAGACACTTACTATCGTGGCTTGATGGATGAGCTGACCCGCGTCTTTGACATTCCGAACGAGACGATCGCACGCTATGCAGGAGTGAGTGTGGATGAGCTGAACGCATTTGAAAACAGCGATAAGAGAGAACAGATCGAGAGATGCATTGCACATCTTTTTGTCACGTTTATACGGGATCCCAGATTTACGTGTGAAAACGGACCATGGGTAATCACAGGTTGCGGGGAATCGGAGGAGAAAGAAAAAAATCAATGAGCCGATACTTAACAGACGAGCAACAGAAGATCAGAGAGATCAAAGAGAATAAGAAACAGTATCTGGATCTCCTTCTGCTTGCGGATGAACAGGAAGATATGATCGACCGGTATCTTGGGAGGGGGATTATGTACGTTCTTGACGATAACGGTATTAAAGCGGAATGCGTGGTGACAGACGAGGGAGACGGAATATTGGAGATCAAGAATCTTGCCGTAACGCCCGACTCTCAGAGACGTGGATATGGGAGACGAATGATCCGATTTCTTGCAGACACTTACAGTGGGCGTTATGATATTCTGCAGGTCGGCACAGGGGACAGCCCCTTGACGGTGCCTTTTTATGAAAGCTGCGGATTTTGGAGATCCCATGTGGTGAAAGGATTTTTCACGGAGTATTATGACCATCCGATCTATGAGGGCGGGCGACAGCTTGTCGATATGGTATATCTGAGAATGAGTCTGACCTCTGAAACCGATCGGAAATGATTGGCAAAAGCAGGAGAAGAGTTATGAAATTACATTATAAAGGGAAATATGATCTGCATCCCGAATCCCTCCCGCATGGTGAACATATGCCGGGCGCCGTTAAATTCAAAGAGGCGGAAGATTCAAAAGAACTGGCTGTAATCGCAAATGTATTATGTCTGGTGATCATGGTTGTGCTGGCTGTTCCCGCTTTTATTCGATGCGGAAAATATATCCGGGCAGATTACTGGCAGATAAGTGTAGGATGTCTGGCAACCCTGCTTGTTTTGTTTCCCCATGAACTGCTCCATGCGGTTTGTTTCAGGAAAGATGTGTATCTATATACCAACTGGGCACAGGGAATGCTTTTCGTAGTCGGACCGGAAACGATGAGCAAGGGAAGATTTATATTTATGTCGCTTCTTCCTAATATCGTGTTCGGATTTATTCCGTTTATACTTGGAATGATCTATCCTAAGTGCCTGTTTCTTCTGATACTGGGCATCTGTGCAACAGGGATGGGCGCAGGAGATTATTATAATGTGTATAATGCTGTGACGCAAATGCCAAAAGGTGCAAGAACATATATGTATCAGTTTAATTCTTACTGGTATATGCCTTAAGATAAAGGAAAGCCTGTCGTATCGGACAAAATAATTTATAAGGAGAACACATATGAAAGCGTATCAGCTAAAAGTATCAATCAAAAACGCGCATCCGCCGATCTGGCGCAGATGTATTGTTCCGGCGGGAATAACATTTTCTCAGCTGGGCGTATTGTTAAATGAGATTATGGGATGGAACGGATCACATCTGTTTTCCTTTGAGTTCCGTGATCTTGGCATGAGGATTGAGGAAATCACAGATGATGACTGGACTGTTTTTGGCCCTGATGCTGAAGAAGCAACAGAGACTCTGATCGATCCATTTATGGAGCATACCAAATGGTTTACATATATTTATGATTTTGGCGATGACTGGGAGCATCGGGTAGATGTGGAGTCTGTGCTGACGGATTTCGATGAAATGCATCCGGTTGTGGTGAAAGCGAAAGGCGCCTGTCCGTTTGAGGATTGCGGCGGGCTTTACGGATATTATCATATTCTAAAAGTGCTGGAAGATCCGGCTCATGAGGAGTACGAGGAGACAGCAGAATGGCTGGAAAATACGGGCTATACGACAGATGAGTTTGATCCGGCATTTTATGACATGGACGAGATGAACCGCAAACTAGAACAGTTTTTTCAAATTCGGCTTGTAAATAAACTAGATACGTCGTGTGCCGCTGCGCTTTATGAAAAACTGTTTATGAAAGATGATGGTTTTCTGGATGTTATGGAGATCAATGAAAATGAACAATATAGGAAAACATCAGAAGCCGCAGAAAGAAAAGAAGCCGGGCTTGAAGAGTGGAGAGCGCTGTATGAGGCTGCAATGGCAGTAAAAGAGCTGAAACCCTGGGAGACTTTCTATGATATGGATCTCATTACTCTGGACGGTGGCTGGGAAGAAGAAGTGTATGCCAGTATACTTGGAAGAAGCGGGGAATGTTACGGAATCACCATATATGAAGGTCTTGACGGCCTGAATGATTTTATGATGCTTACTCTTTCAGATCATATGAATATTCCGTCCGATTTTGCGATGGCGTGTCAGAATAATCTGACCTGTTACTGGGGAAACCGCGAGGAAATGTCAGAAGAACAGCGCAGGATCGTCAAAGAACTGGGCTATAAGTTCCGCGGAAAGAATCAGTGGCTGTACTTTCTGTCTTTCAAAAAGGGGTATTTCCCATACAATATGGATCAGAATGAAGTACGCCGCATGACATCATATTTGGCGCTTCTGAAAGATGCCATTCTGTATTACAGAGACCATCAGATTCAGGTGAAATTTGAAGCAGAAGAGACATTTGTCTATTCTGCCAAAGGAAAGAAAGTGACAGGCGAGGCAAAGCCGCTGCCTTTTACAGGCCATAATTTCCCGGTGCTTACTCTTACGGATAAGGAAGTGCTGGAAGAATTGAGAAATTCAGAGAAATGCAGTGCGGTACTTGAAGCTGATATTATCTCTTTGAATGCGGGAGTACAGGACGTCGTGTATGACCGTCCTGCGAATCCTTGGATCTGTCTGCTTGCCGATGCACAATCCGGAATGATACTGGAAGTGGAGATGACAGGACCGGAGGATGATGAAAAGATCATACTGGCGGAGGAACTGCTCTCATTTATATCACAGCATGGCGTGCCAAAAGAAATCCGGGTGAGAAATGTGTTGATTGAGGCGATTCTGGAACAGGTATGTAAGGAATCAGGGATTAAACTCAGACGCGTGAAAAGATTGCCTAATGTAGAAGAATTCATGGAAAACATGAAAAAAATATAAGAAAAAGAAGAGGACAATAATATGGATGAATTAAACGTAAACCAGATGCAGACAGAGGGAAAACCAACGGTAAATGTACTGCTGCTTGCAAAGTGGACGAATATACTATTCTGGCTTATTATTGTGTCAACTGTCGCAAATATGCTTACCAGTGAAAATGTGACAAATGCGGTACCGCTTCTGGCATTTTCAGGTCGGATCGTGAATATAGCATCAACTGCCGCGTATGGTGTTATCCTGCTGAAGATCGCATCGGAGAGTATACATTACCGGAAATCTGCAATCTGCTGTTTCTTCACTGCGGCAATCTCTATTGCAGTGATGCCGATATCGGATAATATGGAGTTTTTCATTGCAATTCCGGTCGTTATTGTATCTATTGTGGTCAATATGATCGGAGAATACTACGAATTTATGGGGCATACGAATGTCCTGCGTGATGTAGACCGGACTCTTTCGGATAAATGGTTTAAACTGTGGAAATGGTATGTGGGCACATTTTTAGGAATGATCGGAGGAACAGTACTTGCCGTGATGATACCGCTGCTCGGACTGATCATAGTTCTGGCCTCTACTATCGGAACGCTGGTCGTAAGCATAGTGAAGATCGTGTACATCTATAAAATGTCAAAAGTATTTCGAAATTTCTCCGCGCAATAGAGGGGAATTTTATGGATAAATATGCAGAGATCAGAAATAGATTCGAAGAAAATGCGGATCAGGAAAATGCTGTGAAGATGGCAAAATACATGAGAAATCTTTTCTCTTTCTATGGGATACCGACGCCAAAACGCAAGAAGCTTTACCGGGATATCCTGAAGGAAGAAAAGAAAACAAAGACTGTGGACTGGGGATTCCTTGACCAGTGTTATGCGGATGAACACAGAGAATTCCAGTATCTGGCGGCAGACTATCTGACTGCTCTGAATGATTTTCTCACTTATGACGACATACCTAAGATAAGAAAATATGTCAAAGAGAAGCAGTGGTGGGATACAATTGATTTCCTGGACAGGGTGATCGGGGACATCGGGCTGAAGGATACCCGTGTAGATGAACTGATGCTGGAATGGTCAACAGACGAGGACTTCTGGGTAAGACGTATTGCTATCGATCATCAGCTCCTGCGGAAAGAAAAGACAAACATAGCTCTTCTTGAGAAGATAATCGTCAATAATCTCGGCAGTGATGAATTTTTTATCAATAAGGCGATCGGATGGAGCCTTCGGGATTACTCCAAGACAGATCCGGAGTGGGTGAGGGCGTTTCTTGAGAAATACGGAGAGCAGATGGATAAGCTGAGCGTCCGCGAGGCGGGAAAGTATATATAGATTTTATGGCAGGGCAACCGTTGGTTGACATTTTTTAAGGCACTGTTGGTGGCAGTGCAACTGCTGTTTCTGCTAAAATGGCCGTACACAAATAAAAGAAAGGCGGTTTCAATTATGACCATTGCTGACAGAATACAGAATCTGAGGAAAACAAAAGGAATCTCTCAGGAAGAGCTGGCAGATAACATCGGTGTGTCGAGGCAGGCAGTATCAAAGTGGGAGAGTGAGCAGAGCACACCGGATGTGGAAAAGATTATATTACTGAGCGAGTATTTTGAGGTGACGACAGATTATCTGCTCAAGGGAGTTGAACCTGTCGGGGAGAAGGAAAAGAAAAGTGATATTACATTCATATGCAACACAGTTGCCACAGCCCTGAATCTGCTGGGGATAGTAATGTCTGTTTTTATCTGGTATTCGACTCAGGAGACAGGGGCTGTGATTGCAGGGCTTGTATTTGTTATTTTAGGCACTATGGTTCATGTGATAGGGCTCGGTCAATCCTCTGGAAAACAAAAAATATCGCCCATATACAGATTTTGGAAAATTAATGTCTGGACAGTGATATTTATTCCGCTGGCATTGGTTTACAATGTTATTATGGAGGGGATTCCAGCACCGTATCCTATGATAAATATAAATACAATCTATGCGTTTGCCGTTTTCTGGCTTGTTTACTTTCTGATTGGGGGAGAAGTAATGAGCATTTGCAGAAAAAGAGAGAAGGAGCAGAGACATGAAGATTGATTATGCTGACATTGTACTTCTAAATGCTGAGTTAAAAAGAAGAGATACCAGATATCATGTATCTTATAAAGATGAAAATACAGTATGCATCGAACCGCCGGGGGAATGCTGTCTGACTGATGACAGGAAGGTGAATGCCATGAAGTGTATTGAGGAGTATTACAGACAAAAAAATATTAAGGTTCATTTCTCGGAAGACGGACTGTATTTTACTTGTGA
>DWWI01000174.1 GCA_019119745.1 Candidatus Mediterraneibacter gallistercoris | reverse complement strand
CGGTCAAAGGGATGCTTCACCTTGCGGATTTCCGACACATAATCTGCCAGCTCCACAAGCTTTTCGTCCGGGTCGCGTCCCGTCAGGACGACTTCCAGACATTTCGGTTTTTTTCTCAGAAATTTAATTGCCTCTTCCTGTGGAATCAGTCCGTATCTGTATGCCGCCATGAATTCGTCCATAATGAGGATATCATAATCACTTTCTGTTATGATCTTCGCTATGCCGTTCCACAGTGTTCCATATAGCTGACGTACTTCCTGTTTCTCACCGTCCGAAAGCGTGTTAAAAAAACCGTAGGATCTCTCCAGATGGATAACTGTGACCTCAGGAACCGCATCCAGTATCTTCAGCTCTCCGGATTCTTCATTTTTCAGGAATCGCGCAAAAAGCACCTTTTTCCCGCATCCCGCGGCGCGCACTGCCAGTCCTATGGCTGCTGAGGTCTTTCCTTTTCCGTCTCCGCAGTAAATGTGAATTAGTCCCTGGTTCATTTTATCTGTCCTCTCTGTAAGATCTTATTCATTCTAGCACAGGTAGCTATAGCCTGCAAGCTAAGCACTCGCTTCTCAGGACTGATTCTCTTCTTCTGTCTGATTTTCTGTGCCGGATTCGCCTTCCACATCAGATGAGTTTTGATCATCCAGCCCGATCAGACTTGAATGTGCCTGATCCAGACATTCCACAAGATTCCCAAGAAGCTCATTTTGTCCGTATGCATCACTTAAGACAACTAATATATACGGATGATCGTCTTTCATAACGATTCCCGCATCGTTTTGCACGTTATAATATGCCTCATCTCCATCTGCCAGCCAGCCGGCTTTAGAATACACTGTGTATTCACTCCCCAGCGTTTCATAGATATAAGACTGCTCCGTATTTACAAAAAGATCACGGATCGTATCTGAATTTTCCTGACCGGATGTAAAATAATCATATATATTAATCCAGAGTCTGGTTAAATCTCTTGCACTGACAGCGCTGAAAGAGCCGTCTGATAACGTAACGTCCGGACATCCGATTTCTGTCGTCCAACTGTCAAACCCTGACTTTCCATATGTATTTATCAATATGTAATAATCTCTATTACTCGACCAGCTGATAGCGTTTGCTATATTAGAATACATATTTACAGCTGCATCCGGATATGTCTGAACAACCCAGGCTACATAAGGACCTTTAATAGCACTGGCGCTGTAATATATCTCATCCGCCCGATAGCTTATGCCGCCTCCTGTATTCAGATCATATAAAAGAAAACCCGTTGTATATTCCTCCGAATCCATACTCAGACTCTCGATGCAATTCAAAAGATCAGCATTTATGGCTTCAAACGTGCTTTTCATTATCGGCTCATCCCAGGTGATAGTCAACTCTGCATTATCATCATCTAGTATATTTTCAAACTGCATATTTATAACTTCATCATCTTCTTTCGCCTGAGCGGTATTATCGTCTGATTCAGATGATGCGCGCCCAGAATTCGTCAGAAGTAATCGAAGCAGTACTGCACCTATAATGAGAATAAGCAGTACAGCCACCAAAAGAAAAATCTGTCTATGCACCTCTCTTTTTCGCTTCTCTTTCCAATTTACTGAATATCTTTTTCTTGTCTCTCCCTGATTTTCCCTCTCATGATCATTAATTCTGCTTTCATACGGATCTAATTCTTTCATTTTTCCACTTTCTTTAGTAAATATACAGACTTTTCAACAAGTTACTAATGTAATTTATCAAAAAATAATTTTTCCCAAATGAAAAAGGGGCTGCCGCATCAATTCAATGCAACATCCCCTATATTCTCAGTTATTCAGTTTTTAATAACGAACATAAATCATATCACTATGTACTGATCCGACTGTAACCTGAGCCCCAGTGTGGGGTGCGTGTATCATCTGTCCGTTACCTATATATATACCACAGTGATGACTGTTTACACAGATATCTCCAGGCTGCGGATTGCTTACCCTTGTCCATCCCATAAAGGTAGTTGTATTTCCAAGCCGCACATAACTTCCCGTTAATGCATAACTTACAAGACCTGAACAGTCAAATGTATTCGGTCCAACTGCTCCCCACTGGTACCAACATCCTATCTTACTGTATGCGCGATCTACAATTGCATTACCGGTCACCGGGCTGTAGGACGGCTCACTGCTTGAAGAACCGCCGGAGGAAGTATTACTGCTTCCTGTTGTCCCCGTGCTGCCACCGGATGTATTGCCACTGGATGTATTGCCGCTGCTCTGCTGAGCCTGTGCAGCTTCTGCCTGCTGCTGTGCCGCCAGCTGTCTCTGGCGTTCCGCCTCAGCTTCAGCTTCCTGACGGTCTTTCTCATCCTGAACCTTTCTCGCCGCTTCCTGAATCATGCCGTCTAAATCTGATACCTGGTCCTTCTTGGATGCGATCGTAGAATTCAGAGTGTCTTCCTGCTGCTGGTATTCGTCTTCAAGATCCTGAAGATCAGACATCTCTGACTCCAGTTTTTTCTGAAGATCTTCAATCTGCTGTACCGTATCTGCGTATTCCTGAAGCTGTTCCCGATCATATTCGTGAACCTGCTGGGAATATTCTGCCTGTGTCAGCATACTGGAAATGTCACCGGATGTCATAACCTTTTCCATTGTTGCTGTACCACTGCCCGCTTCATACATATATTTGATGCGGAGCTTCATGGCCTCATACTGCTCTTCCTTCTTTTCCTCAGCAACTTTCAGATCATCCTGCGCCTGGATAATTTCCTCACCCTTTTCGATCAACTGATCTTCCAGCCCGGAAAGTTTTTCAACAATGGTATTCAATTCTGATTGAAGTTCATTCAGCTCTTTCTGTGCTGCGTCTTTCTGATCCTGAAGGTCCTCTTGTTCTTTCTGTAGCTGTTCCAGTGTATCCGGCGCTGCAAAAACCGGTGTCACTGCAAGCGAACAGGTAAGAACAGTTGCAATAAACGCACTATGTACTCTTTTCTTTAATCTCATCTTTTCACCTTTCCCTGTTATATTATCTATGTCCCCACGTATATGCATAATACAACAGAAAGCTGTGTTTTTCAACAGCATTTCTTTAAAAAAGCATATTCAAGAGGCTTATCTTTTGTCAATCTTTCAGTCTGTAATAGATTATAATAAATATCAGAATAAATTTCAATAGTTTTTTAACATTTTCGTAATATTTAAAAAACAGAGACTTTTAAACATCTGTTTTAAAGTCCCTGTTCTCATCCTGTTTTAATCTAACTTTTCAGCCGCTATAACGCACATAAATCATACCGCTGTGGACAGCGCTCTGCTTCACTACATCCCCCGTCTGAGGTGCATGGATCATCATCCCGCCCCCTACATATATACCACAATGTGTTGCTGATACACAAATATCACCGGGCTGCGGATTGCTCACGCGCGGCCATGTAATAATATCTGATGTCGACCACAGGTGAACAAATCTTCCGGTCAGGCAGTAGCTTACAAGTCCCGAACAATCAAAAGAATCCGGTCCTGCCGCTCCCCATTCATATGGACGCCCGATCATACTCTGCGCACGGCCGACAACACTGCTTCCCGAAGACGAATCATAGCTGGGAGGCGTGGATGAACTTCCCGTATCCGATCCGCCGGTATCCGGAGCAGAAGGCGTCTCCGTTGAAGTATTTCCGCTTCCGGAACCGCCGCCTTGCGTACTTCCGCCGCCTTGTGTACTTCCACTGCCTTGTGTACTTCCACTGCCTTGTGTACTTCCACTGCCTTGTGTACTTCCCCCGCCTTGCGTATTTTCACTATCTGATTCCGTTTCGCTGCTACTATTCTGAACTTCAGCAGAACTGCTGCCAGTGCCGGCCTGCTCAGACCGTGCCTGCTGCTCTGCCTCCTGCTGCCGCTGCTGTTCTTCCAGAACTTTTCTTGCCGCATCCTGAAGCATTCCATCCAGATCGGAAATTTCATCCTGCTTTGAGGAAATTGTCGTATTCAGTGTCTCCTGCTGTTCCGCATAGTCAGATTCGAGATTTTCCAGTTTTGACATATCTTTCTCAAGAGTATTCTGAAGATCTTCAATCTCCTGTACGGTCTCGGCATATGCCTGGAGCTGTTTCCGGTCATATTCATGTACCTGCTGCGAATATTCCGCCTGCGTAAGCATACTCGTTATATCCCCAGAGGTAATTACTCTCTCCAGAGCCGCCGCGTCACCGCCCGACTCATAGATATATTTAATCCTCAGTTTCATAGCGTCGTACTGTTCCTGACGTTTCTCTTCCGCCGCTTTCAGATCCTTCTCCGCCTGCGAAATCTCCTGTCCTTTGGATATGAGCTAGCCCTCCAAATCCGAGATCTTTGACAACAGTGTTTCCAGTTCTGCCTGCAGACTGTTCAACTCACCCTGGGCGCTGCTTTTCTGATTCTCCAGATTATTCTGCTCACTCTGGAGACTGTCCAACGTACTGTCAGACGCCGCACATACAGGGGTCACTGTCAGAGCACAGATCACTCCTGTTGTGATTAATATATTATGTAATCTTCTGTTTTTCATATTTTCACCTGTACTGTCTACTCACATTTAGCAATTTTACAAATGAATAATACCGCAGAAATGCATCTTTTTCAACAATATCAGCTAAATTTTCACACAATACACTCTTTTTACTCTAAATTTGACGCATCAGATAATAGAAAAAGGCATCGTTCATTCACACATGACAACACCTTTTCCCACCAGCACATTCTGTACTGTTTCTACTGTATATTCAGATTTGTATATCCCATCAGACTCTCATCGACATCTCTTGCAGCCTCACGTCCCTCGCGGATTGCCCATACGACAAGCGACTGTCCTCTGTGCATATCACCGGCTGTAAATACATGCTTGATATTTGTCGCATATTTACCCGGCTCTGTCTTTACATTTGTACGCTCATTGACTTCCACACCGAACGCTTTCGTGACATACTCTTCGCTTCCGAGGAATCCTGCCGCGATCAGTACAAGATCTGCATCTACCGTGTACTCGCTGCCCGGAATCTCTGCCATATACATTCTTCCGGTCTTTTCGTCTTTCTTGCTCTCCAGCTTGACGAGTACGGCTTTGCAGAGTCTGCCTTTCTTGTCTTTTACAAACTCTTTCACCGTTGTCTGGTAGACACGAGGATCATGTCCGAACACAGCGATCGCTTCCTGCTGGCCGTAATCTGTCTTGCAGATCCTCGGCCACTCCGGCCACGGATTTGTCTCTGTTCTCTGATCCGGGGCTTTCGGCATCATCTCCAGCTGGAGCACAGACTTGGCGCCGTGGCGGATGGAAGTACCGACACAGTCATTTCCAGTATCTCCGCCGCCGATGACGATTACATTTTTTCCTTTTGCGGAAATATATGTCCCGTCCTTAAGCTGCATATTATGAGACCAGAGAGCTTTCGTCGTGGACTTCAGGAAATCCACCGCAAAATAGATTCCCTCCGCGTCACGCCCCGGGGCTTTGATATCGCGGGGATGGGACGCTCCACAGGCAAGGACGATGCGGTCGTACTCTTTTAAGAGCTGCGCCGGTTTTACATCCTTTCCTACATTGCAGTTCACGCGGAACTCAACGCCTTCTTCCTCCATGATCTTAAGTTTTCTGTCAATATACTGCTTCTCCAGTTTCATATTCGGAATACCGTAACGGAGCAGTCCGCCCGGTTTATCCTCCCGCTCGAACACAGTGACCTGATGTCCTCTTCTGTTGAGAAGATCCGCTGCCGCCAGTCCGGACGGACCGGAACCGATGACAGCCACTTTTTTGCCTGTACGCACTTTCGGCGGACGTGCTTTTGCATATCCCTTGTCATACGCATTTTCAATGATGGCGTATTCATTGCTCTTTGACGCCACCGGATCCTGATTCAGGCCGCACGTACATGCATTCTCACAGAGAGCCGGACATACTCTGGAAGTAAACTCCGGGAAGTTATTTGTCTTTGCCAGACGGTAATATGCCTCCTCCCAGTTGCCGTTATAGATCAGATCATTCCACTCCGGCACAAGGTTATGCAGCGGGCATCCGCTGGCCATCCCCATCAGATTTAAGCCTGACTGGCAGAACGGCACGCCGCACGCCATGCACCGCGCCCCCTGCAGTTCCTGTTCCTCTTTCGTAAGAGGCGTATAGAACTCATTAAAATGCTTGATTCTCTCAAGCGGCTGTTCCGCTGTCTTGTCTTTTCTTGCATAATCCATAAATCCTGTCGGTTTTCCCACTTTTCGCGCCTCCTATCTTCCGTTTTTGATCTTATTGAATGCTTCGATCTGTGCTTTTTCTCTGCTTAATCCCTTTTCTTCCATCTGGAAGATTGCAGCCATCATCTTCTCGTAATCTTCCGGGATGATCTTTTTGAATTTCGGAAGATAATCTTCGAAGTGATCCAGAATCCGTTTGCCCACTTCTGAATTTGTATATGAGACGTGTTCCTGAATCATGCTCTTTAACTCCTGCACGTCATATTTGTCAGTTACACGCTGGATCTTAACCATCGCTTTATTGACTCTTGTATAAAGTGTGCTGTCCATATCAAGGACATACGCGATACCGCCGCTCATGCCGGCTGCAAAGTTCTTGCCGACTTTTCCGAGCACGACAACGCATCCGCCGGTCATATATTCACAGCCATGGTCGCCCACGCCCTCTACAACTGCGCGCACACCGGAGTTTCTCACGCAGAAACGTTCTCCTGCCACGCCGTTTACAAATGCCTTTCCGCTTGTCGCGCCGTAGAATGCAACGTTTCCTATTATAATATTCTCGTCAGATTTAAACTTTGTTCCATTAGGCGGGCATACGACAAGCTTACCGCCGGAGAGACCTTTTCCGAAATAATCGTTACTGTCTCCCACCAGCTCCAGAGTCAGTCCTTTCGGGATAAACGCGCCGAAGCTCTGTCCGCCTGCGCCTTTACACTTAATTACGAAACTGTCATCTTCCAGACCTTCCGGATATCTTCTCGTGATCTCAGATCCGAAGATCGTACCGAATGTACGGTCTGTATTGGTGACATCGATCTCAAGGCTTCTCTTCTGTCCTTTCTCCAGTGCAGGGAGAAGCTGTTTAACGAGAACTTTTTCATCCAGTGTTTTCTCAAGCTCGAAGTCAAACACTTTCTTCGGATTAAAGATCATGCCTTTCTTCTGCTTTGCATACGGATTATAAAGCACACCGGAGAGGTCAAGTGTTGCGGCACGGCTGGATGTAGGCTCATCTTTCACTTTCAGAAGATCTGTACGTCCTACCAGTTCATCCACTGTGCGCACACCCAGTTTCGCCATATATTCTCTCAACTCTTCTGCAATGAAACGCATGAAGTTCATTACATATTCCGGTTTACCTGTAAAACGCTTTCTCAGTTCCGGATTCTGTGTTGCCACACCTACCGGACAGGTATCCAGATTGCAGACACGCATCATGACACATCCCATGGTTACAAGCGGCGCTGTTGCAAATCCGAATTCCTCCGCTCCGAGCAGTGCCGCGATGGCAACATCTCTTCCGCTCATAAGCTTTCCGTCTGTCTCGATGCGGACACGCTCGCGCAGTCCGTTCTGGATCAGAGTCTGGTGCGTCTCTGCGAGTCCCAGTTCCCACGGAAGTCCTGCATTCTGAATAGAGCTTCTCGGTGCCGCTCCTGTTCCTCCGTCATAACCGGAGATCAGGATAACGCCTGCGCCTGCCTTCGCCACACCGGCGGCTACGGTTCCGACGCCTGCTTCGGATACAAGTTTTACTGAAATTCTTGCTTTTTTATTCGCATTTTTCAGGTCATAGATCAGCTGCGCCAAGTCCTCGATGGAATAGATATCGTGGTGCGGCGGCGGTGAGATCAGGCTCACTCCCGGCGTTGAATGACGGGTCTTCGCGATCCACGGATAGACCTTTCCTCCCGGCAGATGTCCGCCCTCGCCCGGCTTCGCGCCCTGTGCCATCTTGATCTGGATCTCCTGTGCGCTCACCAGATATCTGGATGTAACACCGAAACGTCCTGACGCCACCTGCTTGATCGCAGAACAGCGGTCCGTATCCAGTCTTTCGATCTCCTCACCACCTTCACCGGAATTGGATTTTCCGTGGAGACGGTTCATAGCGATGGCAAGAGTCTCATGGGCTTCCTTAGAGATAGAACCGTAAGACATAGCTCCCGTCTTAAATCTTGTTACAATGGAGTCCACACTCTCCACTTCTTCGATCGGAACACCTTTCTTCGGATAATTGAAGTCGAGCTGTCCTCTTAAGTTGACCTTTTCTCCTTCTGCGTCAACCATCTTTGTATACTGCTTGAACATATCATAGTCGCCGCGTCTTGTAGACTGCTGGAGCATATGGATCGTCTGCGGATTGTACAGATGTTCTTCTCCGCCGCTCTTATATTTGTGACGTCCCACGCTGTCAAGAGTCATATCGCCGTCAAGTCCCAGCGGATCAAATGCCTGTGTATGGAACGCCGTATAATCTTCTGCAATCTCTTCGATGCCGATACCGCCGACACGGCTTACAGTATCTGTAAAGTACCTGTCGATAAACTCTTTCTTAAGTCCGATCGCCTCAAAGATCTTTGCTCCCTGATAGGACTGGATCGTAGAAATATCCATCTTGGACGCAATCTTGACAATTCCGTGGATTACTGCGCTGTTATAGTCGTCTACTGCCGCATAGTAATCCTTGTGGAGCAGTCTTGATTCAATCAGCTGGCGGATAGACTCGTGAGCCAGATACGGATTGATCGCACATGCGCCGTAGCCCAGCAGAGTTGCAAAATGATGTACCTCTCTCGGTTCGCCGCTCTCAAGAATCATTGCCACGGAAGTTCTCTTCTTCGTGCGGACCAGATGCTGCTGCAGACCGGACACTGCCAGCAGTGACGGGATTGCCACGTGATACTCGTCTACATCACGGTCTGTCAGGATCAGAATATTGGCGCCGCCGCGGATCACTCTGTCTACCTCTATAAAAAGATACTCTATGGCCTTCTCAAGACTTGTATTTTTATAGTAGGTAATCGGGATCTCAGCTACCTTGAATCCTTCCACTTTCATATTTTTGATCTTCAGGAGATCTGTATTTGTCAGGATCGGATTGTTAACCCTGAGCATCTTACAGTTCTCCTCTTTCTTTTCAAGCAGGTTTCCGTCTTTTCCGACATAAATCGTAGTCGAGGTGACAATCTCCTCGCGGATCGCATCGATCGGCGGGTTTGTAACCTGCGCGAACAGCTGTTTAAAATAGCCGAACAGAGGCTGTCTCTTCTTGGAAAGAACCGAGAGCGGAGTATCGATACCCATGGCCGCGATTCCCTCTCCGCCGTTCTTCGCCATTGTAAGGATAGAAGTCTTTACATCCTCATAGGCATAACCAAACGCTTTCTGGAGGCGGGTGCATTCCTCTTTCGTATACTTCGGAATATCTTTGTTCGGGATCGGAAGATCCTTCAGCTGAATCAGATTGCTGTCCAGCCACTCTCCGTAAGGTTCCTCGTTCGCGTATTTCTCTTTCAGTTCCTCATCGTCAATAACTCTTCCCGCAACCGTGTCAACAAGAAGCATCTTACCCGGATGCAGGCGTTCCTTCACAAGGATCTTGGACGGATCAATGTCCAGCACTCCTACTTCTGAAGAGAGGATCAGGTTATCATCGTCAGTAATATAGTATCTCGACGGGCGAAGACCGTTGCGGTCAAGCACTGCTCCCATCACATCACCGTCAGAGAACAGGATAGAAGCCGGACCGTCCCACGGCTCCATCATAGTCGCATAATACTGGTAGAAATCCTTCTTGTTCTGAGACATGCTCCGGTTGTTTACCCACGGCTCCGGGATACAGATCATCACTGCAAGCGGAAGATCCATGCCGCTCATTACCATGAATTCAAGGGCGTTGTCGAGCATAGCCGAATCTGAGCCGGACGTATTGATCGCCGGAAGCACCTTGTGCAGCTCACCTTTAAGCTTTCCTGCTTCCATCGTCTCTTCACGGGCACGCATTTTGTCCGCATTACCGCGGATCGTATTAATCTCACCGTTGTGCACGATAAAACGGTTCGGATGAGCTCTCTGCCAGCTCGGTGTTGTATTCGTACTGAAACGGGAATGTACCATAGCAATAGCCGACTCATAATCCTCGTCCTGAAGATCTCCGAAAAACTGACGGAGCTGACCTACAAGGAACATTCCCTTGTATACGATCGTACGGCTGGAAAGTGATACTACATATGTATCATCGCTGCTCTGCTCAAACACTCGTCTGACCACATAGAGACGACGGTCGAAGTCGATTCCTTTATTGATCTGCTGCGGGCGCTCGATAAATGCCTGCATGATACAGGGCATACAATCAACAGCGGTCTTGCCGAGCACTTCCGGATGTACCGGAACTTCTCTCCAGCCGAGGAAATTCAGGCCTTCTTTCTTTACAATAACTTCAAAGATATTTTTAGCCTGATTGCGTTTCAGCTCATCCTGCGGCAGGAAGAACATCCCGACACCGTAATCTCTCTCGCCTTTCAGGTCAATCCCCAGCGGCTTACAGACTTTCTGAAAGAACTTATGGGATACCTGCAGAAGAATACCGACACCGTCTCCGGTCTTTCCTTCTGCGTCCTTTCCTGCTCTGTGCTCCAAGTGCTCTACGATCTTAAGCGCTCCGGCAACTGTACTGTGGCTTTTCACGCCTTTGATATTTACGATCGCACCGATACCGCAGTTATCGTGTTCAAAACTCTCACGGTAAAGTCCCTGCGGGATATCACTCTTCGCGGTTTCATGCTGCGCTGTTTCCATCTGCTGTCCTTCATTTTGAAGGGTTTCATTTGCTCTTCTCATGATCGCTGTCCTCTCCTTTGCATTTTATGAAAAAGACTATACACGATTTTTTTTCTTTTGTAAACAAGAAATTATTTATAATTGTCTGATAATAT
>DWWI01000173.1 GCA_019119745.1 Candidatus Mediterraneibacter gallistercoris | reverse complement strand
GTCACCAGTTTTTCTCCAGTGTGCTGTCCCCGCAGGTCTCTTCGCACAGCATAGCTGGCATTGCAGATATGCCCGCAGCGTCCGATATTATTCGGATGCAGGATATACAGACCTGCGATCTCTCCGGTATCCTCGTCGTAAGCAATACCGGTAAATGACTGTCCCCTGAAGAATTCATCTCCGGTTTTCTCCGTCAGCAATTCCATCTGAGGGAACGCTTCTCCATCCTCTACGACCTGATTCCATATATTTACCGCTTCATTTACATCTTCTTTTTTGTATTCTCTTATCCGGATCGTCATCTTTTGTCTCTCCTGTTCTTCGAAATATACACTGTGATTTCATAAATACCGGACTATTTTATCATAATTATACTGCTATTGCCATCTGCTGTTCCGGCAAAAGCCACATTTATCGGAAATAATGATCTCCCAGCTGATAGCCTCCTCCGCCTGTACTGAAGTACAGACAGTCTCCGATAGGATTGCTTCCGGCCAGCGCGTCTGCCGCTGCCTGCATAGCAGAATCCGTATATCCATCGCTTGCAAGCACCGAATCCAGCCACCCTGTCATGGCCGGTGTAAACTGTCCTGACTGATAGATCACGTCTGTGATCGTATCAGGGAAAGAGCCGCTCCTTACCCGGTTCATGACGACCGCCCCTACAGCCACCTGTCCGTCATAAGGCTGATTTCCCGCTTCACAGAAAATCAGAGCCGCCAGAAGTTCCTGCTCAGATGCGGACACACTTACTGAGGAAGCCTGTGCCTGTTCTGCCTGCTCCTGAGCTTCTTTCTCAGCCTGAGCAGCAGCCTCCTGTGCAGCCTTTTCCTCCGCAAGCCTTTTAGCTTCTTCGGCTGCTTTCTTCTCTTCTTCTATCTTTTTCTGATATGCTCTATATGCTTCTTCCGCCGCATCTTTTGTCTCACTCACGGCATTTTCCTGAATCTCTGTTACGGCATCGGCAAAATTCCATGGAGTTTCCTCCTGCACAAGAACGGGCTCTACAGAAAAAGTATCCTTCTCCGCAGCCAGACTTGTAAAACCTGTTAACAAAGTTACACTTGCAGTGGCAGCATAAAATATACGTAAAAGCCGCCTGTTCTGATTATATTTCATATACTCCTCCTCTAACAGATTGCAATATCTTTACAAACTTCTTTTAAATATATATGTTATTATTTTCAGTTTTATTACAGATATTACAAAAATGTTACAGGCGATATTTTAATATAAGCTTTCAAAGTTGTCAACTTTTTTATTTCCATTTGATTTTAATGCATAAACACGGCTTCTCTGACAACACAATCCAAACTGCTGTTTTTACAAAAATATACCCGCTTCTCCATCAAGAGAAGCGGGCATGATCTATCTCCTCAAAAAATTTGCAATCCGTTTATACATAATAAATGTAACTCCGCCATTAATTCCTGCCTTGATCACATTGAATGTGACTGTATATAACTCCTTTTTTACCAGTTTTACTGTCCATTCTCTCATGACAGACGCATTCTGAAGATCGGGCTGATCTTCTTATAGATAAGAAATACGATAGCTGATACAAGTACTCCTTTCAGGAGATTAAACGGCGCTACTGCAAAGATCACAAATGTGGAAAGGCTTGTGATATTCGGGTTTACCGCAGTTCCCATCTCTACAAGCGCATCCATAGGCATACCGAATGCTGTGGCATACGTCGGCAGAAGTATGTACGCATTCACTACGCATCCGATCACAGTCATAGCAACAGTTCCAACAGCCATACCGATCAGCGCCGTAGTTCTTGTACGTTTTCTTCTGTAGATCAGGCCGGCAGGAACACAGAGGGAACAGCCGATGACGAAGTTGGCAAGTTCACCGACACCTGCAGTATCTGTGCCTGTAAACACAAAATTGAGCAGGATCTTTACGAACTCAATAAGCGCTCCCGCAAACGGTCCCATGGCAAAGCATCCTACCATGACAGGTACTTCACTGAAGTCGATCTCATAGAATGACGGTGCAAACGGAAGCGGAATCTCAAAAAGCATTAAAATAATCGCGATTGCCGAGAGCATACCGATATTCACAAGTGCCCTGACGCCGAATCTCGCCTTTCCCCGTTCCTGTGTCTGTACTGTTGTTTTTGTTTCTGTACTCATCTTTCTTCTCTCCTTTTTCCGCCGTACTATGCGGCATATTAATTTTGAAAAAGGTAATCTTCATGGAAATTCCGCCCATCAGCTGTTTCCGTGTACCATATAAAGAAAACAGCAAAAGAAAACCCCGGAAATCTCTTTCCGGGGTTCATTCCTCATACAATGGACTGCTGCCCGATACTCACATCATATACAGGCAGCTATAAATCTCTTCTCTCATCCAGACTATACTGTCGGTACCGGAATTCTCTCTAAAGAAAGTCACCGGTTCGGCTGCTGTAAAGCAGTTCGCGGACTTTACCGCCGGTTGGGACTTACACCCGACCCCGAAGATTTTATTCCTTTTACGTGTATTAATATAACTCTTTATATTCAGGATTGCAATAGTTTTTTACGTTTTGTTCATAATCCATTCAAATCTTGAACACACTTTTTACACATCTCTTTTTTATACTATAATTGTTCTTGAAAAGAACACTTTTTCATAAACTTTTTCCCCCTTTGAGCCACAGAAATGTGGCTCTTCCTTTTTTGAATATGCTGAAAATACCGGACACCGCAATAAAAGTGTCCGGTATTTTTAACAGCCGATTTAGATTATAAAAATCGTCCTCTCATCTTTCCCCACATATGTACCTGCACATAATCGTATGCTCTGTCGTAGATAAACAGACCGATCTGTCCGCCCGCAATGACAGCCGCCATGATTCCGTCAGATACTGTCTGTCCAAAAAGCAGTTCACGGAAAATCAGCACGACAGGTATATAGACGATATTAAAGATTACATATTTCGCAATCCAGAAAACCTTATATCGCTGTGTCATCTCCGGGTGCCTCTCAAGCCATCTCCAGACGGCCTCAATCCCCCAGATATACACTCCCATAGCCGCAAAAGTCAGCACATAAAATTTATTCGGCGCAGTAACCGCTCCCAGCAGGACTGCCGCCAGATAAAAGGCGCCGCCGGTCTTCAGCCCGAATTCTCTCACCACGATCCCGACAAAAAATGACGCCGCGGCCAGCAGAAATAATGTGCTCGTCTCAATGATACTTCCCAGAGCCATAAACACTACGGTAAGCGCCAGAAGAAGGCCCCCCAGCGCCACTGTCTTTGCCTTTACATGCATGAACAAAGATCTCCTCCCATACATTCACAGCATGTGTCAGCGAGCCAAAGATCACAGCAGAAATTTCCTGTACCGCAGGATGTGTTTCCGCCCATGCCGTATCCATTGCCATAAGGGCTGTTCTGATATCTCCTGCTGCTGAAATCAAGCTGGTTTAACAGCTGTCTGTACTGCATATTATTGGGTTCCATATTAACTGCCTGAGCCGCATGGTCTCTTGCCAGGACATTGTTTCCAAGCCCCGCATTGGCGCAGCCGCTCAGATAATACCAGAGGGCTGTCCTCTCCGGCACCTGATCCAGAGTGTTAAGCGCCTCTCGAAACCGTCTGTTATTGATATAGTTGACAGCCGCCTGAAGTCTCGGATCCTGCTGAGCATTCTGATAGCCGCCGTATCCGCCGGAATTCCCGTAAGCCGAACCTCCATAGGAGTATCCTCCCGAACTGCCGGAAGATGAACTTCCCCCATATGAATAACCGCCTGTGCTTCCGGAAGCCCGTTCATGCATAATCGTATCATAGGCTTCCTGTACTTCTTTGAACTTCTCTTCAGCCAGATCAGCCAGCGGATTATCCACATTGGCATCCGGATGATATTTCCGCGTCAGATCGCGGTATGCTTTCTTTATCTCATCATCTGACGCGTTCGGAGATACTCCGAGCACCTCATATGGATTCTTATTCATTTTTTCTGTTCCTCACTTTTCTTCATCTGTATCTTATTATATCGACTCCACACCCCATCATACAATATATTGCGCAAAATGTCCACATCTACAAGGCATGGAAGCCGCTCAAATTCAGCTGTGCTCTCCGCGATCATCATACAGAGAATCTGTTTGATCCGCTGCTCATAATCCGGCTCCCCGTAAATTTTTCTAAGCGGATTATATCTGTCTTTCTCAAGATCTTCCGGAAGGTCTTCATAAGCATCCATAAGATAGATGTATTTCCAGAGAAAGAATCCCATTTTCCGCAGATTTCTCTCCCATATATCTTTCCGGTAAAGGAAAAGTTCTTCCATCAGCCGGCCGAAACATCCCGCAGTGCGGTCAATATCCATACTGTTTTCCTTCTCACACTGTGCAAGTTCTGCCAGAGAGCTTCTGATCGCTTCACTCTGTCCGGGATACTGCTCTATAATCTTCTTCACCTTACCGTGTATCACACTCTTCGTCATAAAGCTTGTGATTTTCCGGTCATCCCGCCAGTCATCATCCATATGGTAATATGCCAGAAGAACATTCATGGCAGCTGCATAAGAAGTAATCTCATTTCTTAACATCATCTGCTTTTTTACTGGATGGACTTTGCAGCGGTGCATCTCCATGTCTGCGACATTCTCATATAAAGATGACAGAAGGATGATGGCAAATGTCATATCATATGTGAGCGTCATCTGCCCCATAAAGCCGTACTCCTCTTTCAGTTCGCGGCAGAGTCCGCAGTAATATGCCCTGTATTTCTTCAGATCTTTTACTTTCAGTTCGGGTTCACATATCGTTACATAACCAAACATATAATGCTCCTGTCTTATATCTTTTCGTTCCGGTATAATGATTGCATATCGTGCAACCATTATACCATGCGCCCGACAGCTGCGATATGATTTTTTTATAAACATTTTACTAAGATTTCAAAAAGAGAAATTGTCAACTTATTTTATATTTTAGTTGACATTACTCTGTTTATTCATTATACTGCTATTCGAAATAGATTTTCACATATGAAAGGTAGTTTACAGATATGAAAGAGAATACAACCAGCAGATATGAACAGACAGGCAAGACAAAGAATATGGCGGTAATCGGTCTTATGACGGCCGTGATCTGCATTATTGCTCCATTCTCCATTCCAATTCCCGTTAGCCCGGTACCTATCTCCCTGACAAATTTTATAATCTTTATGGCAGTTTACATACTGGGGATGAAATCCGCTTCAATCTGTGTGATTCTGTATCTCCTGCTCGGAGCTGCCGGACTTCCGGTTTTTTCTTCTTTCAGCGGTGGGCTGGCAAAACTTGCAGGACCGACCGGAGGCTACCTGGCCGGATTTATCCTGCTTGCTTTTATACATGGATTCTTTCTTGAGCACTTTCCGGGTAAAAAATATACAGCCATCCTGGGAATGATCCTTGGAATGGCAGTATGCTATACATTCGGAACAGCATGGCTGGCATGGCAGACCAGCCAGAGCTTTACCACAGCTCTGACAATAGGTGTACTTCCGTATCTGCCGGGAGATGCGGTAAAGATTATAATAGCTGCAATTACAGGTCCAAAACTTCGGACCGCAGCCCGGATACAGAGAAGCTAAAATAAAAAAATAAAGGATCTGAAATCTGATGTTAAACCGCAAAATGGACAACTCGCCTTTGGCTCAAACAGTCCATTTTGCGGCTTTGTTTTTAATCAGATTTCAGATCCTTTCCAGCGGCATTTGATTCGACAAATACGAATTTACTCAGCCTGGAGAACTTTGTAAGCTCCATCTTCTATAACCACAACTGTAGGCTCTTTAGACGGCTCGCCATCTTCGCCCCATGTGATCTGTTTTCCTGTAAGACCGTCAATTGTGATTTCTGTCATAGCGCCTTTCATAGCATCGCAAATATCAGAGATGCTCATATCCGGTGTAATGTCAGCTTTCTCAGCAGCTGCCTTGATTACATACATGCAGTCATATGCATCTGCAGCAAACTGAATCGGTGTGTCGCCGAACTCTTTCTCGTAGTTCGCAACAAATGTCTGAGTAGCCTCATCGTCTGCATCCGGTGTAAACGGTGTAAGGAACATCAGTCCTTCTGCAAGAGATGCATCAAATCCTTCTACATCAAGCAGTCCATCCATACCGTCAACGCCGAACCACTTCGGAGCAAATCCCGCTCTGTCAGCCTGTGCAAGAATCAGAGAAGCCTGCTGATAGTAAATCGGAAGGAATACAAGTTCTGCTCCGCCATCTTTTGCTTTCTGAATCTGTACTGAGAAGTCTGTGTTACTGTCTTTTGTAAACGCCTCTGCAGCAACGATATCCAGTCCTTTTGCCTCTGCCTCTGATGCAAAGTTCTGATAGATACCAGTTGAATATGTGTCAGAACTGTCGTAGATAACCGCTACCTTTGTTGCAAGTCCGTTCTCTGCGATATAATCAGCGGAAACTGTACCCTGGCTCGGGTCAGAGAAACACATACGGAATGCATTGTCATACTGGATACTCTCTACAGCCGTAGCGGACGGTGTAAGCTGGAACATATTATCAGCGTGTGTTTCCTCAACAACTGCTGTACACGGTGCAGATGTAACTGTTCCGACCAGCATCTGCATACCCCAGTCTTTCAGAGTATTGTAAGCATTAACGGATTTCTCGGAATCACCCTGATCGTCTTCAAACTGATACTCAATCTGGCATCCGTTGATACCGCCGTCTGCGTTAATCTCATCTACTGCAAGCTGAATACCATTCTTAACAGCTGTACCATAGATTGCTGTGTCTCCTGTGATAGGTCCGATGCCACCGATCTTAAATGTAGTAGCATCTGAATTTCCTTCGCTTTTTCCACTATCACTGCCGTTTCCACATGCAGCCAGTGAAAATACCATAGCTGATGCAAGTGCAATACTTGCAACTTTTTTTAACATTTTCATAATAACTCCTCCTTGATAAAATGCTAACGGTTTTATGGTAAACGTGTCGGGCAGATTTGTCAAGGGGAAAAACCGATTACGCTCTATTTTTTGTATCAGTTCATCTATCTTATATCAGAAGACGGAGTTTATATCTGATAAGTACTAAATTTATCAAATACCTCAACTTCATCCGTCACTGCGTCCAGTACTATGGGCTTTGAGAGATCCAGGCTGAAAATACCGAGAAAAGATTTTGCATCCACAACTTTCCTTCCGGAAACAAGATCGAACTCTCCCTTTACATTTGCAATATCTTTTGAAAATCTTGCAATCATGTCATAGGAATCGAAACGGATATTCATTATTTTTCTCATAATTGTCTACCTCCTGACCATGTCTCTGCAGCCAAAAAAAGAGGGATAACAAAACGTTATCCCTCTTTGGACTGCCTGTATCTGTCTGTTTCCGACTCTGTCGGTTTAATTAAATATAGTTGTATATTAACAGATTATTCTGCTCTTTACAAGTATTATTTTGCTGATATATAAAGCAAAATATACAGAAAAAAGCACCTGAAAGAATACTCTCTCAGGTGCTCCCTCTCATTCCCTCTGAAATTGTCTGTATACCTTCAAAACTACATACAAAGAATCAATCATCCATCTTTCACCTATTCCGCTTTGGTTATGCCCTCGACCTATTAGTAACAGTCAGCTCCATGCGTTACCGCACTTCCACCTCTGCCCTATCTACCTCGTCGTCTTCAAGGGGTCTTACTAACTTGACGTTATGGGAT
>DWWI01000172.1 GCA_019119745.1 Candidatus Mediterraneibacter gallistercoris | reverse complement strand
AAACACTCCGGCAACATTTATACGTAAAAAATACTCCCTTCTAGGTAAACAAGTTTTATTATTTCACTTGTCTGCCTAAAAGGGAGCATATCAAACAGCTATATACTATTTTTCTTTACTTTCAACAGTAATCGTCTTAGCTCTCTTCTTTCTCCACCGCAGAACCACGATCAGTTCAACCGCGATCAGTACCACGGCGATCGCCGCATCGATACCGATAAAGATCAGAGTCATGTTGTCCAGACCTGCCTCATCCGGATTATCGACCGTGTAGTTTCCGCTGTTCGCCACTGTATACATGATATTCTTGGATGCCTGCCGCAAAGCCTTTACCAGTGTTGCTGAATCGGTGTCTGTCAGTACATTTGATTCGTAGGAATTGAATCCCAGCATTGCGTCGTTTCCGTTTCTCACACAGTCATCGGTAAGCTGGTAGCCGTAGGAGCCGTCCCAGTCTGTCAGTACCATGCCTCTGAACCCCCACTCTCCACGGAGCACATTATTCAGCAGGTACGGATTGGAACCGCTGTATTTTGTCCCGATCCAGATAAAGGAAGACATTACGGCAAGAGACTCTCCTGTAAAGTTCTTTACACACATTTCAAATGGTTTCAAATAGATTTCACGGATTGCCTGCTCGTCGGAGTAGGTCAGCAGGAAACTGCATCTGTTTGTTTCCTGGTCATTCAGGGCAAAATGCTTGATATATGCATACACACCATGCTCTGCCGCTCCGTTGATCTCAGCAGACGCGATCACTCCGGAAAGTACGCCGTCCTCGGAATAATACTCAAAGTTACGTCCGCAGAATGCCGTTCTGTGCATATTCATGGCAGGGCCGTACCATCCGTAAATATGGCAGTCCGCATATTCTGCACCGATGGCGCTTCCTGTTCTCTGAGCCAGCTCCGGATTCCATGTCTGACTGATCAGCACCTCCACAGGGAACGGAGTTCCGTATACGCCTGTCACCCAGTCGTTCAGTCCGCTTGTTCCGTCACTGTCCAATGTTGCCACTTTTCCGACAGAATCAACCGCCACGGTCTGGAATCCTCCCAGATTGACCAGATCACTCATCTCTTCTACGGTAAGCTGATCCAGAAGTTCATCCCACATCGGGTCATCGTAATCCTTTCCGGTCAGTTCAGAGAGTCTGCGGCCGTTGTCCGCACCGGTTACCGGCATTTCATCGTCCGGATTGTCATACAGTGTCGGATCATAGTATGCTACAGATTTTTCCATGACTGCCGCTCTTGTCTCATCGTCCATCACACAGGCTTCCTCAGCAGGCGCTGCAGTTGCCTCCTCATAATTGGCAAATCCGTCTGCTCTTGACAGATATGTCACATTTCCCGCGGAATAATCCTGGAACTGATTGACCGCTGTCTGATCGTCGCTTGTCCGTCCTTCTGTACTATAGTTGATATCTTCATCTACATGGAAAGACGCCTCATCCATCACGGTATGGGAGTCTGACCGTACAGAGACTGTATAGTCTCCCGCTTCCAGCACATATCCGCCATTTTCCGTCTTAATTCCTGTAGAATCATAGGACGCCATATCTTCTTTATTGATCGTAAAGGATACCGTCTCACTTGCTCCCGGTTCCAGAGTCTCTGTCTTATCTAATGCAATGAGATTGACAGAGGCCTTTTCAATGCCGCCGTTGTTGTACGGAGGTGTAAAATAAATCTCTACGGCGCTCTTTCCGGCCACATCTCCTGTGTTGGTCACAGTCACATCCATTGAAATACTGTCCCCGTTATCTGTAAAGTTACTGATCTCCTGTGTAAAGCTTGTATAGCTCAGCCCGTAGCCGAACGGATACTGGACCACATCGTCATACTGGATCAGCCCTTCTTCTGCTGCCGTCTCATAGAACTTATATCCCAGATATATACCTTCCACATAATTGACAAAGGCAATATTCCCCTGATAGGCATCGTCTGCCTCTGTAAAGGCCTCTTTGAGGTCTTCGACATTATTGTACGCAAAGTTTCCTGTATTGTTATAATTCGGTGCAGCTGTCAGGTCATAGACATAAGTGTCTACAGTCTTTCCTGACGGGTTTACGTCTCCTTTAATAATCTCACCCAGTGCAGCCATACCGGTCTCGCCGGTTCCCGGTGCCAGAATGAGCGCGCCGATAGAATCATAATTCTCTACCCAGCCAAGTTCCATGGCGTTATTGGAGTTGATGACCACGATCACGTCGTCAAATGCATTACACACAATATCCAGCATTGCCTCTTCGGTATTGGACAGTTCCAGATAGTGCTCTCCTTCGTCAAAATCGTCATAGTCACCGTTATTGTCGTAATTACAGTTAAAATAGTTATACTGGTCATTTCCGTCTGCCACTTCATCCCGGATGTCGTATGTACCGTTGATGACCGCATTCATATCCGTCGGCAGATCCTGTCCTTCACCGCCGGAGCGTCCAAGAACGACAACTGCAGTATCAGAAAACTCTTCTGCCTCCTGCATGATCTCATCTGTATAATAATCAGCTGTCGGTTCCGGAAGTGTCCAGTCCGTATATCCTACATTTCCCATCTCCGGAAGGATACGGGTTTCTCTGTATTCGGTATACATATCTGTCAGTGTATCATTTGTCTCATAACCTGCGTCCTGAAGGGACTGCAGAATTCCGACACAGCTCGATGTATCTGAGGATCCGGATCCCGTGCCGCCGAAGATCGGGGCGATGGACGCCCATCCGAACACATTGATGCGTTTTGTATCGGAAGACAGTGGAAGAACGCCGTCATTCTCCAGAAGAACCATCCCCTCTTCTCCCACCTCGCGGATTACATCGCGGGAATTCTCTCTGGAGTCCTCGGACACCTGTGCCTGACTGTTCAGTATGATCGCAACGTTATTATACATGGGGCCAAAGCAGATTACATTGGCAAGTACTGCCACGATGAGCACCCACGCCACGCCGGCGCTCCATCTCACCACGTGCCGGGTTCCCTTTTTCACAATAAAATGTGCAGCAATCATCACTGCGATCATAAGGACAAAGCTTCCCAGTATCGCATAGATATACCCGCTCAGACTGTTTACATACGTCTGCACATCAACTTCGCTGACGCCCATACTTGTAAAAATCGGTGTCAGCAGATCGATTAACCATTGTAACATTTCTCTTTCCTCCTGAGACCGCCTGAAGGCGGCTTTTCATTTTGATATCATGGCCGGTCATTGTTCTATCTGATTTCACTCTAACACCAATATTATTAAATAGCAAATATTTATATTTAATCTTTTTATATAGTTATTTTTTATATAATCTCAAAATTATATCCACTCATGCCGATCAAACTTATCTGTCTTCTATCATTTTAATTCAAGTTCAAACCCGTAACAGCTCTTTTCAAATCCGTATTTCTCATAAAATCTGTGCGCCTGCTCTCTCGGGAATCCGGAGTCCAGTATCACAGCCTTGCATCTTTCCCGGCGGGCCAGCTGCAGGGCATGATCCACCAGTGCTCTGCCGTATCCTTTTCCCCGATCCTTTTCATTTGTTATGAGACTGGATATATAACAGGTTCTGCCGGACATCCAGAACGTGTCAAAATAATCTCCGTGACAGAATCCTTTATATTCTCCCTCATCCAGAACAAAGAAGGCAAAAGAATTCTCGTCCCGGATCACCCGCTCATAAACCGTCCGAATTTCCTCTTTATCGTAAGTATTATATGTCCAGAGAGCCTGTATATATTGAAACGCCGTTTCAAAGTCTTCCGTTACCGCTGTTCTGAATTTCATTTTTCTCCTCCTGTTCTTCTGTCCGATACATTTTATCATGATAATATGAATTTGCCGTGTAGAGGGCCGCTGCCGGATTATGTCCGATGACCCGGTCTTTCGTGACAAGCGTTGTAACAATGGCGTCTGAATATTTATAAAACAGGCTGTCGTGTCCCACACAGAGGCCCATTACGATATTCATATCTGTCTTTTCTTTGTTCAGCAGCTCTGCCTGAAGAATCGGATTGCAGGAATTCACTCCGATTTCACAGCATTTTTCATCAATGCCCATCTCCGGCTTGGGAACTGCTCCGGCTTTACAAGCGATTCCATAGACTTCAAAACCATGGGAACGTATGATATCCGTGAGAATTCTCGTCTCACGGATCAGACCGACACAGGTGGCGATCCCGATCTTATGAAATCCCATCCGGGATGCAAATTCAATGGTCTCCCGCACACGGCACCATCTCAGATATCCTTCATATTCCACTTCCGCCGCAGTCTGCACAGCTCAAACGTCTCGTACTCATAATATTCTCCTCTCTCTGATTCTGTTTTTAACTGACAATGCGGGCCGCCACATCACATGACGGCCCGCATACTCTATTCGTTTATTTCTTTCTTTACATTGCGGCGCGGTAAATCTCTGCAATCTCTTCCTCAGTGAATACCACCGGGTTATTCGCCACGCCTGCCGCGGAGACTTTCATACAGTTCTCAGCCATCCAAGGAATATCTTTCTCTTCCAGTCCCAGATCAGACAGGGTACAGGTAAGATCCAGATCCTTAAGCAGCATACGGATCGCAGGTGCACAGTCTTCCGCAGTAATTTCTCCGAAGATTCTCGCAATCTTCGCAAATTTAAAATGACTGCCTTTCTGTGAAGCCTCGATCACCGCAGGCGTAAGCGCTGCCAGCCCCTGCCCGTGAACGATATCTTTAAGTCCGCTTGCCGGATGTTCCATTCCGTGAGCCAGCGTAACTCCCGCCGTATTGATCACCATACCACCAATGGTACTTGCAAGAGTAAGTTTCTCCCATGCTCTTTTGTCCCCTTCGCCTCGGTAAACCTTTACAAGATTGTGAGCGATAAGGTTCATTGCATATTCACAGAGCGCGTCTGTAAACGGCTGCGCGATCTTTGAAGTATATGCCTCCATACAATGACACAGCGCGTCAAATCCGACAGACGCCAGTACCTTTTTCGGCATGGTCATCATGCACTCCGGATCTACAATGGATACCTTCGGAACAATTGCATTGCAGCGAAGAGATTTTTTGTCTCCATTCTCGGGATTGGTGAGAACCGCAAACCCGTTACCTTCCGATCCGGTTCCGCATGTAGTGGGGATCAGGATGAGCGGCAGGGCTTTATCGCTGGTCAGCCGGTTGAAAATATAGTCATTGATATTTCCCGAATTTACAGCCAGAAACGCAATCGCTTTCGCGCAGTCCATAACGCTTCCTCCGCCGATGGCAAGAATCACGTCGCATCCGTGCTCTTTTGCATATGCCGCTCCTTCCTCAGCTGTAGTTGTCAGCGGATTCTGGGTTACTTTGTCAAAGAGCAGATGGGTCATGCCCGCCGCATCCAGACTGGCCGCTACCCTGTCATAGAGTCCGGACTTCTTCGCACTGCTGCGTCCGGTAACAATCAGGGCATTCTTTCCATATGGTTTTGCAAAGCTGCCGGCCTGATCCACTTTTCCGCATCCGAACTCAATATTTACCGGAAGGTAATAAGAAAAGACCGTATCTGCTTCCGCTTCGGCTGCCGCTTCTTTGCTCTTCGCAATGGAAACAGCTGCTGCCACAGCACCTTCGTCTTTTTTCTCTTCTATTTCATCCTCATCAACAATGTCTACAAGAGTAGCGAATTTTTCTTTATATTTCAGTTTACAGATGATGAAGAATACAACTCCGAGCAGGGACCATCCGCCGACCATTACCCATTCCTGAGGCACCAGTGAGCATCCGGAATTCGGGATAATATACATGGCTACCATAAAACCGGACATGATCACTGCGATTACGCCCACGATTTTATAATGTTTTACCTTATACGGTCTCTTCAGTTCCGGTTCTTTTGAACGCAGGATGATGAAGGAAAGCGCCACCATGCAGTATGCAAGACAGCATCCGAAGTTTCCTGCATCCACCACCCATACAAGCATCTGTCTGCCGAAGAAAGGCGCGAGTACGGATAATGCTCCGATCAGGTAAAGGGCAACGGTAGGAGTTTTATACTTTTTGTGAAGAGTGGCAAATACTTTCGGGATCATATAGGATTCCGCCATAGAATACATAGCGCGGCTTCCTCCGATCAGGAAGGAGTTCCAGCTTGTAATGATTCCGCACATACCTCCGATGATCAGCACTCTTGACATCATCTCGCTGCCAAAAGCTTTCGCCATGGCGTCGGCTGTCACCAGCCCTGTTCCCGCCTGGGAAGCCGCAATATCCGACGGGCTCATGACATAGCCTACTCCGAAAATCACAAGACCATAGAACGCGACTGCAAGAAGGATGGAAAGGATCATGATACCGCCGATCTTTTTCAACGGAACGCTGATTTCTTCCGCAGCCTGCGGGATTACATCAAAGCCGATAAAGAAGAACGGCGTCAGGGCTGCAACCCCGAATACGTTTCGTGCCATCGTCCCGGTAGTATCTCCGACAAAAAGCTGATTCTCCATATTTGACATATCCCCGCTGAACAGAGAAGCCACCACCAGAAGAATGCCCACCACTCCGATTATGACAGTCAGGACTGTCTGCAGAAGGGCTGCGGTCTTTGCGCCTCTTATATTGATATAAGTAATAAAGACCGCAACAATTACCGCAACAGCAACCCAGGATGCATAAATATCAAATCCCGCTACCGTATACATGTATCCCTGAAGGAAATTCGGATAAATATATGTAATAATCGTAGGAAGCGCGCAGGCTTCAAAACACACAACGCTGACATACCCAAGGACAATGGCCCATGTACAGATATATGAGCCGATCGGTCCCATGGCGCGGAAACTGAATACATGTTCTCCGCCGCACTGGGGAAGAGCAGCCGTAAGCTCCGCATAGGTAAGTCCTACAAAGAAAATCATAATACCACCGATCACAAATCCGAGGATTGCGCCGATTACGCCACCTGTTTTGATCCAGTCTCCGGTAGATACGACCCAGCCCCATCCGATCATGGCGCCGAACGCGATTACAAGGATATCCCAGGCGCTGAACACTTTATTAAATTCTGACTTTTTCTTATTTTCCATCTGTGTCCACCCCTTTCTTCCTACATGTCCTCAAATCTGAGATCAATAAACTGCATAATATACTTTGCCGTCTTTTCCAGTCCGAGAACACTGCTGTCAACCAGCAGATGACGGTTGTGTCTGTCTCCCCGGTATGTTCCTGTGAGATACTTATATCTGGCATGGAGCATGTCGTCATTGTATTTCACAAGGTCCCGGGCCTCTTTCTCTTTTATATGCTTCTGTTCCATGATGTGACGGATCCTGTACTCCTCCGGCGCATAAACGAAAACGTTCAGGCAGTCGTCCCGGTCTTTCAGAACATAATCGCTGCATCGTCCGATGATCAGACAGGACGATTTATCTGCGAACTTCCGTATTACATCAAATTGCGCGGCAATAACCCGGTTCGTCAGGTTTGCGTATCTGGGACCCAGATTTGTGTCAAACTCATATCTGACCTTGTCTCCGGTGTCCGCTTTCTCCACCAGTTCCCTGTCTACGCCCAGTTCATCCACAACTTTATCTATAAGATCTCTGTCATAGAATTCAATTCCCAGAGAATCGGCGATCATCCGGCCGATATCCGGTCCCCCGCTGCCGTACTCGCAGCCCAGCGTTATTACAAAATGGCTCATCTGTCATTCTCCTTCCTTGTGTTACCAGTCTGTGTTCGCGGATCTGCTTACTGCGCTTCCACGGTTTCTTTCAGAATGGCAAACGCCTTGTCACAGTCCTCTTTTGTCAGGATCAGCGGCGGAACCATACGGATAATGCTGCTTCCGATTGCAGTTACGAGAAGCTTTCTGTCAAAGCATCCGTGCTTGATTTCCACTGCGTTAACTGTATCGTCAAATTCAACACCTACAAGCAGTCCCTGTCCTCTGACTTCTTTTACGTGAGGAAGTTTTTTCAACTCTTCCATAAAATAAGCTCCCATCTCTTTTGCGTTTCCGGCCAGATCTCTGCTCAAGAGCTCGTCAATCTCCGCGAGTGACGCGGCGCAGCTTACCGGGCTTCCACCGAATGTAGATCCATGGGATCCCGGAGTAAACGCTGCCGCCACTTCTGCTGTGGCGCAGATCGCTCCGATTGGCATTCCGCCTCCCATGGCCTTTGCCATAGATACGATATCCGGCTTGATTCCGTAATTCATATAGGACATGACTGCTCCGGTCCTGCACCATCCGGTCTGAACTTCGTCAAGGAGCAGCAACATGCCTCTCTCATCGCACAGTTTCCGGAGTCCCTGCATGAATTCCTGTGTTGCCGGGTGCACGCCGCCTTCTCCCTGTACCGGCTCTATCATGATCGCAATGGTATCCTCTGTGCACGCCTCCTCGAATGCTTTCAGATCATTGAAAGGCGCGTAGCTGAATCCCGGTGTCATATCACCGAAGCCCACCTGACACGCATTGTCCGGCTGTCCCGTGGCGCTCATGGATCCGAAGGTACGTCCATGGAAGGATTCTTTTGCTGTCACGATATTGTATCTGTGAGGACCGTATTTCTCCACTCCGTACTTTCTCGCCATTTTGATCATGGCCTCATTTGCCTCGGTTCCGGAGTTCTGGAAGAAGATCTTGTCCATATCCAGTGTTGTACATATTTTTTCCGCCAGAAGAGCCTGGGGAATCGTGTACGGATAATTAAAGGTGTGCATGATATCGCTCACCTGATCTTTCACGGCCGCCACAACTTTCTCATTGCAGTTTCCGGCAGAGTTCACGGCGATTCCTGCGTAAAAATCAAGATAAGGAGTTCCGTTTTCATCATAGAGGTACATTCCCTTTGCCGTCTCCGCCAGAAAATCGAAACGCTCGTATGTCTCGATCATATATTTGTTTACCTTGTCCTTGATATCCTGTACTGTTAAACCTGTGTCTTTTAATCTCATAGCTATCTCCCTTCCTGGAAAAACAAAAAGGCGAAGACGCTCATTAAAACAAGCACCTTCGCCTTTCATTTTTTCATTCAATATATTGTACATTTATAACATTATCACGGAAGTCAATTTATGTCAATATCTTTTCTTCAGATATCTTTCTTTTATAAATTATCACGTATTTTCACGGTTTTTTTATTTTTTTTGTTATCAGTCTTTAATTTCATAATCAAGAAAAGTACTATTTAGAATTCTTTTGTGCATTATATTATACATTTTAATGTTGATCTATAAACACACACAGGAAGCTTACTTTCTCCGTCCCTTCATTGATATAACTGTGCATCTGGTCAGTCTCAAACCTCAGAATATCCTCCTTTGTCAGGCAGTGCCTTTCGCCGCCGCACTGTATGACCAGCTCGCCTTCGGATACAGAGATATACTCCATGGTTTTCTCGCCATGCCCGCCGCTCTCATATGTATGCCCCGGTTCGATTTCAATCCGGTAGATCTCCAGGATCTGATTGTCCTCGTAAGGAAAGCAGGTCCAGACTTTATATCTGCCTTCTACCTCTTTCGTAGGAACCATATCCTTAACCCGGACCCGGCTGCTGCTAAGAGGAGGCGGCCCAAGCAGTTCCTCTACTTTTACACGCAGTCCGCTGGAAATCTTACCCAGAACGCCGAGAGAGGGATTGGCCCTGTCTTTTTCGATCTGCGCAAGCATACTCTTGCTCACGCCGGTCTGCTCTGCGACCAGATCCAGACTCATCCCTCTCGACCTGCGGATTCTTTTCAGATTAACAGCAACATTGTGCGATAAATAATCCATCCCTGCTCTCCTTCCCGGCTGCGCATTCCTTCCTGCAGCCCTTTTTACACAAGAGTTTCCGGGATTATTATAAATCGGCTAAATAGACATTTCAACGGCTTTTTCAAAGATGTCAAGTCCTGCTTCAAGCTGCTCGTCGGTGATGACAAGCGGAGCAAGAAAACGGATGACATTGTGGTATGTGCCGGCGCCCTCTACAATCAGTCCCATGGACGCGCAGGCCTGGATTACTGCCGATGTCAGCTCCGGAGCCGGCTCTTTTGTAGTCTTATCCTTCACAAATTCAATGCCTACCATAGCCCCAAGTCCACGGACGTCTCCGATCACCGGATATTTTTCCATCATCGCCTGATATCTCGCCATAACCTTTTCTCCGATCTGACAGGATCTCTCGGCAAGGTGATCCCGTTCCATGATCTCGATGGTCTTGAGCGCCGCCGCGCACGCCAGAGGATTGCCGCAGAACGTTCCTCCGATCGTCCCGGGTGCAACAGACTCCATGATCTCTTCACCTGCAACGATTGCAGAGAGAGGAATACCGGCCGCGATTGATTTTGCAGTCGCAAGAATATCCGGCATTACGCCTGCTTCCTTCCAGTATTCGGATGCAAACATCCGTCCTGTCCGGCAGAAGCCACTCTGCACTTCATCCGCGATCAGAAGAATACCGTACTTATCGCAGACTTCCCTTACCGCTTTTACCCACTCAATAGGCGCAGGTATAAATCCGCCCTCGCCCTGCAGCGGCTCCACTACGATTGCCGCGATGGTATCCGGCGCGCCGCATTCTTCGAAAACATTCTCAATGGACTGCATATAATAGTCCAGCGCTTTTTCCTGCGGCATGCCTTCCGGATTGCGGTAATAGTACGGGAATCTTGCGCGGAACACTCCTGTAGCCAGAGGGCCGAGTCCTGTTGTATATGCTTTCTTGGATGTCATGGTCATCGTCAGCAGGGTTCTTCCATGAAAAGCGCCTGAAAATACAATAATGTTCGGTCTTCCTGTATACGCCTTGGCCACTTTGACCGCGTTTTCATCTGCCTCCGCGCCGCTGTTTGCGAAGAATACTTTTTTCTTTTCTCCTTTTACCGGTGTGATCTGCGCCAGCTTCTCCGCAAGGGCCACATAGCCCTCGTGGGTTACTATATTAAACATTCCGTGGAAGTAGCGCTCCGACTGTTCTTTCACAGCCTCGATAATCTCCGGCTGTGAGTATCCGATGTTCAGTACGCCTACGCCGCCGACCCAGTCAAGAAACTTGTTGCCGTCCACGTCTTCCACCATGGCGCCCTCGCCGCGCTCGATCACTACAGGATAAACGCAGCCGATCGCTGAAGGCACTGCATTTTTTCTTCTCTCGATCATCGCTTTCGCTTTCGGTCCCGGAAGCGTCTCTGTTACAATCTCAGGCAAATCTGTTCTAAGCATAATATCATCCTCCTGTGTATGTCACTTCAATCTTTCGATAAAACAAAAACGAGAAAGTCTCTCCAAAAAGTACTTCCTCGTTCTTTCGCTTATAAGTATCGCACAACAATCCAATAGTTCCAATAGTCTGAATGCACGAATTTCCGCTTTATATATGTGCTGTCAGCACATTTTTCGTTGACTCGCATATTATTTTCATGCTATTCTTACGGCAAAAGCATGCGGAGGTTTCATAATGTCATTATTACTGCAGGATATTTATTCTGAAACAAAAGACAACTACCACCTGGAACTGGTCTGCGGAGCCGGCGGATTGAACCGTCTTATGAACTGGGTCTATGTGGCGGAAGATATTGCTACGACTGACTTTCTGTACGGCGGCGAGCTGATCATCACAACCGGAATGGGAAAGCAGGCTTCTCCCGGATGGCTCGCTGATTTCATACACGAACTGTTCCGGCAGGGCACCTGCGGTCTTATCCTTAACACGGGGATGTATCTCTCTGAAGGCGACATCACTCCGGAAATCCGAAGCTTCTGCGAGGAACACTCCTACCCTCTCTTTACCATGCCGTGGGAAATCCACATCTACGATATCACCCGCAATTACTACAACCGGATCTTCCGTGACACCCAGTCTTCTGACGCGGTCACTGAAGCAGTTCTGGATCTTATCAGCGGTTCCGACCCGGAACATGCCATGAGCGTTCTCCTGCGCAGCGGCTTCTCAACAGACCGCTGTTATCTCGCATACTGTGTAAACGCGGATGGACCGGAACAGGAAAAGCAACGGTTTGAAACCGCTTTAAAACTGGAGCTGAAAATTCATTTCCCCGGCAGCCATGTATGCCGGTTCAGAGAGGATATTCTTGTCATCCTTCCCGGTACAGGGAATCCGGAACATAACACCTCAGAAGCAGGGGCTCCCGCTGAACTGAGAGATGCAGTCCGGGAGCTTGCCGGCCGTATCAGCCGGTCATTTCCTCACTGGGACATCCATTCCGGACTGGGTTCTGTTTCAGAGCTCAGAGATTTCCCGCAAAGCTTTTCGCAGGCCCGTTCTGCTCTGGGCGCATCTGCTGCATCC
>DWWI01000171.1 GCA_019119745.1 Candidatus Mediterraneibacter gallistercoris | reverse complement strand
AGGGAAGATCAGATCTTCGCCGCCCGCGTGAATGTCAATCTGCTCTCCGAGATATTTTTTTGACATCTCCGAACACTCGATATGCCATCCCGGACGTCCCTCGCTCCACGGAGACTGCCAGGCCGGCTCTCCTTCTTTTTTCGGCTTCCAGAGCACAAAATCAAGCGGATCTTCTTTCTCATCCTCGCCGGTGACAAGGAGCGTTCTTCCGCCGGACTGAAGATCGTCAAGATTTTTGTGAGAAAGCTTTCCGTAATCTTTGAATTTTCTCGTACGGTAATATACAGTCCCGTTTTTCTCATAAGCATATCCTTTGTCGATCAGCGTCTGGATCATATCGACCATACCGCAGATTTCCTCTGTCGCAAGCGGGTTCTTGGTGGCGGGTTTGATGTTCATGGCGTCCATGTCTTTCTTGCACTCCGCAATATAGCGCTTGGAAATCTCTTCCGCAGTCACCCCTTCCTCGATTGCCTTTTTGATGATCTTATCATCAACATCCGTGAAGTTCGATACGAAATTCACATCATATCCTTTATACTCAAAATATCTTCTCACGGTATCAAAAACAATCATCGGACGTGCGTTTCCGATATGAATGAAGTTGTATACAGTAGGCCCGCATACATACATCTTTACCTTTCCCTCTTCAAGAGGAACAAACTCCTCTTTTCTCTTTGACATTGTATTATAGATTTTCATCGTCTTCTCCTTTCTTATCTATACACCTGAGCTCTTTCATAAGATTTTTCAGTTCATTATGTAATCTGATATTCTCATCCTGCAGTTTTCTGATATCGTTGAGTACCGGATCCGGGAGGTGTATCTGGTCCATATCGAGCCTCGGCACCTTCTTATTGTCCATGCGGACGATACGCCCCGGTACGCCGACTACCGTACAATTTGGCGGTACTTCTTCAAGCACGACAGATCCTGCCCCGATCTTTGAGTTTTCACCGATTGTAAATGAACCCAGAATCTTAGCTCCCGCGCTTACCATTACATTATCTTCCAGAGTCGGATGCCGTTTTCCTTTTTCTTTTCCGGTTCCTCCAAGAGTCACCCCCTGATACAGGGTAACATTATCACCTATTACTGCTGTCTCCCCGATAATAACACCGCTTCCATGATCTATGAATAATCCCTTTCCGATCGTTGCGCCCGGATGAATCTCTATTCCGGTCTTTCGAGCAGCTCTCTGGGAAATCCATCTTGCCCAGAAATAATGTCCTTTCAGATACAGCTTATGCGCAAATCTGTATCGCAGGATTACTTTGAAGCTGGGATAAAGGAAAACTTCCATATTAGATTTGATCGCGGGATCACGTTCACGGATCACCTGAATCTCCTCCTTAATATAAGATATTATACCCATTTTTCTCTCCTTATCAAATAAATAAAGCGGCACACTGCAAAAAAGACTCCGCCTCCTATAAGAGACGAAGTCATATCCGCGGTTCCACTCTATTAAAAGAATAAATTCTTTCACTCTGCCTGTATGTAACGTATACCCACGTATCCCGCTACTTATGTATTTCACAGGATCAGCTCCCGGATGCACTTCACATACTCTCCGCTCAAAGATGCTTTCAGCCAGCGGCATCTTCTCTCTGTAAGTTTCTGAATATGCTACTCTCTCCGTTCCCGGCCTTTAGTTTATATCTGACTACACCTTATATTATGAGATATTTCCGTTTTTGTCAACTAACAGTTCAGCCAGCCGAAACATGATCACACCACTTCATTCAGAAATATTTTTGTAAGTTTTATAATCTTCTGAAGCTCTCCTGCCAGATGCTCCGGCATGATTACATTTTCTCTCCCGATCAGTTCATCTGTGCCGATCCGTCCGAACAGCAGCTCCGTCAGTACATCTATCGGCAGCACGCCTTCTGAATCCTCAGTCTCACACACATTGAGCCGCGTCTCGCCCGGGCAGCTTGTAATACGCCATATGCGGCTGTTCTCGCGAATCAGCGGGTCAATCACAGCAAAAGAGCAATCCACGCCATCCTCCTCAGAGACCCGCATGCTTTTCAAAAGTTCTCTTAGACATATGATCCGCGCCATAATAACAGGTTTCTTTTCATCCGCCATATATTCCGGGCATGCAAAAATCTTTATCGTACCCTCTGTTTTATCTTTGGGTCTTTTATCGGCAGAAGCTGCCAGTTCACGTACCGATTGCAGAAATGCAGCCTCATATCCTGGAAGATACAGCGGCTCACGGATCTCCAGATTGTCTTCTGCAGCATAGGCATAGAATCCTGCAAGTTTCCCGCTATCTCTGATAAGGCGTACACCGCCCCTCTCGCTTTGCTGTTCCATGATCATAGTCTGATAATAAGCTGTATCGCGAACTACATGCACCTGCCATTTCGCAGCAAAATTCCGGTTAAAAAAAGCTGACATTTCTTCCGCGTTCCAGAGAGCAGCATCTGTAAAACTGAATGTTCGGGAACTCTCCTCAGCATTATTCAGATTTTCCGCGAACGAATCCACCGATGCGATGCACTGGGAATAAATAAAACGGAAATCATACGGGGTATAGATCGCCTCCGCAGCCGGCATCAGAAATGTAAAAGGGATCTTTGCCGCATACATGTCATTGAGCGATCTTCGAAGGAGCGCTCCCATAAAACCACGTCCACGATATGTTTCTTTTGTTGCGACCGCGATAATATATGATGTCTGAAGCTCACTTTCTTCCACTTTAATGCGGTATGGATTAAGCTGGAGCATCGAGCATATCTGCCCGTCTTCCTCTACGACATATATCTGATTATCTTTTGTCTTGATATAGTAATAATAATCCAGAAACTCCTTTGTATCTTCGCTAAACACTTCTTCCCACAAAGGACGTGTTTTCCCGTGATCATTCTGATCCAGTCTGCGTATGATCATCTTATCTGTCTCCTCTGCTCCGGCGCGTATTTTTCTCTGTATCTTCCGTTCCATCCTGATCGTTATAAATTCCGTCCGACTTCTATCCGCGGGAGCAGCATCCGCCACATCCAGCGGGTATAGATGCCATATCCGTGCTGGCGTAATTAGTATATTTTTCAACAGCACAGACCGCCTGGGAAGAAATTCCCTCTCCTGTGCCTGTGAAACCAAGCCCCTCCTCTGTCGTAGCCTTCACATTGACCTGCTCAGTTTCTATATTGAGCGCAGCGGCAATATTCTCACGCATCTGATCTATATGCGGCCTCATCTTGGGGCGCTGCGCTATAATAGTAGCATCAATATTCTCAATCACGTATCCGCCCTCATCCAGCAGTCTTCCTACATACTCCAGAAGTTTTATACTTGAAATTCCTTCATATTCCGGATCCGTATCCGGAAAGTGTTTGCCGATATCACCTAATGCAGCTGCACCAAGAAGGGCATCCATTATTGCATGCAGCAGCACGTCAGCATCCGAATGTCCGAGCAGCCCCTTTTCATAGGGGATTTCAACGCCCCCTATGATTAATTTTCTCCCGGCAGCAAGCCGGTGTACGTCATAACCCATTCCTACACGCATGTCTATTTCTCCTCATAATCATTTTCTATTTCTTCATCAGCAGACTCCTGACCGGAAGATTCTCCATCAGCAGACTCCTGATCATCAGCTTTCTCTTCGTTAATTCTCTTTTCGTCAGTTTTTTCATAGCCGTTTTTTTCATCGATGAATTTCTCTTCAACAGATTTCTCCTTGTCGGATTTCTCTTCGTCGGATTTCTCTTCATCTATTTTTTCATCATCGGATTTTTCTCTATCATACCCCTGACTGTCCGTTTCTTTTTCCTCCGATAATATCACCGCACCCGATCTATTCTCTGTTTCTGATTCATCGTTCTTATCCGGTTCTTCTTTTTTCTCCTGGCTAAAAGTATCATTTTCATCGTCCGAATAACCGGCATTGTTTTCCCCGGGCACCTTCTTTATCTCTGTTGCCTGCATATTCATCCGCCTGACAGCATTCGGATTTCTGGAAACAGAACTTTCATTATCATTCTCCGGCTCATCAGATAAGGCTGTTCCTTTTTCTCCCTTTCGGATATCGAACAACTTTTCCAGACAATAGACAGCATAACCTCCGCCTACAACTATAAAGACAGCACTCATCACGCACATAAAAATCATATCCGTCGGCTTCTCCCGCACCATCAATATCAGAATACGAACTCCCAGATATGCAAGATATCCTCCAAGTATAATCCGCAGTGCATATGCCGCTTTTTTATTCATGTCTTTATCCTCCGTAATTATTCTGTGCAATATTTTAACATAACTTGCACGACAATTCCATGTTGATAATAAAGAAAAAAGGATCT
>DWWI01000170.1 GCA_019119745.1 Candidatus Mediterraneibacter gallistercoris | reverse complement strand
AATAAGACGGAGAGACCTGATCAGCTCAGTCTGTTCAGATACCATTGTTTTCAGTTGTGATACTGTATCTTTCAGCTCTCGAAGCTGGATATCTTTTGCACTGGAAGCCATCGTTTCTCTCCTCGGATTTGATACCCTTATTATATCAGAAACGGGACTTTTACCAAAGAGGAATAACCGCTGAAAAACGCCGAATTTACAAGGATTTTCCGGTGTTTTCTGTGCAAGATTTTCACTCTGTTTTGAGTGCTTTTGGCTGGTCGATATCGATTCCCGACATCAGCCAGTCAAACTCCCTCCAGGAAAGATTCCGGACTTCCGACTGCTTCCGGGGCCATTGATAGCCGCCGCGGACAGACAGCCGCTTATAGATCAGGACGAAGCCATCGCTTTCTTTAAATAAGGCTTTGATCCTGTCCCGTCTTCTTCCGCAGAAAAGGAAGAGAGCACTGGACGAAGGATCCATCTTAAGCTGGTCTTCGATCACAGCGCAGAGTCCGTCAATGGATTTCCGCATATCGGTGTTATGTCAGAACTGGAATAACACCGATTATCCGAGAAGAATTATTATTCGAGAAGATTCCGGTTATCATAGTTAATTGCGGTATTCTCAATAATTCTTCTCGAATAATATTTTACTTTCTCTTCAGAAATCCAGGTATACTTTTTTTGACTTCCTTCACTTCTGCATTACCGGAAAACCAAGTATCATTCCATTCCTTAAGTTTCCTATCAACAGAATCTTGCGACATTTCTGCATAAATCTGTGTTGTCTGTACAGATACATGTCCAAGTATGTTTTTGATTGTCATAATATCTACTCCCGCTTCTAACAGATGACAGGCTGTACTATGCCTCATGGAATGGGGCGGATAGCTGTCCTTAAGAAACATATTTGGATGTTTCTCTTTTGCAATGGCTACATATTTTTTATATATGCCTTCAACGCAGGATACGGTCATTTGTTCATGCGTTTGGCTGGAAAATACATGCTTTTCAGGATATCCTTCAATATGTCTATGTATAATATATTTTCGAACAGTTCTTGCCAAACTTAAAGAGATCCCCACTTGCCTGGCTTTTGTTCCTTTTCCAATTAATGTAACAGATGCATTTTTGTCATTTATATGAAGAGCATCAACTGTAAAATCGCATATTTCCTGCGCTCGTGCACCAGTTGCATACATAAATGAAAGCAGAACCTTGTCTCTTAGTCCGGTTTCATAGTTTTCATCAGGGAGTGCTAATAATATTTTTATCTCATCCCTTGAAAAAACGGCTCTTGCTTTTTTGTTTCCACGCTTTATCGGAATCTTTACAATGGCACTTCTGAATACAGATGCCGCATCAAAATCTCTATTCTGCGCATACTCTGAGAACGCTGAAAGTGCTGAGAGCCGCTGGTTTCTGGTTACAGGTTTACAATGCCTTTCTTTTTCGAGCCAGTTAAAGAATTCCATCAATGTATCATAATTTAAGATTGAGAACTTGATATCATCAGGATCAATGCCCTTAACATCCGACATAAATCGGAGTAACAACATGAAGCTTTGCTTATAGGATTCTATCGTGTTTGGGCTAAGACCTCGACTATATGGCAAGTACGTCTCAAAATAATCTTCCAACAATGACATAAATTCGATTTTTCGCTTACTCATAGATGATCACCTCCGAAAATAATTCTCCCGAATAATCATTAAACTTTGTAAGCGTATCCTCAAAGTAATTGCCACTGAATTTTAAATATTTTTCCGTCTCGTAAAGGCTGTCATGACCTAAATATGTCGATAAGAATGGAACAGATTCGCTGGCTTTTATACCATTACGCTCATTCTTATCAAAAGATCTGACAGCAAATGTATGCCTGAAGCAGTGAAGACAAGCACCGCGTCCATTCTTAATCTGCCAACTGTTGTTTATTCCAGCTCTTTTCCGAATAATCCTATAATAGTTTCCGACGTTATTAGTCGATATATGGCTATGCGTGTCTTCTCCCGGAAAGAGATACGCTTCCGAATCATTCAGTATTCCCATTCCTATGCAATAGCGATAAATGATTTCTGCCAAGTCCTTTCCAAAAGGAACCAACCTTTGCTTATATTTTTTGGTAACCCGAAGAATAATCAGATTCCTGTCAAAATCCAAGTCTCCAACTTTAATACTCACGGTTTCTCCAACGCGTAAACCACAGCAATAAAGCAGACGCAGGAATAAGGGCATTTCTTTTTCCACGTATCTGTTTTTGGTTGCCCTGGTAACCACCAATGAGTCGGCAACTTCAAATATTTTTTCTATATCCTCATCCGAATAAAGGTAAGGGACATAGGTATCATGGGTTATAAGTGTTCTTGGAATGAAACATTTGTAACCAGAGTTCACTAGAAACAGCAGCAACTGTCTGACATAGTGAACGTGCTGGCTGGATGTATTTAATGAAATGCCCACGCTAACTTCTTTGATCCAGGATTCGATTACCGATTCAGGTATTTCTTTATCGGTATGATGAATCCTGCATAGATAATTATCGAAGAGGACCATCGTTCTTCTGTAATGTCTATAAGCCTCATGACTAAGTTCCGCCTCCCTTACAGAGAGATGCATTTTTATTTCATCACGGAAAACAGAGTTGAGCCTGGTCATCTTTTTTCCACCTCCCCATATAGAAATGTGTAAAATCTCCCGACAGGTAATGGTGGCGTCAGACTATATCTTCTGAGTCTTTCTGTGTCTATGCGGGCATAATGTTTAATGGCATTATTAGAGCTGTGTCCCAACACCTTTCTTACAGTCTCATAGTTTATATCATCGTTGACCATGGAACTGGCCAGGGATGCTCTAAGCGCATGAGGACCACTCTTGCGTTTTCCAGGATTAATCCCCGAAAGTCTGATATATTTCCTTAATGCGGCTCTGATAGTAGAAGTTGTTACCGGATTATATGGAGCATAAACATTGATAAATACCAAATCTGACTGTGACGATGGTCTGACGGATAAATAATCATCAATAGCCGATTTAACTTCCCGAATCAGTGGAAGATGAAGAGTGTTTCCTGTCTTTTCCTGAATGATATCTAAGTCAGTTCTATTCTGAACATCCTCAATCCTTAATCTTGCGATGTCACCGGAACGCATCCCCATTCTTGAGACAAGAAGTATCATTGCATAATCGCGTTTTCCTATGATAGTGCCAGTATCTATAGTTTCTTCTATGGCTCTTATTTCTTCGACAGAATAAACACTTGGTATAACATAAGGTTTCGTATAATGAGGAATGATCGTTGAATAGTCAGATTTGACACCTTCAAACTCCACCAGATATCTTAAAAACATCCTGATCTCACTCCAAAGATTGTGATCCGTTATCTTTATACACGTCTGTGTTATCAATATGGGGGACATCTCTTCGAGAGATCTGCACTTTTGTTTTGATAACTCATCCAAAAACCAAGAGACAGCATATCTTTTATTTCTAATAGTACCGGCTGCATGTCCTGTTCTGACATTCCAATAGCAATATCGATCTACTATTTCAACAAAAGCATCCGGCAGGCAAAAATGCTTGCCTTTATCTGAATGCACGTCCTGCCATGTATCTTTTAATATGTCGTTTAGACGGTATATCACTGTCCTTAAAGTGGTGTAATACTGGTTTTCGCCATGTTTGGCACAATAATCCTGTAAATATTTGTTCCCTCCTTCCACGCTGTAATGATCGTAGTCGTTTCTTCTCATCCATTTGAAAATGCTGTTGCATTGGTACCTATAACCAGTAATGGTAATCGGTGAACACCCTTGATTTCTCAGCTTCTCGAGAAGATTTGCTCTGAGTTCCTCGAATGAATCGTTTCGTTCTTGCATTATAACAATACCTCCTTATTGTAGTTTGTACAATAAGGATATATGTACTATCGTTATTTGAGAAGAATTATTGAGAATACCGCTATTGACTATGATTGCCGGAATCTTCTCGAATAATAATTCTTCTCGGATAATCGGTGTAACCGCAGACAATGTAGATCTTCTCAAGTCCGGAGATATCCCCTAACATGAGAGCTCCTGAAGCAGTCGGAATGTCCTGGTGAGCAGGACCGGATCTGCATCATTGCTGATGCGGACTGTGATATCCTTTATAGCAACTTCAATCGTATGTGAATTGTCAAGGTACGCGTTTTGCATCTGTGATGCTGTATGCTGTTCCGGAATATGATCCGGAACAATGTCAATGGGAACCACGTCCTGTTTCGGGCGGGGGACCTCAAGATGACCATAATTCGCAGCCGGGATCTGATCCGCTGCCGCTTTCCGACAGCGGCTGACCCAGTTGTAAAAGGTGCTTACTGCAATGTCGTTTTCACGACACCAGTCAGCATCTGTCATGCCGCTTTTGCGGCATTCATTGATAAGCCGGATCTGTTCCGCCATCGGAACCCGGGCTTTGCGAGTACCTGCCATAACCTATCCTCCATAATTGTAGTGAAATAGTCTAAATATCTTTCGACTACAATTATAGGTAAAACTTGAGGATCAGGAAATCCGCAGGAATATTTGGCGCTTACAGACGTTGCTCCATAGTTGCGAAACAGTTGCGAGAGTTGTGCATAATTGATTTTATCACGGCATAATTGCAACATTATTGCTGCGGTTGCAAGAACTGGAAATAATATAGATAAAAATGCAACTAAGGATTATACTGACATTACAAAGAAACGGAAAACAACTACCAGTAAAGGAGGAACATAACATGAAGACAAATAGAGTGAACGAAATAGTGGAAACTATGAAATCCTTTTCTAAGGACAAGTACCAGAAAAACGAACTGCTTACAGAAATGTTCGCACTTCAACAGGAGATCGTGGGACTTACCTTCAATGGTGAGCACGTTTCTACAGCTGATCTAAAGATTTGGGATGTTGAAAGACATCTTGAACAGCTTAATCAGGATTGTGGAAATGTAGCGGACGATGAACTGCAGAGATTCGAAGATGGATCTAAAACTCTCTGTAACCTGATCAAAGCTGAAATCTCTGGAAAGAGAGGTGAAGCAAAGGCGTTTAGTGTTCTTCAGCACATCCGCTCCAAGAATATCATTCTTAAGAATGTGGAACTCAGTGATGGTAATCATCATACAGAACTAGATGCAATAGTTATTACCCCAGGTGTAGTTACAATCGTTGAAGTGAAAAACACTGCCAAGAATATCTTCATAGACGAGAACGGTGACTACTACAGAACCGGTGAATATCTCAGATGGGATTGCAACATTGCTGAGAAGATGAACTTTAAGGAAGAAGTTTTAAAGAAGGTGCTTGCCGATGATGGAATAGAGGATATTCAGATTAAAAGTATAGTTGTATTTACGGATAACAGAATTGAGGTTCAGAACAAGTATTGCGGAATCAGAACTTGCTTCGTAAGCCAGCTGGCATACATCATCGATGGATTTAAGAGAAGTACAAGCAGGAGGGAGGAAGAATTGGAACATATTGAGGGACTCATCAAAGAAGCCGAATGCAAAGAAGCGTATCCGTTAGACTTTGATGTAGCACAGTACAAGATAGATTTTGCAACTTTAATGGCAATACTTGAAGAGGCATCGGCAAAAGTGGAAGAGCAGGAATACAAACAGGAGGTGGTTATCGAAAAGAAGAACGTATGGACTGTACTGGAGAATGTTTTCACATCCAGGTATGTGGGCTATGCAGGAAGTGCAGCGGTGACAGCGGTAGCTATTTCTACTGTGGCTATCAGCGTAATCAGAGAAGGAGGTAGATAATTATGACAATCAATATTTTGAGGAAAGGTGACCGTGTGATCAATGTCACATCAGATTTTATCGCAGTTGAACGAAAGGGCGGAGAGGTTGATATCATTCCAATTTTTAAGGATGGAGAGATAATAAGGGTTGATCCGGAGAACATTGTAACTATAGGATATGGCGATAATATTGCTCAGACGAAAGCTGGTGATGTGACCATTACAACATTTTAGGAGGTGCTGATTATGGCAGGGAAAAAGGATAAAGCAGTTGTAGCAATTATATCAGGCCTTACTGATAATCAGGCTGCTCAGATAACGAAGGACATTCTTAAGTCCAAACAAAAGAACGCCCCTCTGGGAAGGGGAACAGTAGCATCAGGGTTTATGTCAAGCATAGGTGCATTGTTACAAAAAGGTACTAAGCAGATTGGAGGGTGATGGATATGGCAAGGAAAAGATCGGCAGCACACACAAAGGCACAGAAGGCTGGAAGGGAAAGAGACAGGAATGTTTGTCAGATATGTGGTTCGAGAGACCAGGTGGAAGGTCACCACATAATTGACCATCAGTTTAGTGGTGTGGCTTTGACGGATAATATCATCGCCCTCTGCCGTAAACACCATAATGATGTCCACAATGGCAAGATTGACATTCTGAAAATATAGGAGGGCTACGAATATGACAATATACACGACCAATGAATGGAAGGGCTACGGGAAGCAAAATTATTATTGGAACGAGTATCGTTTGGAGGGCGATCGAGTTGTAAAGTACAAGTGCCATCGGCAGAAATCCTTTGATGGTGATGAAAATAACTGGGAAAAAGATGAGCACGAAGAGGATTCCTGGGCATTAGATGATCCAAACATGCCAGAATGGCTGCATCAGTATCTGTAAGAAAAAGATAGCGGTAGACAATAAATCAATAATAATCGAGAGGTGATGTTAAACCTGCGGTTGTCTGTAAAAAGTAGATGACGGCAGGTTTTTTTCATATAAGGGTTTTAAACATCGGATTTTCTTTGTCTGGGATGTGAGAGGCAGAACCGCATCCGGCAGAGATGATCCGTTTTATTTTAGCTCTGTCTCCAAAATCGAGAGATGGAGGTGCCATATGACGGTTGAAGAAATGAAGGCTGTGGATATAAGGACTGTAAGCAGGGACGAACTGGTGGATATCCGGGATGTGGTGATCGATCAGGACGCACCGAAGGAAGAGCGGATTAAGAGCTTCCTGCAGCAGATCGGGAAAAACGATATGGATACAGCAAAAAAGATTTTAAGCATTGCTGAGAATATCAGAAAAAATTCCGAAGAAACAGCATAGAATTCATTTTTGTCGAAATGTACTTCCGGGCAAAAAGCAGAAACCGGAAAAGAAGTTTTTATAAGACTTATTCAGAAGAGGGGACAGGAAATTCTTATTCCGTTCTTTCCATGAACTAAGAAAAATAACGGAACCTAGAATCAGCTAAAAGCAGGATTTACACCGGGCTGACTCGCATACGCTCAGACAGAGCCCGCCGTAAAATCCTGACGCTGATTTTCAGGTTCTTATTTTTCTAACCTCATTTCCAAATACGATTATCAATCAAACAGTATCCGGGTGTTTTCGTTGGTTCCCCATTCATAGTTCCCCGGCAAATCCGAATCTATCTTCTCCTGCGGTATTTCTCTTCGCAGTATTTGCACCGGTACACCTGATTTTCCTCATCTGTCAGGACGAAGATGTGATCCAGTTCCTGCTCGATGGATGTGATGCATCTTGGATTTCTGCACCGAATGACATTTTTGATCTCTTTTGGAAGTTTCAGTTCCTTTTTTTCTACGATTTCTTCATTTTCAATGATGTTGACTGTGATGTTGTGATCAATAAAGCCGAGGATATCAAGATCCATAAAGTCAATGGGGCATTCGATTTTGATAATATCTTTTTTGCCCATTTTGCTGCTCCGCGCGTTTTTAATAATAGCTACGCAGCAGTCCAGTTTATCCAGGTGAAGGTATTTATAGATGTCCATGCTCTTTCCGGCTTCAATATGATCCAGCACAAAGCCTTCAGAGATGCGTCCTACGTTTAATGTATTTTCTACCATTTTTTACTCCTTTTCTCTTTCTTAATCAACATGTATATCCAGCAGTGTCAGAATCAGCGCCATACGTACATATACACCGTACTGTACCTGGCGGAAATATGCGGCGCGGGGATCGCTGTCCACTTCAACCGAAATTTCATTTACTCTGGGAAGCGGATGAAGAACATACATATCTTCCGGAGCAAGTTTCATCTTTTCCTTGTCCAGAATGTAGAAATCTTTCATGCGCACATAATCTTCTTCATTAAAGAAACGTTCTTTCTGAACTCTTGTCATATAGAGGATGTCCAGAGAAGGCATCGCGTCTTCCAGGCGGACAACTTCTTCATAAGGAATCTGGTTTTTATCCAGTACATCGTGACGGATATATTCCGGAAGTCTCAGCTCTTCCGGTGAGATCAGAACAAAGCGGATGCCTTCATAGCGTACAAGCGCGTTAATCAGAGAATGTACGGTACGTCCGAATTTCAGATCGCCGCACAGTCCGATGGTCATATTGTTCAGGCGGCCTTTCAGGCTCCGGATCGTAAGAAGGTCGGTCAGTGTCTGGGTTGGATGCTGATGTCCGCCGTCTCCGGCATTGATGACCGGAATAGAGGAGTGCTGACAGGCAACCATGGGGGCTCCTTCCTTCGGGTGTCTCATGGCGCAGATATCTGCGTAGCAGGAGACGGTACGAATTGTGTCAGATACGCTTTCACCCTTGGATGCAGAGCTGGAGTCTGCGGAGGAGAAACCGAGAACGCTGCCGCCCAGGTTTAACATAGCAGCTTCATGGCTTAAGCGGGTACGGGTACTTGGCTCATAAAACAAAGTAGCCAGTTTTTTGCCTGCACAGGCATGTGCGTACTTTTCACGGTTTGCCTCAATATCCTGGGCAAGATCCAGAAGTTTTTCAAGCTCTTCCACTGAAAAATCCAGCGGGCTCATCAAATGTCTCATAAATAACCTCCTTGAATAAGCGCCTTTGGCGCTGATTTATTTTTATCTGTACTGAAGTAATTCTTCTACGCTTTTTCTCTTTGGAGCTTCCGGGGCAATGTCCGGATATCCGATGGCGATCAGTGCGCCGAGCTCCTGCTCCTTCGGAATATGTAACAGATCTGAAATCCCGTCTTCGTCAAAAACCCCCATAATAACTGTGCCAAGTCCTTTGTCTTTTGCAGCAAGACAGAAAGTCTGACAGGATACTCCCACATCAAACATCTGCCAGCGGTCTCCCTTTTTCGTGGTAAAGGAACCGTCCCGCTCAAAGCCGCATCTTCCTTTTATAAAAGTGACGGCCATCAGCACAGGGGTCTGGCGGATAATATTTGCATTGTATTCTGGGGTATAACGGTCTGCAATTTCCTTAAGAAGTGAAGGATCTTCGATTGCAGTATAACGGGTGATCTGTGTGTTTTTCCAGGAAGGGGAATAAGAGGCCAGTGCAACAATAGATTCAAGCAGAGAATGATCTACCGGGTCAGGCCTGTATCTGCGGATACTTCTGCGGGTTTCAATGCATTCAGTAACAGTCATATGCGTACCTCCCTTTTCTTTAGACAGGCAGGTCCCGGAAAAAGGACCTGCCTTATATTCCATCTAATCATATACTAAATCGGAGGTATTTTCAACACCAACCGACTATTTTTTCGAAGAGCCGGGACAAGAGCATCGGGATTATTTTTTGCAGGTATTCCGGGGAAAGGTAAGCAGTTTTTCAAATATCAGACCTGCGCCGAACCAGTACGGGG
>DWWI01000169.1 GCA_019119745.1 Candidatus Mediterraneibacter gallistercoris | reverse complement strand
CCGGCAGCAGTGTTCGGCCTGCTGGTCATCTACTGTCTGAAGGATGTGAGCATTTTTACCGGAAGCCACGGCATACCGGAGCTGATCTCGATCATACTTGTGATCCTGCTTCATGTGTGGAAACGGCAGATACTCCTGTCTATTGCAGGAGGGACGGTGTGCTATATGCTGCTTGTGCAGCTGGTGTTTTGATTACCATTTTAATAATTCGGAAACAAAAGGAAAACATTTCAGAAATGAAGACCGGGTAGTATAAGCTTAAATATGCCTGTCAGATGTGAACAGGATCGAGGAGAAAAAGGTTATGCGCGGATCCCGGTTCCGGAAATGGAGAAAACATTCAGATAAAAAGAATAAGGTAAGGATGCCTGAGTTGAGCCCGGGGCTGAAGGCTGTTCTGTATATCAGCGCGCTTCTTTCTGCCACGCTGTCTACGGTCAGCGTGGTGTATGGGGGCGTCTTTCCGCCAGCGGCTGAGTATGTTATTTATGCAGTGGCTGCGGCTTCCCTCTGCATATCCTGTATCTATATCGCTGAAAGCCTGAACAGGCTGCGGAAGAGGATGACAGACCTGCTTCGCTCTAATATATGGACTGCCCGTCTTACAGACGATAAAGAGTACAGATCCGTCCTGCTTGCCTTTGCAGGTGTATTTATTAATATCATATTCGCTTTTTTTAACGGAATCGCAGGATGGATGAGCCGGTCTGCGTGGTTTGGAACCCTGTGTGCTTACTACATGATACTCGGTATAATGCGTGCATACTGGATCAGTCGCAATGCGGAAAAAGTGAGAACATCGAAAGGCCGCAGAAACCGGATTATTTCGGAGAGAAAGTTACAGATGTATTACGGTATTCTGTTTGTCTTTCTGGCTGTTGTACTTTGCGGAGCGGTGATCCTGCTGGTTAGTCTTGAGGGCGGTAAGAGCTATCCCGGCTGGACGATCTATGCTGCGGCGATGTATTCCTTTACAAAGGTCATTCTGGCAGTCTGTAATGTTGTCAAAGCAAGAAGAAAAAGGGAGCAGGAATGGATTATCATCAGGGATATCGGACTGGTGGATGCAGCTATGTCCATTCTGACACTGCAGACAGCGATGTTCGCCTCGTTTTCTGTGGATGAGAAAGAGCTGACCATAATGATGAACGGTATTACAGGAACAGTAGTCAGTCTTCTGATCCTGGGGATCGGGATTACTTATCTGGTGGGTGCATGGATACGCCGGAGAGTATAAGAAAAACGTAATAACGGTTTAATTGCTGTTTCGCTCAGATCTGCAGATCAGTTTTTTCTTCAAGCTTTTTGTGCAGATTATATAGAATCTCTACCATTTGTTCAGGTGATTCTTTGTAACCGCGCAGGATCCATGCATTTACAATACCGTAAAGAGCATAGGCGGTCCCGTTTTGTTTATAGTAAGTAGTGATATCTTCTTCCTGTTTTCCGGAAACTAAGGTTTTCAGATAGACATCCAGCAGCACCTTTTGATGGCCGGTGCGATACAGGATGTCGTTGATGTTCCGAATATAAAGGCAAAATTCGAAAAACGTATGCATGGTCTTGTTCAGATCCGCCTGATAATCCGTAATATGGCTCTTTTCTGAAAAGCGGTTCCATAAGCATAATATTTTGAATACCAGAACTTCGTCCTTTGTTTTGAAGTAACGGAAATAGGTGGAGCGGCCGACATCCGCTTTAGCCGTCATTTCTTCAATACTGATCTTTTCCATGGGTTTTTCTTTCATCAAATCCAAAAGAGCTGTCCCCATACATTCCTTCAGATATTCTGTCGTGGCTGTTGATCTGCGCATAAAAAGCACTCCTTTAAGGAATTTTAAATATTATACAAATGAAACAATTCTTTAAAATAGTTTCTTTGAAACCAAAGTGGGCATATTGTTTCACTTTTTGATAACGCTTGATTTCTATTAAAGCTATGATATTATATCTTGATGATACTTTAGTATCATTCATACTAACATTCCTTATTTGCGCTGTCAACATAATCGGCCATGACAGCCCATAATAAGTGGAAAGTTTGTGAAAAAGAGGAGGGAATACCAAATGCTTCGAACAGTATTATTTATCTGTATGGGTTATTTGTCCGGAAGTGTGTTATATGCCTTGGTTTTCGCAAAAATATTCCAAAAAGGGGATATCCTTGAACAAAGCAGCGATCACAATCCCGGAACGGCAAACGCTTTTATGTACGGCGGATTCTGGTGCGGCTTATTTACACTGCTGTTTGATGTGCTCAAAGGATTTTTCCCGGTGTATCTGTTTATGCGATATGGGAATGCAGTTGAAGCCGGTCCTTTTACAGTGGCTCTTGCAATAGCGGCTCCGGTGATCGGACACACTTTTCCGGTATTTTATGGATTCCGGGGAGGCAAGGGAATTGCTGTTACATTCGGATGTCTTGCAGGACTTGTCCCTGCACTGGAGGCATTTTGGATACTGGTGTTCTTCTTTATTGGTTTTTCGACTGTATTGCAGATTTCACCCCATTTCTACCGGACGATCTTTTCTTATGCGTTTTCTCTCGTGATCATGTTCAGAGAAATAAGCAATCCGGCTGTAGTCTGGGGATTTTTCTTTATCACTGCCGTTGTATTAATACGTATGTTTACCAGTAAAGAGGAACGAAAATGTCTGGAGGTGAAATTGCTTGGATGCTCTCATACTCTCATGTGGGACAGGAGGCGGACATAACGCTGCGGCGTCTGCAATCGTGGAAGAACTCACAAGCCGCGGTCACCGGGCGGTGATGCTCAATCCCTACATGCTGCACAGCAGACGTCTGGCTGAAAAGATTGACAGTCTTTATATAAAAGCCGCTCAAAAAGCGCCGACTGCATTTGGAGCAGTTTACAGCGCCGGACAGTTATACAGAAGGCTTCCTTTTCGATCTCCTGTATATTTTGTCAATTACAGTATGGTTCCTCTCATGGAGGAGTACCTGACCCGGAAACATTTTGATATCATAATTACAACTCATTTATTTCCGGCGGAAATATTAACCTGTATGAAGAAAAAAGGAATCCATATTCCAAAGACTATTTTTATTGCCACGGACTATACCTGCATCCCGTTTACAGAGGAAACGGAGTGTGACGCTTACATTATCCCGTCCGATAAACTGAAAGCAGTGTTCACAGCCCGCGGTCTGCCCGGCGAAAAGCTCTACCCGCTGGGCATACCTGTAAGCAGAAGCTTTTCTCAAAAAGAGGACAGACAGGCTGCCTGTAAGAGGCTGGGACTTGACCCGGATAAAAGATATGTTCTGGCGGCCGGAGGCAGTATGGGCGGCGGGAAAGTGAAAAAAATCATTCAGACTCTTGCCGATGAAATTGCCGGACGTAAGGACACGAAGTTGATCGTTATATGCGGTTCCAACAAACGGATGTATGATGAACTGGTCCGAAAGGCTCTGCCCGGTGTTAAGGTGATAGGTTTTACATCAGATATGGCCGAGTATATGAAAGCGGCGGATCTGTTTGTCACAAAACCCGGCGGTCTGTCGTCTACAGAAGCTGCCGTATGCGGGATCCCAATGATACATGTCGCGCCCATTCCGGGATGTGAAACATACAATGCCAGATTTTTCAGCGGCTGTGGGATGAGCAGGTTTTGTCACACATCAAAACGTGAACTGGCGGAAGCGTTAAAAATACTGGACAGCAAAACAGAGTGTGACACAATGGTCAGGAACCAGCGGAAGATAATCCGACCGGACTCGGCAGGGAGGATCAGTGACTTTGCGGAAAAGATGGCTGCGGCTGCCGCATCTGTTACAGTAAATGTCCTCAGAAGTGTATCGATATGACCGCAAAACCATTTGTCATTCAACAGGAGCACTGCCTGCACTGCGGGAACTGTATGGAGGTATGCCCGTTTGGAGCTGTAGTTAGGAGTTGAGCTGGAATCCTCTCCGATATACTGAAAATATGAACAAAGATACAGCCCCGCCGGGTCAATGGCGGGGCTGTATCTTTGCCGGTCTCGGTTCAGTTGTTTTTACTGCAATGGTCAGTCGAGATAATTGCCGACCGGAGTGGAATTGTGCTGTTTGATTATTTTTATCATGATAGAACCGTCCGGCTGCTCAGTTTCCTCTACGATCTTGTACTGAGTATGCTTATTGTCCAGTCCTTTTTTGTATTGCGCAACTTCTTGCTTTACTAAAGATACGGCGTAATCGTGTCCGATATCCTCCTTCAGCATAAAGTGGAGAGTCTGGCAGATACATGCTGCTTTTACACGTTTCATTTTTTAACCTCTCTTTCTGAAAATAAAACGTGCAGCCCATGCACAACCGGAATTACGCATGAAAGCTACACGTTGTAAATTAATTATAATTCTGATTTTTTTAAATTTCAAAGAGAAATTTATTTTTCCTGTCCGAGCAGCTCCCTTATCTGTTCTGCAGGGAAATTGCATCTGGCTGATATCTCATCTATAGTTTTGCCCTCGCGAAAGAGTCTGAAAATCGTCTCTGCAAGCTTCAATCCGGAAGTCCTGCCTTCTGCATGACCTTCCTCCCAGGCTTCTTCCCGTTCCTGTCTGATATGTTTCTCCTGATCATATTCAAAAATGCTCATCGCCTTCGCCTCCGCTCTGTGCTTCGTCAGGAAATCCTTCAGGACATTTTCTTCAATACACTCATCGATCGCCTTCTCCACTGCATCCTCCAATGTCTGCTCTTTTGAATACAGGCGGATCTTATCCGTATATACCGCGTAGTCCTTTAGAGTCCTGCACGCCTCCTTGAGCCTGCTGTTATTTGATCCGGAAATATTGAGCATCACTGCTTCCAGCTGCAGTTTTGGATTCTCCACCTTCAACCTGTACATATCTGACAGCCTCAGGGGCGTTTCCTCCGGCATATCTTTTTCCCCATTGTAGAAGATAACAAACTCCGACGGAGGAATCTGCACAACTTTAGTTCCGTACAGGTTCTCGTTCCTTGTCATCCCCGCATAAAGCTGGGAAATATAAATAAGGAAACGCAGCGGAAGGTTCGGATTGTACGTGGACTGATGCTCATACAGGGAAAGTCTCCCGTCAATCAAAAATGACAGATCGTTTTTCATTGACATATAAACAGCGTTCTCAAGTGTATTAATTTCCAATTGTTCCGGATCTGTGTAGTGCTTTCCTGTCATCGCATTGTACAGTTCCAGCAGGTTTTTCTTGTCTTCGAATACCATAATAAACACAGTGGACTTAAAGGTCCTGTTCACAGTAGTTCTATTTGCCATATAGCTGCCTCCTTTTTCTGTTGTAGTGCAAAGAGGCTTTTTCTCTTTCTTCTGTTCTGGAAACCTCTCTGCTATATCAATTGGGAATAAAAGCATTGAGATTTTCCTGAATGTAGTTAGAAATGATGAAATGGCGAAATACCTTTTCGAAATAAAAACATGCTGGAATGTATTAATGCTTTGAGTATATCATAGCACAGGATTGGTCGGGAATCCATATGAAACTTTTTGGCGTAAATTCAACTGTACAATGCTTATACAAGCGTCATAAACCACTCAACAGTCGCCGGATCGTAGTGGGAGAAGAACAGGCTGTTTCCTGTATCCAGCGCCTCGATCTCTTTCATCTCCTCATCGGTCAGGGAGAAGTCAAAGATATTAAAGTTTTCTTCCATACGGTTCTTGTGTGTAGACTTCGGGATCAGCACTACATCGCTCTGAAGAAGGAAACGAAGCGCTGTCTGGGCAACAGACTTATCGTATTTTTCACCGATCTTTTTCAGTACCGGATTGTTGAAATAGTCGTTCTTGCCTTCTGCAAAAGGTCCCCATGACATGATCTGGGTTCCGTTCTTTTTCATGTATTCTTTTGCAACCTTCTGCTGCTGGAACACATGAGTCTCTACCTGGTTTACAGCCGGTTTGATCCGGGAAAAATGGAAGATATCGAGATAACGGTCCGGATAGAAGTTAGACACACCGATAGCGCGTACTTTACCCTCATCGTAAGCTTCTTCCATTGCGCGGTAAGTTCCGTAGTAATCACCGAAAGGCTGATGGATCAGGAGCAGATCGATATAATTCGTCTGCAGCTTTTTCAGAGACTCTTCGATAGAAGCTTTCGCTTTCTCATATCCTGCGTTTGAAATCCATACCTTTGTCGTGATGAAAAACTCTTCTCTTGGAAGTCCGCATTTTTTCAGTGCGTTTCCGACCCCTTCTTCGTTGCCGTACGCCTGAGCGGTATCAATGCTTCGGTAGCCTGTCTCGATTGCTTCCAGCACGCAGCGCTCTGTCTCCTCCGGCGGTGTCTGATATACTCCGTATCCTAATTTCGGCATTTTGACGCCATTGTTTAATGTAACATATTCCATGATAAATACCTCCTGTCTGCCTTTTTTCATTTATAAGTTTACAGCCGAAGTGAAAAAAAGTACAATAAGAATACAGGAAACCAGATTCCTGAAAATGAATAGTGAAAGGGCGAGAGAGTATGTTGGATTTACTGGAACTGGAGCAGCTTGCTGCATTTGCAGAATACGGGACATTGTCGAAAGCTGCAGAAAAACTGAATATTTCACAGCCTACGATCACAAGGACAATGCAACATCTGGAGGATGAATTCGGAGTGCCGTTGTTTGAACGAAGCAAGAATCACATTGCGCTGAATGAAACAGGAAGACGGGCTGTCGGTTATGCCGGACAACTTTTAAAAGACGCAGAGAAAGCAGTGGAAGACGTCCGGGCGTTTGACCGGAGCCTGCATACGATCACGGTCAGTTCCTGTGCGCCCGCTCCGCTGTGGCGTCTGCTCCCCATGCTGTCGGATGCATTTCCGGATATGACGCTCTCATCCTCCATTAAGAATACTGAATCGGTTCTGGAAGATATGCGATCCGGACACTGCCTGCTGGCAGTTCTTCCTGATATGCCTGAAGAAGGGAGCCTTCCGGCAACGTACCGCAGCCTTCCTTATATGAAAGAAAATCTGGCAGTGTGTGTTCCGCCTTCCCATGCGCTTGCCGGGTATAAAGAACTCGCCTTCGAAGTGCTCAACGGCTATAATTTCCTGCTGGGCACAAGGCTGGGATTCTGGGATGATCTGTGTCGGGAGAAAATGCCGGCTTCAAGATTTCTGGTACAGACGGATCAGTATACGATGCAGGAACTGGTCCGGGAATCTTCACTTCTCTGCTTTGTGACGGATGTTGCCGTATATGATGAAAAAACTTACAGAGACAGGATTACCATACCGATAGCAGATCAAGAAGCGAGAGTTACATTTCATATAGTATACAACGGGGCAGATAAAAAATATGCCGGAACATTTGCACAGCTTTTTAATTCCTGATCGGGGCAGAACAATTTGTCCTTTAGCCGTCTTTTAATCTTTCAGAAACAAAACAGAAACGCTTCTTCAACATTGAGAGGATATCCTTTATACCGTCGAAAGGAAATAAAGATCATAGAAAGAAGGAGCAGAAATAATGAAAAAGAGTACATTTGTCGCAATGATTTTAGGAACAATAGGTGGTATATTATTTGCACTTGGCATGTGCATGGCACTGATCCCGGAGTGGAATGCATTCCGGCCCGGGGTTGTCATGGGGGTGATCGGTGCGCTCGTGCTTCTGGTCATGGTAATTGTCTGGCGGAAGATGGAAAATAAAAATCCGATCCGGCCGTCAGGAAAGATGATAGGGACAGTACTTCTTGGGATCATCGGAGCACTTCTCCTGGGCGTTGGTATGTGTCTGACTATGGTATGGAGCAATATGATCTTGGGAATCGTGATCGGTATCGTAGGGATTGTCGTACTGTTGTGCCTGATTCCGTTGACAAAAGGATTGAAATAGTACATTTAGGGACAGGGCTTCGTAAGATTTAGGCATCACCGAAAGAACTCCTGCACCATCCGGCTACTGAATTTGTCGGCAGACTGGTAGAGCAGGAGCGGAGGCTGTGCCATCTTCCGGACGACCATCTGGAAGAATGCGAGTACAGCGGCGCGGGAGCAAAGTAAAACGCGGCGGCGCCAAATACAGCACCGCCGCGCCTGTCGGTACGCGCTA
>DWWI01000168.1 GCA_019119745.1 Candidatus Mediterraneibacter gallistercoris | reverse complement strand
CTCGCAGTTATAATATTTGCAAAGCTCTGCGTAAATCTTCTCTGCTCCCTCATTCAGCTTCTTGGAGAGCGGCAGCACGCCGATCTTGACCGGAGCGAGCGCCGGATGGAAATGAAGGACAGTACGCATATCCGGTTTCTCTTCTGTTCCGATATTTTCCTCATCGTAAGCACTGCAGAGGAATGCAAGCACCATACGGTCAGCTCCGAGTGATGGCTCGATAACATAAGGAATATATTTCTCCTTTGTCTCGTCATCGAAGTAAGTCAGATCCTGACCGGATACATTCTGATGCTGTGTCAGGTCGTAATCTGTACGGTCGGCGATTCCCCACAGCTCGCCCCATCCGAACGGGAAGAGGAATTCCACGTCTGTTGTTGCCTTGCTGTAGAATGACAGTTCTTCTTTATCGTGATCGCGGTAGCGTACTTCGTCATCTTTGAGTCCGAGGGACGACAGCCAGTTCAGGCAGAAGCTCTTCCAGTAATCGAACCACTCAAGATCCGTATCCGGTTTACAGAAGAATTCCAGCTCCATCTGCTCGAACTCTCTTGTACGGAATGTAAAGTTACCCGGTGTGATCTCATTACGGAATGATTTACCGATCTGGGCAATACCGAACGGAAGTTTCTTTCTGGATGTACGCTGTACATTTTTAAAGTTCACAAAGATACCCTGTGCCGTCTCCGGACGGAGATATACAGTATTCTTGGCATCCTCTGTCACGCCCTGAAACGTCTTGAACATCAGGTTGAACTGACGGATATCTGTAAAATTATGCTTGCCGCAGGTCGGGCACGGAATCTGATGTTCCTCAATAAATGCCGTCATCTGCTCCTGTGACCATCCGTCTACGGAGCCCTCCAGAGCAATGCCTTTCTCTTCGCAGTAGTCTTCGATCAGTTTATCTGCGCGGAAACGCTCATGGCATTCTTTACAGTCCATCAGCGGATCGCTGAAACCGCCGAGATGACCGGAAGCAACCCATGTCTGCGGGTTCATCAGGATCGCACAGTCAACGCCTACATTGTACGGGTTCTCCTGTACAAACTTCTTCCACCATGCTCTTTTTACATTATTCTTCAGTTCCACACCGAGATTGCCGTAATCCCATGTGTTTGCAAGCCCGCCGTAGATCTCGGAACCCGGATACACGAATCCTCTTGATTTTGCGAGTGCTACAATTTTATCCATTGTCTTTTCAACCATTTTTATGTTCCTCACATTTCTTTTTCTCAATCGGTACTTATTATAACGGCTGTATCCATATTTTTCAAGGGATGATGTAATTTCATAATAATATAAGATTCTCGCAGCTGTATATGTAAAAAAACAGTGCAGCCGTGACAAACACATCTGTGCGTCTTATACCAGAGTCTCCAGTATCTCCAGTGATTTAAAATGCTTATCCACATATACTTCCATCAGCCGCTCCATCACTCTGCCCAGCTCGTTTAATACTTTCTCTGTCACATTAAATGTATACAGCTTCTCAATTGTGCTGGATTCTATATATTGCATGCTATATAAAGTGGAGTTGTCCAGCACCATACCGTCTATCACATTTCCATAGCATTCATCGCAGACGAGCCCGCCTTTTGCCGCACTGAACACAGCTGGACGCTCTTTATCCCCGCATATCACGCACTGAAATACCTGAGGCGCCTGACCATTGACTGTCAGCGCTTTCAGCTCAAATATGTAACGGATCAGCCTGTCGGGAATATGGGGATTAATAAGCGCCCGCATTGTCTGATAGAGGAGCTTTAACATTTCCCGCTCATCATTGAATTCTTTTGTATAATAATCCGCAAACTCCAGAAAATAGAATCCATAGTAAGCCCCGACCACATCTTCCCGAAGCTCCGCAAAATAGTTTGAAATATTAGCCGACTGTATCGTATAAGAAGTCCTTCCTTCATACAGCGTAAATTCACCGAACGAAAACGGATTGACCGCACCTACAAGAGGGCTGTTCGGACGCCTCGCCCCCCGTGCAAATGCAGATATCTTGCCCTGTTCTTTTGTCAGTATGACCACACGCCGGTCATATTCTCCGATGGGCATGGTCGAGAGAACCATACCTGTAAGTACGATCTGATTCACGCTGTTCCTTTCCGCGGCTTGCTTCCTGTTCGCCGCTGTTTTTCTCATGCATCTTAAATCTTAGATAATCATCGATCCTGCCGCTTGCCATAAACTGATTCCAGTAATTCTCTTTCATCGGTCCACCTCTTCTTCCGTGTCTTCTCTGACCGCAGTCTGAGGAAATGTGAAAGCAGAGGCATATAATGCAAAACACTGCTCCGTTTCCGTACAATAGCCTGCGTCATCAGAGATCATACAATTAGGTTCTCCGATTCTTAAAAACACTATACCCCGCAAAAAATACCAGAACTTTTTGCAGGGTGACGCCTTGACAGTCTCTTTTGATATTATAGTGAATTATCAGTCAGATGGCAAATAAGATTTATCCTTGTTTATCGAGCAGTCATCCTGCCCGCACATCCAGAAGCTTATAAATAATCAGCAGTATTATAGCGATTGGAACAAGGAAAACAGCATGCATGATAAATAATGTCTGCTTCAGCGCGGTCGCCGCACACTGAGACAGCAATATAACAATTCCAACCGACACAATGATGCGCGCATATTCCTTATATCTGCTCTTATACGGATCACGGTAATAGATGCGTGCGATCCATGTTGCTGCGGCAGCAATGATCACAAACTGCAGCAATTTTCCCAGAGTAACTTCAATATACGCCGGACCTGCTGCGTTCAAATCTCCATATCCCGCAGCCAGCGCCAGATACAGGCCTCCATACAGCAGAGCCAGAACAGACACAGCCCCGCATGCATCCCGGATGCATAACATAACTTTCTGCCCCGCAGTAAGTCTCGGTATTTCTTCCAGCACGTTATCGCAGAACGCATGGTAATCTTCTCCGATCACGGAAGACGCAGACTCGCCGCGCTGTTCGCCGTCCAGTATCATCTGGGTGATATCCCTGCGCACTCTCTCCTGATCATATGCGCTTATATCAACTCCTCTGATATACAGAACCATATCTTCCAGGACCTGCCTTCCGTCTTTCGAAATTTTCTCTGCCATCTGCTCGCTTTCATTCCTGAGTATTTTTGTCCTTTTATTCACGCCTCTATCCCTCCTTTATATATCATATATCTGACTTATATATCCGATCCCGCTTTGTATTCAGTCCACACGCGAGTCTATGATCCGGTATATGGCAAATATTGCCAGAGTCAACACTGCCGCCGCTCCCAGATGAATGCTGAACACTTTATAAGTAAGCAGATAATTGACACAGACCGCTGCAATGAAAACAACAGCAAATATTGCCGCCCATTTTTTATTAAAGGATCTGCTGTTCGCGAATGCATGCTTTGTCAAAAGTGTAATGAGGCCTTCCGCTCCTGCCAGCAACAGGATTCCTCCCAACAGATTTCCCAGTGTCACCGGACAGTTAAATGACGGCAGCACGCCGGCCAGAACTTCTGCCAGACGGCCGGCACACCAGATCACAAGCAGCACGATCAGCGCGGGAAGCGTATCTCTGATCAACACAAGTGCCTTTTCTTTTCCGCCCATGTGCGGGATTTCCTCCACAATACTGTCACAGAATTCACGGTAGTCCTCTCCAATTACGTCTTTTGCAAAGCTTCCTCTTTTTTCTCCGTCTATCAGCATCTGGGTAATGTCTCTTCTGACTTTCTCCTGTTCATACATGGAAACCGGAACTCCTCTCAGATAAACGACAATATCCGTAAGGACTTTTTTTCCTTCATCGGAAAGCTGCTGCTCCAGTTCATTATTCTCTTTTAACATCTCTTTCACTCTTCTACTCATTTCGACCATCCTCCACGTCATAAAAAAGCCGTTCTACTGCCGCTGACAGCTCTCTGTAGTTTTTTGCGAACTGTTCCAGCTCCGTTTTCCCCTTATCTGTAAGCGAATAATATTTTCTCTTCGGTCCCAGTTCCGACTGGCGGTATACAGCCGACACCATATTGTTCTTTTCAAGCCTCAGAAGCAGCGGATAGATCGTTCCCTCTGCGATGCTGCCGAACCCGTACTCCTCAAGCTGCCGGGATATCTCATATCCATATGTCTCATTTTTACTTATAATTGCCATAATGCATCCTTCCAGTGTCCCTTTGAGCATCTGTGATGGGATCATAATTTCACCTGCCTTAGTCTTTCGTGCACGCGCACTATCTTGCAATGCAATGTAGCTTTAGCTATATTGTAATGCAAGATAGTATATATGTCAACAGACATAAAAAGAGACCTCCTTATTTTTTTTACAAAGAGGTCCCTTAGACTCTATTATATTACATATAAATATCATTACTCTCCCGCTTAATGACAACCGCCGTTTCCATGGCATCCGTGTTTATCTTCGCCGCAGTGTCCGCCATGATGTCCTTCTCCATGGTGACTGCACTGGACGTCGGGATTATACGCAAGTTTTCCATCCACAAGCGCTTTTACCGCCTCATCGGCATCTCCGGTCACTCCGCCGTACAGCTGGATTCCCGCCTCGGCAAGAGCATTCTTCGCCCCCATACCGATTCCGCCGCAGATCAGGGTATCCACGCCCAGCCCGGTCAGAAAACCTGCAAGCGCCCCGTGGCCGCTTCCGTTCGTATCTGCCACCTGTTCTTTTACGATCTGTCCGTTTTCTACATCATAGATCTTAAACTGCTCTGTGTGTCCGAAATGTTGAAATACATTTCCATTCTCAAATGTTACTGCTATTCTCATTGCATTTTCCCCTTTCATTGAAATACTCTGCGTATTCAGACCGTCCGGCCTGCCGCATCTTTTCCGGCAGAAATGGATCGCAGAGCCATCGCACAGCCGGTAGTCCCCGCCTGAGATCAGCAGGATTTTCCCGTTTACAATGCTGTCCGCGATCTTCTCCCGGGCGCTTTCGTAAATCTCGGTCACCGTAGTTCTGGAAATATCCATTCTCTTTGCACACTGTTCATGAGTCAGCTTCTCAAGATCGATCAGCCGTATCACTTCATACTCATCCACCGTCAACGTTATGCTTTCACCGCCCGGAATCCCGTCCGGCCGGAAACTGCCGTAATCCGGTTCAGCACAGACTCTCCTGCATCTTCTCGGTCTCGCCATACAGACACCCTCGCTTTCATTTCCGTCATATGTCGGAAAATACTATAACACAATTTTCGAAAAACATCAACTTATAAGTACTGATTAACAAACGTCCCCGGAGACGCCCGTCTGTCAGGCATTTCCGGGGATATATTTCTCGCTTTCCTGCTATAACTATTATCCGGGATTACTCATCTTCCCGATATCCGAAGTTCTTCATCATATAATCGCTGTCCCGCCAGTTCTTCTGCACCTTTACCCACAGCTTCAGATTCACCTTGCAGTCCAGCATCCGCTCGATCTCATAGCGCGCCGTGCTTCCGATCTTCTTGAGCATACTGCCCTGCTTCCCGATAATGATCCCTTTGTGGGAATCTCTCTCGCAGATGATCGTCGCATCGATGTGCATCACCTTCCGCTCCATTTTCATGCGGTCGATCGCAACCGCAATACCATGAGGGATTTCTTCATTCAGGCAGTGAAGCGCTTTCTCGCGGATCAGCTCCGCCACAATCTGGCGCTCAGGCTGGTCTGTGACCGTGTCCTCATCATAGAACTGAGGACCGTAAGGAAGGTATTTCAGAATCACTTTAACAAGCTCATCCGTATTGTCTCCGCTCCTTGCCGACACCGGCACGATATCCGCGAAATCATATTCCTTCCGGTATGTATCGATGGCCGGAAGCAGATCTTCTTTCTTCACCATATCGATCTTATTGATCACTAGGATGACCGGAGTCTTCACTCTTTTCAGCTGATCGATGATGTGCCGCTCTCCCGCGCCGATAAATGTGGAAGGCTCCACCAGCCAGAGCACGACGTCTACTTCATTTAATGAGCGTTCAGCTATATTTACCATGTATTCACCCAGCTTGTTCTTCGCCTTGTGGATGCCCGGAGTATCTACAAATACGATCTGCCCGTCTTCCGTTGTCAGGACAGTCTGGA
>DWWI01000167.1 GCA_019119745.1 Candidatus Mediterraneibacter gallistercoris | reverse complement strand
AACAGCTCCAAGAAAAGCTTCCAGACCAAGGAAGAGGGAAAACACAGTCAGAAGGAACCGTTTCCTGTGACCGGAAATATTTCTCCACGCCAGATAACGCATTTCCCCGGCAGAGGTCCGTTTTCTTTTCGTGGAAACAGGCTTTCTTTCCTTGTGAGATCGTTTTTTGCCAAGCGTTCCTGTATACCCGGTACTTTCCACACAGGACATCCTTACTGTTCTTACGATCACTCCGGCTGACGCTGCCAGAAGGATCCCGTCCGTAAAGAGGACGGACAACAGAAGGATCGCCGGCTCGAAAAGGCGAAGCCCCTCAGCTCCTCCTGTTCCTCTGAAATACTGGCTGCTAAGGATTGCCGGGATAACTCCCGCAAGCAAAAAGGCAGACAAAGCCGCACCTGCCGCCGTTCCGGAGACAAGGATACACCGGATCTGGCTGTAGTAGATTTTAGAAAGCTGTCTTTGTGTCGCGCCAATCGTGTTTAAGAGTCCAAGTTTCCGGATATCTCCTGCCATTGAGATCTGCAGCACATTATGGCACAGGAAGAAGACGCCGCATAATGTAACAACAGCTCCGAGAAATGCCATGCCATAACCGCCCGTTATACCTGCCACTGCCTGATATCCCGCCGTATCGGTTACCGTTATCTTCTGACTCTGATCCTTCATAGACAGGTCTTCATACAGCCGTTCTTCTGTTTCCTGCCAGCCAAGCCGGTCCGACTGACGAAAGACCAGATCTGCCTCATCATCAGGATGAATGCCCCAGGCATCCAGCTTTTCCTCTGAAATATAACCCGGAGCAGCCTCATTACTGTAATCAGTAAACCAGCCGCTCAAAAAAAATGTTTCTTTCGAACTCTGAAAATTCCCGATGGAAACATGGAGCGGAATCTCCATGCCCTCCTGAGGATTGGTAATTCCCAGGACCTTCAGCGCCTTTTCGGAAAGCATGATCTCAGACTCTTTTTCGGGATAACTTCCCTGAATCTCTGTATAGGCTGGACGAAGCAGGCCATTCCATGCATCCGGATCTGCCCATCTGATCGTACAGGCCGTGGCCTTTTCCCCCTCTGCACCGGAATCCTTTTCTGCGGCCTCCGCCACTCCCACGGTAAAACATCTGCCCGTCTGTTTTATATAATTCTGGGATTTAAGTGCTGCATATTGGGACGCAGTGCCGTTTTCCACAACTCCGGACGCAGCCGTTCCATTCTCCCGTATTATACTCAACTCTTCCGAACGGATCTTTCCCCGGGAAATACCGAACACCATTGTCAGGGTGATAATGCTCAAAACCACCGTCAGAAAAAGGATCCGATTTCTTCCTTTCGCCGATCCGGCAAATGAAACAGCAAGCATACGGATCACATTCTGGTTGTCATTAGGAGTGTAGTTTCTTCTCTTCATGCCTGCACCTCCCGGTTGAACCCCGCGTCAGTGTCACAGATCCGTCCGTCCGACATCCGGATGATCCGGTCCGCCATCTGGGCTACTTCCTCCTGATGCGTGACAACGATTACTGTCTGGTGGAATCGAGAGGCGCAGGATCTCAGAAGTCCTGTTACTTCCATTCCGATAACGGAGTCCAGATTTCCTGTGGGTTCATCTGCCAACAGGACTGCCGGTTTCGTCAGCATCGCTCTTGCGATCGCAGTTCTCTGCTGCTGACCGCCGGAAAGAGTGCCGGGGAGCCGGTCTAACTTATCCGTCAGGCCGAGAAGATCCGTGATCTCTTCAAAAAATCGTTCATCTATGCACTGTCCGTCCAACCTGAGAGGAAGAACAATATTTTCATAGACACTGAGAGACGGGATCAGATTATACTGCTGAAATACAAACCCGATATTCCGTCTCCGGAATACTGTACGTTCCTCCCGGTCCAGATCTTTCAGGCTGATCCCGCGGATCCAGACTCCGCCGAAATCGGGTACATCCAGCCCGCCCAGCATATTCAGGAGAGTGGTCTTTCCACTGCCCGAGGTTCCGACTACTGCAAGGAATTCACCTTCCTCTGCTGTCAGTGACACACCGTCCAAAGCATGGACTTCATAGGTATCAGTGACATAATATTTCTTCAGATTTACTGCATTTATCATATCCATATCTAAATCTCCTATAGCTGTTTTTCTTTAGTATAAACAGTAAATCTTACAAATTCCTGACAGCCTTCACAAAGCAGCCTCATACAGGAAGATTCATTTCGATCAGAAGTCCGGGATTCATTCTCTTTGAAATCGTAAAACCGCCGTGGAGATTTATGATCTCTCTTGCAAGGTAAAGCCCGATCCCGAACCCTTCCTGCCCTGTCACACGCCTGCCTCTGTAAAATCTGCGGAAGATCTGGTTTTCTTCCCCCGCATCTATACCGATCCCGTAATCCCGCACCTGAAGTTTCAGATACATTTCATTCTGCTTCAGAGAAACTTCTACCGTGCCGCCTGATTCACTGTATTTCATTGCGTTGTCAAGGACATTGAAAACCGCCTCCCCCAGCCAGTTGGAATCGTGAATACAGACGGCCTGTTCCGGCATGGTAATATGGAACCGGATTTGTTTTTTCTCCGCTCTGTTCTGGATTTGCCCAAATGTGTTCTGGATCGTCTTCAGCAGATCCCTCTCATTTTTACGGATCTGGATGATATGTTGTTCCAGACGAGCCATCTTTACGAAGCTGTCTACCAGAAAATGCAGTTTCCTCTCACTTTCTTCCAGAGCCGATACATACTGCAAACTGATCTCAGCATTACTTTCTGATTCTCTTTCTTTTGACTTCGGCTCAGCTATTTCTGCCATATCCTTTAGAAAACCGGTGTAATTTTCAATATTAGTCAGAGGCGTCCGCATCTGGTGTGCGATTTCCGAGATCAGTTTCTGGATTTCATCCCTGCTCTTTTCCGCCTCTTTTCTTCTGCCATCCAGCATCTCCTGTATACGCACAAGCTGATTTTCTATCCGCGCAAGCAATAGCTCATCGCCCGGAGCAGTGGTACGGAGCTTGCGGCCTGCCAGAATATCTTCCGTCATCGCCGCGGCTTTCTCCAGCTCTTCCATGCGAAGTTTTCTCTGACGGATATATATAATACTTCCGCCTGCTGCAATTCCGATCACGAAAGTGATCCATACTGCAATATCCATCGTTTTATTCCCCCATTCGGTAGCCCAAACCGAAAACATTTCTGATATGTAACTGCTCTCGGCCCAGCTTTTTCTTCAGCCGGCTGATTGTAACGCTTAATGTATTTTCCTCCACGAACTCTCCGTCAATGCCCCAGATCCGATCCAGAATGTTCTCCTTTGTCAACACCTGATCCTGATTAGCCATAAAAAGTTCCAGCAGCTGATATTCCTTCGCTGTCAGGGAAATTTCTTCATCGTCAGAAAATACCTGCTTTTTCTCTGGATATAGAGTGATGTCTCCGCAGGTAAGGACATCGCCCTCTTTATTTCTCTTAAGTACCACTTCGATCCGTTTCAAAAGCACCTTCATAGAAAAGGGCTTTACCACATAATCATCCGCCCCGGTGTCAAAAGCTGCCAGCATATCTTGTTCCTCATCTCTGGCGGTCAGAAAAATCGCCGGTACATCTTTTTCAGCTTTTAGTTCCCGATATAATTCCAATCCATCTCCATCCGGAAGTCCGATGTCGATCAGGAACAGATCGATGCGGTTAGCAGACAGTCCCAGTGCTTCCTCTCGGGAATGCGCGCAGGTTGTATCATATCCCTTATCTGTCAGCATTTTGATCAGCGCCTGATTTAAAAGGCGGTCATCTTCTATAATTCCTATCACCATAATTTCAGATTTCTCACTCCAGTCACTTATAAATCTGATTATTATCCCAAACGCACGTTTGATTACCTTTTTGATTACCTTCTGTATTTTGATAAAAAATAGGCTGCGCCTATTCAACTCCCCTTCCCCTCAATCATGAGGGGATCAGGGGTTTTCTTTTGTTCTGTTTTTCTTCATAATGAGCTTATGAATATTTTACAAAGAATCTTTACAGACCATTATGAAGAAATTATTTATACTCTCCATCCCAGAAAAACTGAGATAGAAAATATCGATAAGATGATCAACTGCGGTGATCCCTCTTTCGGCGGCGCTATGTACACT
>DWWI01000166.1 GCA_019119745.1 Candidatus Mediterraneibacter gallistercoris | reverse complement strand
CCCAGAGAAATACGCACGTAAGGCTTCTTCATTGCACGGGCCAGAGACTTCGCAATAGAAGTCTTTCCGGTTCCCGGCGGTCCCGCAAGGCAGAGGATCGGACTGTCACCTTTCTTTGTGAGGGTACGCACCGCGAGAAATTCCAGAATACGCTCCTTGACCTGTTCAAGACCGTAATGGTCTTCATCAAGGACTTTTTTTGCGTACTCAATATCATTATTATCTTTTGCCGCCTTATCCCACGGCATCTCGAGCAGCGTCTCGATATAGGTACGGATCACCCCGTTCTCTGCCGGAGAGTTCAGGGAACTCTTAAAGCGGTTGATCTCTTTCTGAAGTTTTTCTTTTACTTCTTTCGGCGCCTTTAGCTTTTTCAGAGAATTTTCAAACTCCTCCGCGTCTGATATCGTGGAATCCTCTCCCAGTTCTTCTCTGATAAGTTTCAGCTGTTCTCTTAAGATATATTCCCTCTGATGCTTGTCTACCCGTTCCTTTACTTTCTTCTGGATCTCCTCTTTGATATTCATGATCTGTACTTCATTGACCAGTTTAAAGCAAAGTTTTTCATAGCGTTTCCAGAAGTCTGTCTCATTCAGTATTTCCTGCTGATCCGTGTAGTAAAGAGGTATATTGGCCGCTATCTCGTCCACCAGCTTCCTGAGTCCCTTGATATCCAAAAGCTGGGCTACGGATTCCTTAGACATCTTCCCGTTCTTCGCGGCATATTCCACCAGCATATCTTTGAGTCCCCGCTCCATCGCTTCACCATTAAGATCATCCGGTATGGTCAGATCTGCATCATCGATGATCTCTACCTGGGCACGAAGATACGGGTCTTTATATTCAATCTCCTTAAGCCGTCCCCTCACTTCACCTGATACCAGGACCCTTACGATATGTTTCGGCAGCTTGATGATCTGTTTGATCGTTCCTACCGTACCGATCTCATATACATCGTCTGCTCCCGGATCCTCCGTATCTATTGATTTCTGGGCCGTCAGAAATATCTTCTGTTCTTCTACCATTGCCTCCTGGACCGCAGCGATGGAACGCTCTCTGCTCACATCAAAATGCACGACCATCTCCGGCATGATCGTCAATCCTCTGAGAGCCACCATGGGCAGACTCTTTATCTCGTTGTCCATTTCATCTCCTCCTGTAGTCAATGATTTCCGGTATCGCGGACCCGTCATCCGCCTGCCGGGCTTATTGCACAAAAGGCGGGTACACATGGGAATTACCACTGCACCCGCCCCACGGCTGTCTCTATACCGTATCGTATCTTTGCTGCATATAAGCTATATACAGTCTTTGTCTCTAATCACCGCTGTTACGCACTTTCAGATGTCAGGAATGATCTTCTCTCTTCCCCGTCGCGCAGATATAACGGTTCACCTGTTCCGAGCACTGCATCCTTCGTGATGCGGCACTCTTTGATCGTCTCATCAGACGGTACGCGGAACATCGTATCCATCATGATTTTTTCCATGATAGCACGCAGTCCTCGCGCTCCTGTCTTCCGCTTCAGCGTTGTCTCCGCAATAGCCGTAAGTGCATCCCGGTCAAACTCCAGCTTCACTCCGTCAAGCTCCAGAAGTTTCTGATACTGCTTCACGATCGCGCTCTTAGGCTCTGTCAGAATTCTGATCAGAGCTTCCTTATCCAGAAGATCAAGCGAAACCGTAACCGGAAGTCTTCCTACCAGCTCCGGAATGAGTCCGTACTTCACGAGGTCCTGCGGGAGTACTTCATGAAGCAGGACGTCCATATCATATTCATGCTTTTCCGCGATCTCGGCATTAAATCCGATTGACTTTCTGTCAAGGCGTGTCTCGATGATCTTATCGATTCCCTCAAACGCTCCGCCGCAGATAAACAGGATATTTGTCGTATCAATCTGGATCAGTTCCTGATGCGGATGCTTCCTTCCTCCCTGAGGCGGTACCGACGCAACTGTCCCCTCTATGATCTTGAGAAGTGCCTGCTGTACGCCTTCCCCGGAAACATCTCTTGTAATAGACGGATTTTCCGATTTTCTTGTGATCTTGTCGATCTCGTCAATATAGATGATCCCGTGCTCCGCTCTCTCGATATCGCCGTCTGCCGCCTGGATCACTTTCAGGAGAATATTTTCAACGTCTTCTCCTACATATCCTGCCTCTGTAAGCGCGGTGGCATCCGCGATGGCAAACGGAACGTTCAGGATCTTGGCAAGTGTCTGGGCAAGCAGCGTCTTTCCACAGCCGGTAGGCCCGAGCATAAGAATATTACTTTTCTGGAGTTCCACACCGAGATCCTGCTCCGCCATGATCCTTTTATAATGATTGTACACTGCCACTGAAAGAACTTTTTTCGCCTCATCCTGTCCGATTACATAATCGTCAAGAAAGGCTTTCATCTCCTCCGGTGTCAGAAGATTGATATCATCAAATGCCCTGTCGTCATTATAATCCAGTTCTTCTTCAATGATTTCAGAACAAATACCGATACACTCGTCACAGATATATGTGCCGTTCGGTCCGGCGATCAGTTTTCTCACCTGCGCCTGAGTTTTATTACAGAATGAGCATCTCACGATATCATCCATCATTTTTCCTGCCATATTTTTTCACCTCATACCGCTGTCTTAGTGGTTGACGATCACTTCATCGATCAGACCGTATGCCTTTGCCTCTTCTGCAGACATAAAGTTGTCACGCTCTGTATCGGCTTTGATCGTCTCGAGAGACTGCCCTGTATTTGCGGCCAGAATCTCGTTTAATTTCTGTTTTGTGCGGAGAATATGCTCCGCTGCGATCTGGATCTCAGTCGCCTGTCCCTGTGCTCCGCCGGAAGGCTGATGAATCATGATCTCCGCATTCGGCAGGGCAAATCTCTTGCCTTTCTTTCCACCGGAAAGCAGGAATGCGCCCATGCTTGCAGCCATACCGATGCACACGGTAGACACATCACACTTGATATACTGCATCGTATCATAGATTGCCAGTCCGGCAGTAACAGATCCGCCCGGACTGTTAATGTAAAGCTGGATATCCTTATCCGGATCATCCGCCTCAAGGAAAAGGAGCTGTGCCACTATCACACTTGCCGACACATCATTCACTTCCTCGCCGAGAAAGATAATCCTCTCCTTTAAAAGTCTTGAATAAATATCATAAGACCGCTCTCCACGGCTTGTCTGTTCAATGACATAAGGTACCAAACTCATAAATTATGCCTTCTTTCTTTATAAAAGTGCTGAAAGGTGCACCATGCGGCACACCTTTCCGATCAACCTGCTTAACCCTCTACTGCCGCGTCTGCAATGAGTGTCACTGCTTCCTGGACTGCTATGTCCTCTTTCATCTGTTTCTTCTCATTGTCGCCCATAAATTCTTTGAGCTTGTCAACTTCCATCTGATAAGCATCTGCCATCTTCTGAAGTTCCTCATCCAGACGTTCATCTGACACTTCAATATTCTCTGCAGCCACAACTGCCTCCAGTACAAGTCTTGTACGGATGCGTTTCTCAGCCTGCGGTCTGAACTCTTCCATCATCTTCTCTTCATTCAGTCCTGTAAACTGGAAGTACTGCTCCAGGCTCATACCCTGCTGCATAATACGGCGTGCGAAATCATCAGCCATCTGTCTTGCCTGAAGATCGATCATCGGCTCCGGAATATCAATCTCCGCGTTGGCAACAGCCTGCTCAACCGACTGGTCTTCTCTCTTCTGTTTTCTCTCGTTCTCCTTGCGCTCTTTGATCTTAGCCTTTACTTCAGCTTTATAGTCTTCTACAGTCTCGCTTGAATCGGAAACATCAGATACGAACTCGTCGTCCAGCTCCGGAAGCTCTTTTGTCTTGATCTCGTGAACTGTGCATTTAAACACCGCATCTTTACCGGCAAGCTCTTTCGCCTGATAATCCTCCGGGAATGTAACATTTACTTCCACTTCTTTTCCGATCTCGGCGCCGATAAGCTGATTCTCGAATCCCGGAATGAAAGAACCGGATCCGATTGTCAGCGGATAGTTCTCTCCCTTTCCGCCTTCAAAAGCTTCACCGTCGATAAATCCTTCGAAGTCAAGTGTTACCTGATCTTTATCCTGAACAGCTCTGTCTGTCACATCGATCGTTCTCGCGTTGCGCTCACGCTCTTTATCGATCTCCTCGTCAACTTCTTTCTGTGTCACTCTTGTAGAAACTTTATCCACTTTAAGTCCTTTATATTCACCGAGTGTCACCTCCGGTCTCACTGCTACTTCTGCAGTAAAGATGAACGGCTTTCCTTTCTCAAGCTGTGTGATCTCAACTTTCGGCTGTGATGTGATCTCAAGTTCACACTCGTCATAAGCTTTTCCGTATGCCTCTGATATCATATGATTTGCAGCTTCATCATAGAACACTTCCGGTCCGTACATCTTCTCGATCATCTGACGCGGCACTTTGCCCTTACGGAATCCCGGGAGGCTGATCTT
>DWWI01000165.1 GCA_019119745.1 Candidatus Mediterraneibacter gallistercoris | reverse complement strand
TGTTCATAATAATAGGCAGCTCTTTCTTCATCAGTTGTCTCCACTTTTTCCTTTGCCTCGTCATAGCTTAAGTTTTCCTTGTCCATGATCCTGTGGATACGGTCTTCTTTGTCTGCACATACGAAGATGTTCAGGACATTCATTCTGTCTTTCAGGATATCAGAAGCGCAGCGCCCGAGGATGATGCACGGCTTTTCCGCCAGTCTGCGTATAGCCTCCGCTTCGTTTTCGTACATATGGTCATTCAGTTTCTGCTCAATGTACGCCTTGTCATATACAGGGATATGAAGCTGTTCGGAAAGTTCTTTTGCGATGATACTTGCACCGGTTCCGAAACGGCGGCTCATGGTGATTACTAATTTCATAAGAACTCCTCCTTTGTATTCACAAAAATCAGGCACCTGTTATTATAACACTTCTTTTGCAATTTGTCTCCCGAGAGATTCCAATTCTTCCATCTGAGCGTCTTTAACGGAAGATTTGATCGTGACATTAGCTACCATCAGCGACATATCTTTCATCTCACTGATCTTTGTGCTGATCAGTTTTGTACTCTGCGGCGCCCAGCTTCCGTTTCCGAGGACGGCTATTGTACGGTTTTTAAGAGCAAGGGCTTTCATATCTTCAAGATAATTGTCCATCAGCGGATAAATGCCGTTGTTGTATGTAGGCGCTGCAAGCACGATGTGGCTGTATTTGAAACTGTCCGCGATCAGTTCGGATACATGTGTCTTGGAGATGTTGTGCATGCAGATATTCTTTACCCCTTCTTCCGCAAGGACAGAAGCGAGGATTTCAGCCATATTTTCTGTGTTTCCGTACATGGATGCGTACGCGATCATGACGCCTTTTTCTTCCGGCTCGTATCTGCTCCATTTGTCATATTTGCCAATGATGTAATCCAGATTTGTTCTCCAGACCGGTCCGTGAAGCGGGCAGAGCATCCGGATATCAAGACCGGAAGCTTTTTTCAGTACAGTCTGCACCTGCATACCGTATTTTCCAACGATGTTTGTATAGTAACGGCGGGCTTCATCAAGCCAGTCTCTGTCGAAATCCACTTCATCATTAAAGATGTTGCCGTTTAAAGCTTTAAATGTTCCGAACGCATCGGCACAGAACAGGATTTTGTCTGTCTCGTCGTAAGTCATCATAACTTCCGGCCAGTGTACCATCGGAGCCATTACAAAGTGAAGCGTATGTTTACCGGTAGAGAATGTCTCTCCCTCTTTGACGATGACTTTTTTTCCTTCCAGATCGAAGTTGAAGAACTGGTCGATCATTGGAAAGGTCTTTGCATTGCCGATGATCTGCATATCCGGGTAGCGGAGTACAAGCTCGTCGATCATAGCGCAGTGATCCGGTTCCATATGGTTTACGATAAGATAGTCGAGCGGTCTGTCCCCCAGAACTGCCTGTACATTTTCAAGAAACTGCCGTCCGACAGCGTAATCAGCAGAATCAAAAAGAACAGTCTTCTCATCAAGAAGAAGATAGGAATTGTATGAAACTCCATCGGAGAGCGGAAAGATATTCTCGAACAGCTCGATACGTCGGTCGTTTGCCCCCACCCAGTACAAATCTTCTGTTACTTTTCTGAAACAGTGCATGAAAAATTCCTCCTTGTAAAAATATAATCATGAGATTGTGAATGAATAAACAATTGTCAACGACTATATTCTACCATAAAAGATAAAATTCGCAATATGCGTATTTATTTTCGTGCAAGGAACTGATATTATTAAGTATAGCTGTCGTCCGCATGCATATGCAGGACGAAATCTTGAAGCTGGAAAAAAGAAAGGAGAGAAAAATGTTATTTGTATGCTATCCGAAATGCAGCACGTGTATGAAAGCAAGAAAATGGCTCGAAGAAAACGGAAAAGAGTATGAGTTAAGAGATATTAAAACGGAAAATCCGACAGCGGAGGAGGTTGAACAGTGGTGGAGAAAAAGCGGTCTTCCCCTGAAGAGATTCTTCAATACAAGCGGAAATTCGTATAAAGAAATGAAATTGAAAGATAAACTTCCGGAAATGAGTGAGGAGGAACAGATCCGTCTGCTCTCTACCGACGGTATGCTCGTAAAGCGGCCGATTCTTGTCGACGGTGATAAGGTCCTTGTAGGATTCCGCGAAAAAGAATGGGAGGAAAATATTTAAAAAGCGGAATCAGTTATTAATGAGGAAGCTAAATTGTTTTTTGAATTTATTGACACGCAGAAGTGCAGAGAGTAGAATATTTGTAAAGCTATCCGAATACTAAGAAGTTTTCTGGGATGAGGATGGCGTTTTTATTACTAAATCATGGATGTTCCGGGGAAAAGCCGACCGGGACGACAGCAGAAAAGGAGGAAAAATATGAAAAAGAAGATCATCAGCGTATTATTGTGTGCGGCTATGGCAGTCACTCTGATCGCAGGGTGCGGAGCTCCGGCAGCAGAAACCGGCGGAAATGAAGGAGGAGGGTCTTCCTCTTCAACATCAGAGGGAATCCCAAAAGATGAGATTAAAGTAGGATTTGTACATGTGTCAGATCCGAGTGATATGGGATACACATACAATCAGGATCTGGGAACTCAGGAGATGCAGAAAACTCTTGGATTAAGCGACGATCAGATTGTGAACAAATACAATGTACCGGAGGGCGCCGAGTGTGATACGGCTCTGAGAGAACTTGTGGACGCAGGATGTAATATTATCTTCGCGACAAGTTTCGGATTTGAGGATTATGTAAAAGAGGTTGCTGCAGAGTATCCTGATATTCAGTTCTGCCATGCGACAGGATACCAGGCTGCCGATTCAGGACTGGACAACTTCCACAACTATTTCGCGTCTATCTATGAAGGACGCTATCTGGCAGGTATCGCTGCAGGTATGAAGACAGAGTCAAACAAGCTCGGCTATGTAGCCGCATTCCCGTTTGCGGAGGTTATCAGCGGGTATACAGCATTTTATCTGGGCGCAAAGAGTGTAAACCCGGACGTGACAATGGACATTATGTACACCAATTCCTGGAATGATCCGACTGTCGAGTCCCAGGTGGCGCAGGCGCTGATCGACCGCGGATGCGACGTAATCTCACAGCACTCCGATTCTACGGCACCTGCAACAACAGCAGAGGACAACGGAGTATGGCAGGTAGGCTACAACAATGATATGATCGAGGCTGCTCCGAATGCTTCTCTGATTTCTCCGCGTATTGACTGGGGAATCTATGTAACAGAGGCTGTTCAGGATATGATCGATGGAAAAGAGATCCCGGTTGACTGGTGCAAAGGACTTGAGGATGGCGCTGTTTATCTGTCTCCACTGAATACAGATATTGCAGCAGAGGGAACGCAGGAAGCTATTGATGAGGCACAGGAGAAACTGATCTCCGGTGAGATCCATGTATTTGACGGACCGCTTTCCGGTGTGAGCCCGGAAGGTGAGAAGTATGAAGTTCCGGAAGGCGAATACTATCATGAGCAGGAAGAATCTTCAGCACCGTCCTGGCTGTATATCATCGATGGCTGTAATGTTGTCGAATAATATCAGCAACTTTATATAAGTTACAAATACAGAGCCGTCTTCGGACGGCTTTGTTTGTATGACAGCTACATAGAAGAAAAAGAAAGAGAAGGAAGGTGAGATTTTGGGAGGGACAGCAGAGTATGCAGTAAAGATGCATCATGTAACAAAGACGTTCGGAAAGGTCGTTGCAAACAAAGATGTCAATCTCGAATTGAAGACCGGTGAGATTCTTGCACTCTTGGGAGAAAACGGCAGCGGAAAGACAACTCTTATGAACATGTTGTCCGGTATTTATTTCCCGGATCACGGAGAAATCTTTGTAAAAGGCAGAGAGGTTACGATCCGTTCCCCGAAAGATTCTTTCGCCCTTGGAATCGGCATGATCCATCAGCATTTCAAGCTTGTAGATGTGCTGACGGCGGCGGAAAATATCGTGCTGGGACTTGACGGAAAGACTGTTGTGAACAGGAAAGAGATTAACAGGAAAGTGTCGGAACTTGCGAAACGGTATGGATTTGAAATGGATCCGACAAAGAAAGTATATAATATGTCTGTTTCGGAAAAGCAGACTGTGGAGATCCTGAAAGTTCTGTACAAAGGCGCAGACATTCTGATCCTGGATGAGCCGACAGCCGTGCTGACTCCCCAGGAGACGGACAAGCTGTTTGCAGTGCTCCGTAACATGAAAAAAGACGGGAAATCCATTATAATCATTACGCATAAACTTAACGAAGTGCTTGCGATCTCGGACCGGGTGGCGATTCTCCGAAAGGGAGAATACATAGGAGTGGTCAATACGGCGGAGACGGATCAGGCTCAGCTTACCGAAATGATGGTAGGACGGCCTATCAGTCTGGAGATTGAGAGACCGGAAGTAAAGCGCGGGGAAAAACGTCTGCAGGTGATCGACCTGACCTGCCTGAACGGTGATGGAGTCAAAGCCCTGGATAATGTGTCCTTTGATGCATATGGCGGTGAGATTCTCGGTGTTGCCGGAATTGCCGGCAGCGGACAGAAAGAATTGTGCGAGACCATTGCGGGATTGTATCCGTCTATCGGAGGATCTGTTCTGTATCTGGGAGAGCACAACGGAATCCCTGTACAGGAACGTATACTGGGACTGAAACCGGACGAGATCGTGAAAAAAGGAATCTCTATGGCTTTCGTACCGGAGGACCGGCTGGGCATGGGGCTTGTTGCAGGCATGGATATGACGGATAATGTGATGCTCAGAAGTTATAAATCGAAGAAAGGAATTTTTGTAGACAGGAAGACACCGAAAGAACTTGCGGAGAAGCTGATCGACGAACTTGAGATTGTGACTCCGGGTGTAGATACTCCTGTAGGCAGGCTTTCCGGAGGAAATGTCCAAAAGGTGCTTCTGGGACGGGAGATTGCCTGTCAGCCTTCCGTGCTGATTGTGGCCTATCCGGTCCGGGGACTTGATATCAACTCTTCATACCGGATTTATGATCTGCTTAATGAACAGAAGAAAAAGGGCGTCGCGGTTATCTTTATCGGAGAGGATCTTGACGTGCTGATGCAGCTGTCTGACCGGATTATGGTTATGTGCGGCGGAAAGGTGAGCGGGATAGTGGATCCCCGTGAAGTCTCCAAAGAAGATATCGGTCTTATGATGATCCATACAGACAACCCGTTTACAAAAGATAAAAAGGAAGACGAGAAAGGGGAGGTGACAGCATGAGTTCACATAATACACAGGCAAAAGAGCCTCTGATAAGAATGGTAAAAAGAGATACTATGCCGCAGAAAAAAGCGTGGGGAATTCGTGCAATAGCTTTTATCCTCTCACTTGTGACCGGAGGAATCGTGATCCTCATGCTGGGGCATAATCCGTTCTCTGTCTATATTTCCATGGTAAAAGGGGCGTGGGGATCGAGCACTGTTATCCATGAGACGATTAAAATAGCAGTGCCCCTGCTGATCACGGCAATCGGCATCTCATTTGCGTTTAAGATGAAATTCTGGAATATCGGCGGCGAGGGACAGATCCTCGTCGGGGCGGTAGCAGCCGGCGCTTTCGGGCTCTTTACAGCTCATATCTTCCCGAAGCTTCCGCTGGTGCTGCTCATGATGCTTGCCGCTATTGTGGCAGGCGGGATTTATGGATTGATTCCGGCGGTCTGTAAAGCAAAATGGGGAACAAATGAGACTTTGTTTACTCTGATGCTGAACTATATTGCGCTGGCCTTCATTAAATACCTGATGAACGGTCCGTGGAAAGCAAAAGGAAGCAGCTATCCGAAGATTGACATGCTTGTGCCGGGAGCACGTCTGACGAAAGTGCTCGGCGTGCACTGGGGATGGATACTTGCCCTGATTCTTGTGGTACTGGCCTATATCTACTTTAATAAGACCAAACAGGGATATGAGATCGCTGTTGTTGGCGAGAGTAATAATACAGCCAGATATGCAGGCATTAATGTGGGGCGCGTTTTCAGACGGACAATGTTTATCTCCGGCGCGCTCTGTGGCCTTGTGGGCATGCTTCAGTTCGCAGGAGCTGATTATACCATCACAGAAAGCACTGCCGGCGGAGTCGGTTTTACCGCGATCACGGTGGCATGGCTGGCAAAGATGAATCCTTTCGGAATGCTGGTCGTGTCTGTGTTTATCGCCATGCTGGAACGAGGATCCAATGCGATACAGACTCAGTTTAAGATCCCTGCATCTGCTTCGGATCTTCTGATCGGCATTATACTGTTCTTCATGCTTGGATGTGAATTCTTTATCACATACAGGCTCATCAGAAGAGGAAAGGAGGAACATCATGCTTAATACATTGAATGGATTGTTTATTGCCGCAGTTCTGGCCGGGACACCCCTTCTGCTCGGAGCGCTGGGAGAAATACTGACAGAGAAGTCGGGCAACCTGAACCTCGGTGTAGAAGGTATGATGTTCATGGGTGCCATTACAGGGCTTGCCGGTTCTTATTATTACGAGCAGGCGGTAATTGCCGGCGGGGGAAACCCGAGCGGAGTTCTATCGGCAGCGATCGCTCTTGTGACTTCTTTTATTGCGGGTGCAGGGGGAGCGCTGATCTACAGTTTCCTTACGATCACATTGCGTGCAAATCAGAATGTAACAGGACTTACACTGACTATCTTCGGTACCGGGTTCGGCAATTTCTTCGGTGAGTATATCGGACAGCAGGCCGGCGGTTATGTGGCGGTTACGGATGTGACCAAAAAAGCGTTTTCCGGATTAAATATACCGGTGCTCTCGGATATACCGGTGCTCGGACCGCTTCTGTTTGGCTATAACTGGCTTGTTTACTTTGCTATAATCGTGGCAATTATTATGGCATGGTTTTTCAGTAAATCCCGCGTGGGACTGAATCTGAGAGCAGTGGGAGAGGATCCGGCAACAGCCGATGCTGCCGGTATCAATATTACGCTTTACAAATATCTTGCAACTGTGGTCGGAGGAGGAATCTGCGGAATCGGCGGTATGTATATGAGTATGGTAACAACATCCGGCGTATGGGTGCATGACTGTGTCAGCGGCTATGGCTGGCTGGCAGTTGCCCTGGTTATTTTTGCAACGTGGAGCCCGGCGCGCGGCATGATCGTGGCCCTCATTTTCGGAGGCCTGACGATTATGCGTATGTATGTCAACATCCCCGGACTTCCGGCCCAGATTTATGATATGGTGCCATATGTGGCAACGATCATTGTACTTGTTGTGACGAGCATGCGGCAGAGCAAAGAACACGCCCAGCCGAAGAGCTGCGGCCTCAACTACTTCCGCGAGGAGCGGTAAGTTCGTGTTTATTGAACAAACACCGCTGTAATAGTAAAGTCATATTGATCGAATTGTAGACGCAGAAAAAGAAGATACTGCAACAGTATCTTCTTTTTTGCTGTCTCATCCGGTCAGTACACTTTTTTCAGCCGCAGCGCCATTCTTCAACAAACATGCATACAAACCGGAAGTAGCCGGAACTTTATCAACAAATCCAACCCTTCCCAGATACGTGGGTCAATCCACTGTATCCGGGTGATTTTCGGACAATTTACTGAGAAAATGACTTTCCGGCAAACACGAATTTCCAAATATATATTGCATTTTTCTCCTCTGTATGCTATCCTCACTTTACTGATATCGGCGGCTGTCTTGCTGCTGTATCTTCACCGCTTTAAGGCGTCTCATTTTCGGCTGGTTCCATATCGGAACATATATCCGACAATGAATGTAACTGTATGATAGAACAAGTATAAACCTGAGTATAGAAGAACCAGGTGAAAAGAGGTGCTGTGTATGACAGATGGTCCCCCGTTTCCAACTATAAGTCCGAATTATAGCTTTAAAGGTTCAAATTACAGTAAGATAAGTCCGTTTTATTGTACATGTAAAATTGTATAATAAGAAAGCTAAAATGTTGTTGACAATTTACAATTAGTGTAATAGTATAATAACAGATGCGAACAACTGTTCGATAGAGGAGAAGGAGAATTTGATTTATGGCAGTAAATGATGAGAAGAAAAAAGCTTTGGATGCGGCTATTGCAAAGTTAGAGAAAGATTTTGGAAAAGGAACAGTGATGAGACTAGGAGACTCCAGTGCGCATGTGGCTGTGGAGACAGTGCCGACAGGGTGCTTAAGTCTTGATCTGGCACTGGGACTCGGGGGAGTACCGAAAGGCCGTGTCATTGAGATATACGGACCGGAATCCAGTGGTAAGACGACAGTTGCGCTTCATATGATCGCAGAGGTACAGAAGCGTGGCGGCATTGCCGGATTTATCGATGCAGAGCATGCGCTGGATCCGGTTTATGCAAAGAATATAGGCGTAGATATTGATGAGCTTTACATATCTCAGCCGGACAGCGGCGATCAGGCGCTTGAGATTGCGGAGACAATGGTGAGATCAGGAGCCATTGATATTATAGTTATCGACTCGGTAGCCGCACTGGTGCCGAGACAGGAGATTGAGGGGGATATGGGAGACAGTCATGTGGGACTGCAGGCCCGTCTGATGTCACAGGCTCTGCGTAAACTGACCCCGGTGATCAGCAAATCAAACTGTATTGTGATCTTTATCAATCAGCTGCGTGAAAAGGTGGGCGTGATGTTCGGAAATCCTGAGACAACGACCGGTGGCCGCGCGCTTAAGTTTTACGCTTCTGTCCGAATGGATGTCAGAAGAATAGAGACGCTTAAGCAGAGTGGTGAGATGGTAGGAAACAGGACCCGGATCAAGATTGTGAAGAATAAAATCGCGCCGCCGTTTAAGGAAGCTGAATTTGATATTATGTTCGGAAAAGGTATCTCCAGGGCCGGGGATATCCTTGATCTTGCGACAGGGATCGATCTGGTCAAAAAGAGCGGAGCGTGGTACGCATATGAAGGCGAGAAGATCGGACAGGGCAGAGAAAACGCAAAAGCCTATCTGGAGAATCATCCTGAAGTAATGGAAGAACTGGATCGGAAAGTGCGCGCGCATTATCATCTGTCAGGAGAAGACGGGGACGCGGAATCTTCGGAGACTGAAGCTGTAAAGAAGAGCACGGATAAGAAAGCTGACACAAAAAAGTCCGACATGAAAAAGACGGGAACGCAGAGTGACCTTTCGCTTACAGGCGGTAAGCAAGAATGATCGTTACGGAAATCGAACCATATACTAAGACAAAGTTTAAAATATACTTAGACGGGAAGTTTGCCTTTGTATTATACAAGGGCGAACTTTCCCGTTATGGTGTCCGGAAAGGCGAAGAATTGTCTGACGGCATTGTAGAAAAGATTGAGACGGATGTAATACTGAAAAGGGCAAAGCTGCGGGCGTTGCACCTTCTGGAGGATATGGACCGGACGGAGGCAGCACTGAGAGAAAAGCTGAAGCAGGGATGCTATACGCAGGACATGATCGACAGGGCTGTGGACTATGTAAAGTCTTTCGGATATCTTGATGATGCCCGCTACGCGGAAAATTTCGTCAGGAGCAGACAGGGAGCAAAGAGCAGAAAGGAAATCCGGGCATTGCTCATGCAGAAAGGCGTATCATCTGAACATATTGAGCAGGCCTTCGAGGCCTGTTATGCAGATGAAGGAGAAGATGAGGCTGTACGCACAATACTCCGTAAAAAAAGATTTGATCCGCGCACTGCGGATGAGCCTGAAAAACAGCGGATATACGGGTATTTGGCGAGAAAAGGATTCCGATATGAGACTGTCCGTCAAGTGATACAAAATTATGAGGACAATGCTTGACATTGTTGTGAAAACAGTATAAAATTTAACTGTTGTATTTAAGTGATATGTACAATGAAAATTGAATAAGGAGGTGCTCCTGTGCAATTAAGTTTAGGCTTATGTATAGTAATTGCCGTGGCCCTCGCGTTGATAGTCGGGATTATTTCTCATTTTGCAACGATCTCTAATTTGAAGAAGAATGCTGAAAGCAAGATCGGAAATGCAGAGGCAAGAGCAAGGGAAATTATCGACGATGCAGTGAAGAATGCTGAGACAACGAAAAAAGAAGCTCTTCTTGAAGTGAAGGAAGAATCTATCAAGACCAAGAATGATCTTGAAAAAGAAACAAAAGAGAGAAGAGCGGAACTGCAGCGCTATGAAAAGAGAGTGCTTGCAAAGGAAGAAGCGGTCGAGAAGCGTTCGGACGCTCTTGAACATCGTGAGAACAAGCTTTCGTCAAAAGAAGAACAGCTGCGTCAGCGTGAAGCCAAAGTAGAAGAACTGAGTCAGAAACGTGTGCAGGAACTGGAACGAATCTCAGGACTTACCTCCGAACAGGCAAAAGAATATCTGTTGAAAACTGTTGAAGAAGATGTTAAGCATGACACTGCCAAGATGGTCAGAGAGCTGGAGGCTCAGGCAAAAGAGGAAGCAGACAAGAAAGCGAAAGAATATGTTGTCAATGCTATCCAGAGATGTGCGGCTGACCATGTTGCAGAGACAACGATTTCCGTTGTGCAGCTGCCGAGTGATGAGATGAAAGGACGTATTATCGGGCGCGAGGGAAGAAATATCCGTACGCTTGAAACACTTACCGGTGTAGAACTGATTATCGATGATACTCCGGAAGCAGTTGTATTATCGGGATTTGATCCGATTCGCCGAGAGGTCGCAAGGATTGCCCTGGAAAGACTGATCGTAGACGGGCGTATCCATCCGGCGAGAATTGAGGAAATGGTAGAAAAGGCGCAGAAAGAAGTCGATACAATGATCAGAGAAGAGGGAGAAGCAGCGGCTCTTGAAGTGGGAGTCACAGGCATTCATCCGGAACTGATCCGTCTTCTTGGCCGTATGAAGTTTAGAACAAGTTACGGGCAGAATGCTTTAAAACATTCGATCGAGGTCGCTCAGCTTGCAGGACTGCTTGCAGGGGAGATCGGGCTTGATGTGAGAATGGCAAAGCGTGCCGGACTTCTTCATGATATAGGAAAGTCAATTGACCATGACGTAGAAGGGTCACATATTCAGATCGGTGCTGATCTGTGCAGAAAATATAAAGAGTCTGCGACTGTGATCAATGCAGTGGAAGCCCATCATGGCGATGTGGAACCGCAGACTTTGATTGCGTGTGTCGTACAGGCTGCCGATACGATTTCAGCGGCAAGACCCGGTGCGAGACGTGAGACCATCGAAACATATACAAACAGATTAAAACAGTTAGAAGATATTACCAACCAGTTTAAAGGTGTGGAGAAATCTTTTGCCATTCAGGCAGGTAGAGAGATTCGTGTTATGGTAGTTCCGGAGCAGGTATCTGATGATGATATGGTGCTTCTGGCCAGAGATATTGCTAAGCAGATTGAGTTCGAACTGGAATATCCGGGACAGATTAAAGTAAATGTTATCCGTGAATCACGGGCAACAGATTATGCGAAATAACCAGAATCATAACAGGTGATGAAAGACCGGCCCTTGTCGAAAGACGAGGGCTTTCTTTTTGCAATGGCGGCGGATGGCGCAAATATAAAATGAGAAAATAAAAATGCAGGAGGTTGACAATGGGCGAACATATTAAAAGGCTGAACAGAGAATTGAAATTCAAGGGAAAAATTATTGATTTTTATCAGGACACGATCGAAGTCAACGGAGATCATACTGTTGTGTGGGATTTCATAAAGCATAAGGGGGCTGCTGCTGTTGTACCTGTGACGGAAGATGGAAAGATTCTTATGGTAAGACAGTACCGCAATGCACTGGACCGCTATACGCTTGAGATTCCGGCCGGAGCGCTGGACGCTGAAGATGAACCGGGAATTACATGCGCCTCCCGTGAACTGGAGGAAGAAACGGGATACAGAAGTGAAAATCTGGAATGGCTGATTACCCTGCGGACGACTGTCGCATTCTGCAATGAGCGGATTGAAGTATATGTGGCAAAAGATCTGATTCCTTCAAAACAGCATCTCGATGAGGATGAATTTATAGATCTGAAAGCGTATTCGCTGGATGAGTTAAAGGAAAAAATATTTGCAGGAGAAATCGAGGATGCAAAAACGGTCGCTTCCCTGATGGCATACGCGGTTAAGTATCAAGAATAATCATAAAACCCCGGCATATAATGAAATATCAAAGATGTATACAAGCACTGTTCAGCGGAAAACAGGAGGAAGAATGAAGATATTTCATACGAGGAAACAGTTCCTTGCTTTTTTTATGCCGGGTTTTTTATTGGGGATTATTTATGTGAACTTTATAGCGGGAAAGTATATGGCTGAACCGGGAATATTCAGCGATTATTTTCTGAACCAGTTTGTTGACGCTAAAATTGACGTTCAGGAATATCTCTGGTATCTGCTGCGGCTGCGTGCCGTCCCGTTTCTTATACTGGCTGTTCTTTCGTTCACCAGAGCGCGAAAAGCAGCGGTTATCCTATTTCTGATCTGGACAGGGGCTTCCGGAGGCGTGCTCATTTCTTCTGCAGCTGCCGAACTGGGGATGAAAGGCTGCCTTTTATGTGTGGCTGCGCTTTTCCCCCAGTTTTTGTTTTATATCCCTGCTTTTATTGTGATGCTGTGGTATTGCTATACTGTTCCCCAGAGTCATTGGAACAGACAGAAGACGGTATTTGTTGTCCTTACCATGTCACTCGGAATTATTATGGAACTGTATGTAAATCCGATTGTTGTCAAAGCCTTTCTCTCTACTCTTTAGAAGCATGCTTAAACAGAACTGTAAAAGCCAGGACTGATACGGCAAGCTGACTTATAAGCAGTCCCCAGAGATACCCTTGTATGCCAAAATGCGGAATGGCGAAGAAAACACTGCTGATGCGTATGAGGAGCCCGCAAGTATTAATGAGAAAAGTAAATCCTGTTTTACCATATCCGTTTATCGCACTGAACAATGCAGTGTTTGTATACAGAAACGGACAGATCCAGGCCAGCGTGAGAATAAATTTCCCGGCAGTTTCACTGTGAAACAGAAGTGTCCCGATAAGCCTGCCGAAGATAAGGAAGAACAGGCAGCATGACAGTCCGAGGATAAAGCAGCTCCCTACCGCTTTTTTGAGCAGGCGGATAACGGCGGAGCGGTTCCCCGCTGTGCTGGTCGCACTGACTGCAGGCATAAGGACAATTCCCACTGAATTTGTGACGGCAGACGGGAACTGGATACATGGCAGTGCCATGCCGGTCAGAACCCCATACAGACTGAGCGCGCCGGAGGCGTCAAGTCCGTAGAGTTTAAGACAGACAGGAATAGATGCTGCCTCTACGCTCTGAAGCAGTGTGACAATGGTACGGTTGGCTGTCAGAGGAACGGACAGACTTAACAGCTCGCGCAGGTGACGGAACAGGCTTTTAGAAAAGAATGTACGTACAGGACTGCCAAGCCGGGTGAGAGAGTGCGCGGCAAAAAGGGCAGAGACAAATTCTCCTGCTGTAATTCCTGCCGCTGCCAGATGAATGGACGGTGTTCTTCCGCTGTTTTGCGTGACGGCAAAGAGCAGCAGGACGGAGAAAATGCGGACAAACTGCTCAATCAGCTGGCTGAGAGCCGGAAGTCCGGTATTCTGCAGTCCGAAGTAATACCCGCAGATACAGCTGTGTATGGCGGCGCACGGGAGTGCATAAGACACGATCATGAGCAGATCGGCACAACGCTCGTCGCCAAGAAAAGATGCAGCGATAAAAGAGGCGTTCTGCTGTATAAACAGAATTTCTGCAATGGAGATAAGAAGTGTCAGGCTCAGAGCTGTTCCGAGTATAGCTCTGGCCTCATTTTTTTTGCCCAGTGCGGCTTTTTCGGCGGTCATGCGGGAAACAGCGGTCTGTATTCCGGCTGTGCTCAGTGCGAGGCAGAGGGAATAGACAGGAAATACGAGCTGGTACAGTCCTACGTTTTCTTCTCCGAATGCATGACTTAAGAAAATGCGAAAGAAGAACCCCATGATACGGCTTATAAAACCGGCAGCCGTGAGGATCATGGCGCCCTCAAAAAGCTTATGCTTAGACGACATATGATTCGCCACCCCGTTGATCTGTCTGTTACAAAGCCCTTTTTCACATATGGAAAATGAGATTCGTAACAACTTTTTATAACATATGTGAAATCCCGGGTTGACAGAACTGCCTGGTAATGATATTCTACAAAAGGAAATCCTAGTAAAAAGATAGGGTATAAATTACCGGGAATTAAAATCCGGAAAATGCAGAGCAGGGAAGGTGAGAACTTGAAACTGTCTACGAAAGGAAGGTACGGCCTTCGCGCAATGATAGATCTTGCACAGTACAGCGGAGAAGCACCGGTCTCGATTACAAGTATATCTGCGCGGCAGGATATCTCGGAACGTTATCTGGAACAGCTTATGGCCATGCTGAAGAAGGCGGGACTTGTCAGCAGTGTAAGAGGGGCCGGAGGCGGATATATTCTGGCAAAAGATATGAGAGAAATCTCAGTGGGAGATATCCTGAGAACTCTGGAAGGAAGTCTGGAACCGGTGGAATGTCCGGGTCTGGAGCCGGACGGCGAGTGTAAGGCTGCTGACAGCTGTGTGACAAAATACGTCTGGAAGCGGATCAATGACAGCATCAACCGGACGGTGGACGAGATCATGCTGGATCAGCTCGTGGAAGAGAGCAGAAAAAAATGCTGTGCGGATAAGACGCAGCGGGTATGCAAAAACTGAGAAATACGGGAACCGGCATATCGGACAGAAGTACTGTCAGATGGCCTGACTGATAAATACTATGGAGGTAATATATGGAAAAACTGATTTATCTGGACAATGCGGCTACGACTAAGACATCCCCGGAGGTTGTCAATGCGATGCTGCCTTATTTTACAGAACACTTCGGAAATCCGTCCAGCGTATACGGATTTGCCGCGGCTAACAAAGAGGTTATTACAAAACAGCGTGAGATCATCGCCGGAGTACTCGGAGCAAAAGCAAACGAGATCTATTTTACAGCAGGAGGAACAGAATCTGATAACTGGGCGCTGACAGCAACGGCGGAGGCTTATGCGTCAAAGGGAAAGCATATCATTACAAGTAAGATCGAGCACCATGCAATTCTGCACACGTGTGAGTATCTGGAAAAAAGAGGATATGAAGTGACGTATCTTGATGTGGATGAGAACGGGCTGGTCGATCCGAAAGCAGTAGAAGCGGCCGTCCGTCCCGATACGATCCTGATCTCCATTATGTTTGCAAATAATGAGATCGGTACCATCGAACCTATTGCGGAGATCGGCAGGATCGCGCATGAGCACGGTATCCTGTTCCACACAGACGCGGTACAGGCTTTTGCCCATGTTCCGATCAATGTGGATGAATGCAATATCGATATGCTCAGCGCCAGCGGCCACAAGCTGAACGGTCCGAAAGGAATCGGGTTCCTTTATATCAGGAAAGGTGTGAAGATCCGCTCATTTATCCATGGAGGCGCTCAGGAGAGAAAACGCCGTGCAGGTACGGAAAATGTTCCGGGAATCGTCGGCCTTGGCAAAGCAGTAGAACTTGCGGCAGTGTCCATGAAAGAACGCATGGATTATGAGACGGAGCTCAGGGATTACCTGATCAGCCGGATCGAGAAAGAAATCCCATACTGCAGACTGAACGGAGACCGTGTAAAGCGGCTTCCGAACAATGTGAACTTCAGCTTCCAGTTCATTGAGGGCGAGTCGCTTCTGATCATGCTTGATATGAAAGGAATCTGCGCATCCAGCGGGTCTGCCTGCACATCGGGGTCACTGGATCCGTCCCATGTGCTTCTCGCTATCGGACTGCCCCATGAGATTGCACACGGATCACTTCGCATGACTCTGGATGAGGAGACAACGAAAGAAGATCTGGATTATGTTGTGGACAACTTAAAAGAAATTGTCGCGCAGCTTCGGAGCATGTCACCGCTGTACGAGGATTTTGTAAAAAAGCAGGAGAAAAATAAAAACTGACAGGAATATCAGGAGGTATCATATTATGTATACAGAGAAAGTAATGGATCATTTTCAGCATCCGAGAAATGT
>DWWI01000164.1 GCA_019119745.1 Candidatus Mediterraneibacter gallistercoris | reverse complement strand
AGTAGAGATCAGAAGAAAACTGGATAATTTCCTTCTTGATATCAATTTCCACAGTAATGCCCGCCGGATCGGCATTCTCGGCGCTTCCGGATGCGGGAAGAGCATGACACTGAAAAGCATCGCGGGAATCGAACTGCCCGATGAAGGACATATCGAGGTGGAAGGCAGGACATTTTTCGACAAGGAAAAGAAGATCAACCTGAAGCCGCAGCTGAGAAATGTAGGATATCTGTTCCAGAATTACGCCCTGTTTCCGACAATGACAGTGGAGAAAAATATAGCTGCTGGATTAAAGGACAGCAGACAGGAGAAAGAAGCGCGTGTCCGTGAGATGGTGGAGAAGTTCCGCCTTCAGGGGCTGGAAAAGAGACTGCCCGGCCAGCTCTCCGGCGGACAGCAGCAGAGAGCGGCGCTGGCCCGTATCATGGCCTATGAGCCGGAGATGATCCTTCTGGACGAGCCCTTCTCCGCTCTTGATATGTATTTGAAAGACCAGCTTCAGAGAGAGCTCGCAGAGATGCTTGAGGATTATAGGGGAACGGTGATCATGGTATCTCATAACAGGGACGAGGTTTACCGATTCAGCGAGGAGCTGCTCGTTATCGATCAGGGGAAGATCGAAGTGGCAGGAGAGACAAAAGAAATCTTCCGTAATCCCGTGAGCAGGGAAGCGGCGCGTCTGACCGGGTGCAAGAACTTTTCGAAAGCCCGCCGGATCGACGCCCATACGGCAGAAGCAGAAGACTGGGGCGTTACACTCACTACCCGGCGGGAGATACCGGAGTACACGGAGTATATCGGTTACCGGGCGCACGATTTTATCCCGGTCTGGAACCCTGAACGTACCGGGAAGAACGGAGCTGACAAGGACGACGGCAGCCCATGCGATATGCTGCCGTTCGAACCGGAGAGCAGCGCAGAACTGCCCTTTGAAAAGAATTATTACATAAAAACAAAAGTGACGGTGTGCTGGTTCGTGCAGAGAGAGCGCATGCAGGAACTGGAGGAAAAAGGAATGCCGGATTATCTGGCATTTGACGAGGAAAAACTGCTGTTTCTCAGGTAAAGAAAACATGGTTTTCCGGAAATGAAAATTGTTGGTTAAAATTTGTAAAACAGTATTTACAAGATGCCCTTTCTGTTATATAATCTGCCCTTGGATTTTGAGAGACAGTTCAGTCATCTGATGTCAGGAGATGAGTGCTGAACTGTTATGACTTGTAACGGAAAGGGTGTTTTTATGAAGGCGGTTCAGCATGATATGACATCGGGAAGCCCGATGAGGATTATACTTAATTTTACTCTGCCGATTTTTATCGGAAATGTTTTTCAGCAGTTTTATAATATGGCGGACGCGGTGATCGTTGGAAAGTTTGTAGGGACGAAAGCGCTCGCCGCAGTGGGGAGTACAGGAACGATCATGTTTCTGATCTATGGATTTGTGGTCGGGATGACTGCAGGATTTACGGTACTTACCGCCCAGAAATTCGGCGCCGGAGACATGTCGGCCATGCGCCGGACCGTCGCGGGAGCTTCGATCCTCTCGCTGATCATCGGGGCTGTCCTTACGGCGGCGTTTATGTTGTTCATGAAGCCGTGGCTGATGGTGATGAACACCCCGTCGGATATATTTGCGGACGCATATGCGTATATCATGATCATAAGCGGCGGTATTCTTGCGCAGATGCTGTATAACCTGCTGGCAAGTATTTTGAGAGCGTTGGGCAACAGCAAGGTGCCGCTTTATTTCCTGATTCTTTCGGCGCTGCTTAATATTGTGCTGGACCTTGTGCTTATCATTGTATTCCATATGGGAGCAGCAGGAGCTGCCGTTGCGACTGTGATCTCTCAGGGGGTATCCGGCCTTCTGTGTCTGGTATATATCGTGAAGAAAGTGCCGATGCTCCATATGAGCCGGACAGACTGGCATGTGTCCGGCAGCCTTTTGAAGACACAGGTGGGAATCGGTATCCCTATGGCGCTGCAGTACTCGATCACTGCCATCGGAACCATGATGGTACAGTCCTCTCTGAATATACTGGGATCTACTCTTGTGGCGGCCTATACTGCCGCGGGAAAGATCGAGCAGATTGTGACACAGGCATATGTGGCTATGGGAACCACGATGGCTACATACGGAGCCCAGAATATGGGAGCGGGCGATGTGCCGCGTATCCGTCAGGGATTTAAGGCGTGTACGATAATCGGAACCATTTATTCAGTGATCGCGGCCGTTCTTGTGATGACAGTGGGAAAATATATGACGTACCTGTTTGTATCGGATGACGTGGAATTGATCATGAATTCGGTAGACATTTACCTGAGATGTGTGGGGATCTTCTTTATTCCGCTTGCAGTCGTTAATATCTATCGAAACGGAATCCAGGGACTGGGATACGGTCTGCTTCCCATGATGGCAGGCGTAGCTGAACTGATCGGAAGAGGTGTTGTCGCAGTGATCGCTGCGGGACAGAAGAGTTATCTGGGAGTATGTCTTGCCAGCCCTGCAGCCTGGATACTGGCGTCGGCTCTTCTGATAGTTATGTATTACTATATTGTAAAGGTTGATCTCAAAAAAATATTCCCGGGCAGAAATGCCGGGAACGATGTATAAAAACGCTTTTGAAATTGAAAAGCTGTAGTTTTTAGGCGAAGTCCAATGGCCATACGAACAGCTGTCCATACAGCCATTGTCTTCTTTTTTCATAGTCTGAGGATAGCAGAAAATTGTGAATCCATTGTGACAATATATGGAAGAAAATTTAAAGAATATAAAAAGAAAATAAACTCCTCAAATGGAACCGGCGATGGTATGCATCATGTCCTGAAGGGCTTTGCTCCATCGCTCTTTTTCTGCCTCATACCGCTCGTTCAGCCAGTCCATCGCCTGATCCATTCCCTCGTCGGAGAGGGGAAATGTAGCGCTTTCTTTCTCTTCCTCCGGCGTCTGTTCAAAGCACCATGGCTCCGGATAGACCCAGACAGTAAAGGTAGTGCTGCTTTTGCCGTCATCACCGTTCATAAAATAACGCATGCCGTTATGGCTTCCGGAAAACGGCTCTTTCTTCAGCCCTCCGTATGGTACAAGTCTTTTGTCGATCATTATGTATAAATCCTTTCTGTCGGAAAATCCTATTCCGGCGTGCACACATTCTTCTAAAAAAGATTGCTGTGCACGCCGCCTGTTTTTCTATTATATCACTGTGCGGCAATCGCTGCAAACTGTGTTGTGACGAGATCGTCATATGGAACCCGTTCTTCCAGTTCGCCGGCGCTCTCAAGGATATCCTGAAGCAGTTCAAAGCTGCTCTGCTCAAATATCAGATTGCTCTTCCACGTATCCTGATCGTAGTAGCGCGTTACGATCGTTGTGATTGTCTCCAGATCAGTCTCCGGAAACTGGGGCTCTATAACCGCCGCAATTTCTTCGGGAGTATGCTCCTGTACATAATCCATACCTTTCTGCAGCGCATCGGTAAATCCCTGGATGATATCAGGATTTTCGTCGATATAGCTCTTCTTTGCGCTGAATGCCGTGTAAGGCACGTATCCGCTGTCCTCGCCGAGAGAGGCGACTACATAGCCTTTTCCCTCGGATTCGAGAGTAGTAGCGCCCGGTTCAAACTCAACTGAATTCATTTAATTACTACACCCATACGGCAAAAAGCAGACATGGTCTACTTTGTGGGTGTCTTTGCTTAATACGATTTCTTTGATTACCTTTTTCCAGAAAGCATTTTTGTGTTCCGGATCCAGTGCTTCGTAAATGTCGAGCCAGTTTCCGGAAAAAGCTTTGATAATGTGTCCGTAATCTTCTACAGTTTCCGTGTATTTTTGCTGCTCAGCTTTCAATCTTTTCTCAAGCTCTTCATATTGCCGATCATAATCCTCTTCAGATATGCGCCCTTTCATGTAGATGTTGTTCAGTCGATCCATTTCAGACCGGATGCGTGGCGTCGGATCAGTTGTCTTTTTTGAGATTCCACCAGATTTGATTTCATAGATCTTACGATCAAGCTCGCCGGTTATATGATGGATCAGGTAATCTTCAATAACAGATTCGGTGATGCATATACCGCGGTCGTGCCGATTAAATTTGCGGCTGCAACGATAGCGCTTGTAACGCGATATCGTGCCGTCGTTGCATTTATGCTTTTTGACAAACCCGGTCATTGTGGCTCCGCAATATGGACACTTCATGAGCTGGCTGAAAATGTACCGCTCATTTGATGAACAAGAAGTGCGGGAAGAGCAGACCTCCTGCATAAAGCAAAATTGATCCGGTGTAATATAAGGCTCGCAGTAATTATGATCTGATCCACGCCATCCGCAGTACACCTCTTTCTTCGTGAATTTATCCATTGCCTGCGGGGACGGAGCCCGATCTCCGTAAACATCCTGAACATATTCAATTGCTTTGCGCTTCGACATGGAGCCAAAATACTGATCGAAGAAGTCCTCGATGATCTTCCGTTCATCAGGACTCTTCTGCAGCTTTTTGTCAACGACCATATACCCGAATGGAGGTTTCCCTGTAATATGTTCACCGTTCCGGCGCTTATGCTCGAACACAACCTTTATACGTTCACTAGTTCGATCAGACTCATTCTGCGCCACGGCCAGCATGATATTGATCTTGAGCTGACCATCTGCGGTAGAAGTGTCGTAATCCTCGAGAATGGTCTTCCAGTTACAGTGATGCTCTTCAAGGATGGCCTGTGTGTTGTGATAATCGCGAACATTGCGGAACCAACGATCCAGCTTTGTCACGAGTACTAGATCAATCTTATCCTGCTGAATGTCATTGAGCAGACGTTGGAAATCTTTCCGGTTCTGCAGCTTCTTCCTCGCAGTGATTCCCTCATCTGCATAGTAGTCGACAATTTCATAGCCATGCGATACTGCATATTCAGTCAGCAACTCTTTCTGAGTATCCAGAGATAGCCCCGACTCAACCTGAATGTCTGTAGATACACGGTCGTAGATGGCACATCGTATTTTCTTTGCCATGCTATCATCTCCCTTTTGTAATTGTATGAAAAATAAGTACAAAAATAACAGATGGTCTCTTGCCACCTGTCACCGAAGATGATACAATATTTTTGCACTTATATGCATCTCTTCGGAGATATTGCCGTCCTGGTGTTGGTAGCACCGGGGCGGTTTTTATTATGCTGTTTTATTGCCTTTGATAAGAGATACAATAGCTAATACAGCGCAGATCAAGCACCATGTTGCCCAGATATAGAGATCTCCATAACTTCCAGCCATTGTATAGCCGCAAAGCGCACCGATTCCGAATAGCACGATTAAAGCGATATTTCCGCCTTTTCCACCTTTACGGGTAGCTATTGAAACAATGCCGCCTGCAAGAAGCATAATAGCAACGATGATGCCGGCAGATCCGCCAACTTCCCCATTGGCTTCAAGTGTGTTTGCAACACCGGCCGCGCAGGACTGGAATGTTACGAAAACAAACAGTACGATTGATAAAATTCCGGATACGAGTTTCCAAGTTTTCATTTCTCTATTCCTCTCTTTCCCCTGTTCTTTTGTACACCACATTTATATAATCCCTTGCGGGGTTATACCTTCTCCATGACTGCTAAATTTGGAATAAAATAAATTACATAATTATCTACTGTTGTACAGACTCCGTATTTGTCGCGATAGCAGTCTATGCATTCCTGCAAATATTCTTCGGTCACATCCAACTTTTCAGCTATTTCATGACGGTTCTGGCATCCGGCACGGAATGCATTAATGATGCCGGACAGCCCGATCAGCTTGTTATATCCCCACAGACGTGCCTGTCGCTCCTGTTTGCGGTTACGAACATCATTCATATCAAGGATATTTCCGACGGATGTATGATGGTGTCCGAGCTCTTCTGCGAGGACGCAGGTCTTTTGAACCGTGTCCATGTCTTCTCGCAGATAGATATTATTGCCTTTTATGCGTCCATCATAGGTACGAAAAGGCCGCTCTTTTATGTTGAGTCCCTCAGTATTGGCATTATTCAATAAAATGTCGTATTTCATTGTCAACACCTCCGGCACGATTGTAACATATAAAATGTCCAATAATACGGACTCAATCTAACATATCCTCATCTTCTTGTCGTTCCTCATCTGTGAACTCACCTTTTGAGTGGTGGGCAGCATTAAGCTGTAATTCTGTATCCATCTGTTGTAGAGAAAGGAGCTGCTCTACATAATCATCCGCTTTTTTGCGGTTTATTTCCAATAACTGTAAATAATTAGTGAAGTGATTCTTCTCCTGCGGAGATAGTGCAGATATATTATCTATTACTTCAAATAGATTATCATTTGCAAAGGCGTTGCCGATATCTCCGTCTGAAACTTGCCTTTTCATAGGAACATCGAAGCCCATAAGCCAAGCCTCACTGATATTAAGTGCCATCCCTAAAACGGTAAGCTTTTTCTGTCCTGGTTCCACCTTCCCCGTAACATATTGGCTC
>DWWI01000163.1 GCA_019119745.1 Candidatus Mediterraneibacter gallistercoris | reverse complement strand
ATGATATTCTTTTCAATATACGAAAAGAAACCAATCCATGTTCTCTCTGCGCTAAGATGCGAAAAGGAGCCCTGAATCAGGCAATCAAGGAAATGGGCTGCAATAAAGTTGCATATGCTCATCATAAAGATGACATTATAGAGACAATGCTCCTTTCACTTATCTTTGAAGGCAGGTTTCATTCATTTTCACCGAGGACATATCTGGATCGTATGGATCTTACTGTGATCCGTCCGCTTATGTTTGTCGATGAAATGGATGTTATCGGCTTTAAAAACAAGTACAACCTTCCGGTAGTCAAGAGCAAATGTCCGGTCGACGGCTACACAAAGCGTCAATATGCCAAAGAGCTGCTGAAACAGCTCAATACAGAGCATCCCGGTACCAGAGAAAGAATGTTCCACGCGATCCTGTCCGGGAATCTGGCCGGCTGGCCGGAACGCCATATACATAACCGCACAAAGAATAACTGACCCCTGAGAAATCTCCCGGCAGATATCTGTTCTGCCGGGAGATTTTTGTATCACTCATATTTGCGTTACGTATTATATTATACAAATCGTTTATCTTTACTGATGCTTTCTTGCAGCTGCACATAATCAATGATCGCTTTCGCCGTTCCATCAATTCCAAGTTCCGAACTTGTCAGACAGAGTTCATAGCTTTCTGCATCCGACCATTTCTTGTTCGTATAGTAATTATAATAACTGGAACGCTTCTTATCTGTTTTCAGGATCATGTCCTTTGCTTTTGCGTCAGTAAGATCATAGATACGGGCAATTCTTCTGATACGCGCATCCAGATCGGCATGGATAAATACACTCACCACATTGGGATATGACTCCAGCGCATAATCTGCACAACGACCTACAAGAATACACGGTCCTTCATCTGCTATCTTTTTAATGGCATCAAACTGTGCGAGGAATACTTTATGATTGATCGGCATATCCGTATATGTATTTCCGGAATAGCCCATAGAATATGTATCCATCACAAGTGAATACAGAAAACTGTTTGTCGGCTTCTCGTCATGAGTCTCGAATATTTCCTCACAGATTCCGCTTTCTTTAGCAGCTCGTGCCAGCATTTCCTTATCATACAGCTTAATGTCAAATGCCTCGGCAACTTTATAACCGATCTCTCTGCCGGCACTTCCGAATTCACGTCCTATTGTAATGATCGTATTTGTTTTCATTTGGGCCACTCTCCTTTACGTCATATAGTTGTGATTTTGCATAAAAAATCTTCTGCAAAACACATTTTATATGACTATTATAACCATACTTCGGCCTTATTACAATGAAAATTTAAAATTTTCTTCGAAGTCTCTGCAATAAATCTGAAAAATATTCCGGCAGCGGAGCATCAAATTCCATGTATTCACCAGTTGTCGGATGTGTAATACCGAGTATTTTCGCATGAAGAGTCTGTCCCTGCAGTTTATACGGACATTTAGCCGGACCATATACAGTATCCCCCAGAATCGGATGGCCGATGCTGGACATATGGACACGGATTTGATGAGTACGTCCTGTCTCAAGTTCGCACTCTATATATGTGTAGTCTCCAAAACGTTCCAGAACTTTATAATGTGTAACCGCGTGCCTCCCATTCGGAGCTTTCGTACTCATCTTTTTCCGATCTACGGGATGCCTTCCGATCGGAGCGTTCACAGTACCTGTGTCTTCCTTTATATTCCCGTGCACGATCGCATGGTACCGTCGTGTTATAGAATGCTCTTTCAATTCTTCTGCAAGTATCTGATGCGCATGATCGTTTTTACATATCAGAAGTGAACCTGTCGTATCCATATCAATCCTGTGCACGATCCCCGGCCGGAGAACTCCGTTGATGCCCGAAAGACGCTCGCCGCAGTGGTACATCACCGCATTCACGAGCGTATGGCTGTAATGTCCCGGGGCGGGATGCACAACCATACCTTTCGGCTTGTTTACCACAAGGATATCGTCATCTTCATAGAGAATGTCCAGAGGAATGTTCTCGGGAAGAATATCCGGTGTCTCCGGTTCCGGTATAGATACCTGTATCTCATCTCCCTGTGACACCTTATAATTTGCTTTGACGACATTCCCGTTTACAATGATATCTCCGTCTTTCAACAGTTTTTGCAAATAAGAACGGGAAAGGTTCTCAAGATCTTTACTCAAAAATCTGTCGATCCTTTCCCCTGAATTTCGGGCCGTAAGATTAATAATATTCATCCCGCAGATCATCCTTTCTTCCTGCTGAGGAAGCTGAAATCATTATCATCTCTGTAGTAGAACAAAATAAGCAGCGCAAAAGCAATACAGGCCGTCACCACGTAACAGTCTGCAACATTAAAAATCGGAAAGTCTATCAGACTGAAATAAAAGAAATCGATCACATAGTTCAGCCTGATACGGTCAATCATATTGCCGAGAGCTCCTGCGCAAAGAAGAACCGCACACACTTTGATCGGAATATATCTCGCTGTATCCGGAATTCTGACGTAGAGAAAAATAACGACAGCGCAGATTGCTAAAGCACCGACTACGAAAATGTACTGCATATTCTGCATCATACCGAATGCCGCGCCTCGGTTCTCGAGATACTGAAGTTCAAACACACCGTCAATGATCACCTTTGCCGGCTGGTTTTTGAGATATATTTCTGCAAGATATTTGGTAATCTGGTCAATTACAACCGCTGCAACGATACCGAGCAGAGGGATAATATATCTCTTGATTCCTGTATTTAGCTGATTCATTTAATGTTCCATCCTCACTCTGTTGTCTTATACATATTTACTGATCACGACATTTACCCTGTTCTTGCGTGTCCTGCCGCCTGCATACTCATATCGGAACTTACCCATACCGCGCACGGAAATAACGTCTCCCGTCTCCGGCTGATACCCGTTACTGGTAATCAGGCGTCCGTTCACGTATACCTTTGCGCCGGCGATCAGTCCGGTAAGCCTGCTTCTGGACTGGGAAAAAGCCAATGCCAGAAGCGAGTCAAGCCGCACAGAGGCAACCGTCCCGCGGATCTCCTCGACTTTGGGAGAGTAACTCACATCAGTAAGTGAAACCGGATTTACTTTGACTGAAGTATGTCTGATCCTGGACAGTTCACTACATATAAAATCCGCGATATCGTTGTGCACGAACAGAAGGGCGCCTTTCTCATCAGGAAGAATATCGCCGATTCGCGAACGCTCAATCCCCAGATTAAGTACAGCCCCGAGATAATCGCGATGCGTAAGTGTGTCGGCAAACTTAAGATTTACAGGCGTAATCTCCAGAGCGCAGAAAGGATATCCGACCTCTTCAGGCTCAAGCTCTTTTTTACCGTAACGCAAATAAAGAGCATCAGGGATAAATGCCGCCATCTGACGCTCTGCCATTTCATAGCCGCCAAAAGATACTATCCTTGTAAAAAGACGATCTTTCGGCAGCATATGTAATATATTCTGTTCATTGAGATTCAAAAAATCTGAATATGTTATAATATCCCTCTGATAAGCCGTCCGGGATAACTCCGCGAATCGTTTCTCAAGATTCTGAACATCCCTGTCCTGATTCATGATCCGCCTCTTAATATCTTCCTTTTACACTCGGGGTCTCCATTGAACCTCCGAGAAGATCCTGAAGATCACCGGAAATATCAACGTTTGTAGGTGTAACGAGGAAAATATAATTTGAGATTTTCTGCAGATTTCCGTTGATTGCAAAAGTAGCGCCGGAAATAAAATCAATAATCCTCTGTGCGATCTCAAGATCCATGCCCTCAAGATTCAGGATCACAGTACGACCAGACAGAAGTGTCTCTGTAATCTCTCTTGAGTCATCAACAGAAGTCGGCTTCACTACGCAGACTTCCATGTGTCCGCTGCTCTTTACAGTCGGATGTCTCATCGGCGTTACTTTATTATTCGCAGAGGGCTGATTCTTGTCCTCTTCCATGTCGAAGTCATCGTAGTTGTTTTCTTTTGTATTTTTCTTTCCGAACAATGAACGACGCTGTGACTTCTCCTCATAATTATCATCGTCGTAGAATTCGTCATCATCATAAAACTCATCATCATCATAATCATCGTCGTTTAATTTCATGATGTCCAGAAATTTATCAAATACACCCATTTTTACACTCCTATCCTGTGCCGTCGGCCCACCCGGCACTCCTTTTTTCTTTCATACTTTCTTTCCAGATAATACAGTTATATGCTGTAATCTCTGGCACCAAAGATTCCTGTTCCGATCCGGACCATTGTGGCTCCTTCTTCGATCGCAACCTCATAATCATTGGTCATCCCCATCGAAAGTATGCTCACAGTATCATTATCAATGTTTTTTTCCTTAATGTCAACATATAATTTATGTAAATC
>DWWI01000162.1 GCA_019119745.1 Candidatus Mediterraneibacter gallistercoris | reverse complement strand
TCAGGCAATTGAGATGGTACTGGATTATCTGCCGGCATCCTATAACTGCAATATGGAGGCAAGAGAGCAGATGCACTACGCACAGTGCCTTGCAGGAATGGCATTTTCAAACGCACTGCTTGGAATCGTACATTCCATGGCGCACAAGACAGGAGCTGCATTCTCCACAGGACATATACCGCACGGATGTGCAAACGCGATCTATCTTCCGTATGTAATCGCATATAACGCAAAAGATCCGGTAGCTGCAAGCCGCTATGCAGAGATCGCACGCAGAATGGGCCTCGATGGAACATCAGAGAAAGCCCTTATCAACAGCCTTCGTGAGAAGATTAATGAGTTCAATGAAAAACTGAACATTCCAAAGACTCTGAAAGAGTTCGGCATCAACGAAGATGAGTTCAAAGAGAAAGTTGCTCATATCGCAGAACTGGCAGTCGGAGATGCGTGCACAGGATCCAATCCGCGTGCCATTGATCCGGCTACAATGGAGAAACTGCTTACATGCACATATTACGGAACAGAAGTTGATTTCTAATTTCGAGATGATGTAAAAACTGCTTGTATTTTCTTGTAAATATTCTGGAAAAACGGGCCAGCCGGCAACGGCAGGTCCGTTTTTTCGTAAACGGAAAATTATTGCGGTATGAATCGGAAGCCTGTTAGAATTACTTGCCTTTACGGGATTTATGGCGTATTATAGTGAAAGAGTGAATTTTCAAGGAGGAATACCATGTATCAGATAATGAAAGCTGAGAAACTGGCCGACAAGATCTTTCTGATGGATGTACATGCACCGCGTGTTGCGCAGCATTGTCAGCCCGGTCAGTTTGTTATTGTAAAGATGGATGAAAAAGGCGAGCGTATTCCGCTTACAATCTGTGATTATGACAGAGAGTCAGGAACGATCACTATCGTTGTACAGGAAGTCGGAGCATCCACAACAAAAATGGGGAACTTAAAAGAAGGAGATTATTTCCGTGATTTCACAGGTCCTCTCGGATGTCCTTCCGAATTCGTAAACGAGGATATCGAGACACTGAAGAACAAGAAGATGCTTTTCGTCGCGGGCGGTGTAGGAGCGGCTCCGGTATATCCGCAGGTAAAATGGCTTCATGAGCGCGGAATTGAGGCAGATGTAATCGTAGGTGCCAAGACAAAGGATATGCTGATTCTTGAGGATGAGATGAAAGCTGTTGCGGGAAATTATTATCCATGTACGGATGATGGTTCTTACGGACATGCGGGTATGGTCACGACTATGGTAGAAGAGCTCGTAAATAACGGAAACAAATACGATGTCTGTGTCGCTATCGGACCGATGATCATGATGAAGTTTGTCTGTCTCCTGACAAAGAAACTGGAGATCCCGACTATCGTCAGCATGAATCCGATCATGGTGGACGGAACCGGAATGTGCGGTGCATGCAGGCTTCAGGTGGGCGATGAGATCAAGTTTGCATGTGTAGACGGTCCGGAGTTTGACGGACATCTGGTAGATTTTGATCAGGCGATGAAGAGAAGTCAGATGTACAAGACGCAGGAAGGCCGTGCGATGCTGAAGCTGCAGGAAGGCGATACACATCACGGCGGATGCGGACATTGCGGAGGTGACGAATAATGGCTGATATGTTGAAGAAAGTACCTGTAAGAGAACAGGATCCCAAGGTGCGCGCCACGAACTTCGATGAGGTATGCCTTGGATATAATAAAGAAGAGGCTATGGAAGAGGCCACAAGATGTTTGAACTGCAAGAATGCAAAATGTATTCAGGGATGTCCGGTGTCCATTGACATTCCGGCGTTTATCCATGAAGTAAAAGAAGGAAATATCGAAGAGGCATATAAAGTGATCGGTAAATCCAGTGCGCTTCCGGCTATCTGCGGTCGTGTATGTCCTCAGGAGTCACAGTGCGAAGGGAAATGTATCCGCGGTATTAAAGGTGAGCCTGTTTCTATCGGAAAACTGGAACGGTTTGTGGCGGATTACGCTCTTGAGAATGATATCAAACCCGTCGGTGCAGAGACAAAGAACGAACATAAAGTGGCTGTGATCGGTTCAGGTCCTTCCGGACTTACCTGCGCAGGTGATCTCGCAAAGATGGGATATGACGTGACAGTATTTGAAGCGCTTCATGAACTGGGCGGAGTGCTTGTATACGGAATCCCGGAGTTCCGTCTCCCGAAGCAGAAAGTCGTAGCCAAAGAGATCGAGAAAGTAAAAGAGCTTGGTGTTAAATTCGAGACAAATGTTGTCATCGGAAAATCCACAACCATCGACCAGCTTATGGAAGATGAGGGATTTGAAGCTGTATTTATCGGATCAGGCGCAGGTCTTCCGATGTTTATGGGAATTCCGGGAGAAAATGCCAATGAAGTGTTCTCCGCGAATGAATACCTGACAAGAAGCAATTTGATGAAAGCGTTTGACGATTCCTATGATACCCCGATTGCGGCAGGAAAGAAAGTTGCTGTTGTAGGCGGCGGAAACGTTGCAATGGACGCAGCCAGAACAGCTCTTCGTCTCGGGGCTGACGTACATATCGTCTACAGAAGAAGTGAGGCGGAACTTCCGGCCAGAGTAGAGGAAGTACACCATGCGAAAGAAGAAGGTGTTGTTTTCGACCTGCTCAGAAATCCGAAAAAGATTAATGTGGACGAAAATGGAAACATAACAAGCATGACTGTAATTAAAATGGAGCTTGGCGAACCTGACGCTTCCGGTAGAAGACGTCCGGTGGAGATTCCGGGATCTGAGTATGATATTGAGGTGGATACTGTTATCATGTCTCTCGGAACATCGCCGAACCCGCTGATTTCCTCCACTACAAAAGGATTGGAGACAAACCGCAGAAAATGTATTGTTGCCGATGAGGATAACGGACAGACTTCAAAAGAAGGCGTATTCGCCGGCGGTGATGCCGTGACAGGAGCGGCAACAGTTATCCTTGCCATGGGTGCGGGAAAAGCAGGCGCGAAAGGTATCGACGAATATCTGAAGAGCAAAGAGAACTAGAGGTTCAGATTTACAAGTCTGTAGAATGTGATGATAGAAGAGATCACAGCGAAACTATATGATCTGGCGGAAGAAGATTACAGGGTATTTAACAGCAGACTTTTGCCCGGGGCATCCCGGGTACTGGGCGTCCGTCTGCCGGAAATGCGAAAGCTGGCAAAGGAAACAGCGAAGGGAGATTTCCGCGCTTATCTTGAAGAAGCACAGAGGAAAATCACCGCAGATTCGATCCATGAAGAGATTATGGTACAGGGGCTTGTCATCGGATATGCAAAGATGGAAAAGAAAGAATATCGTAAATATCTGGACGAATTTGTTCCGAAGATCTCAAACTGGTCCGTCTGCGACAGCTGTGTCAGCGGTTTCAAATTCATGAGAACAGATCCGGAGTATTGGTTTGCTTATCTGAAAACTTACAGAGAAAGTAAAGAAGAATTTGAGCTTCGCTTTATGATCGTTGCCATGCTGGATTATTTTGTTGATGAGGAACATATTGATGAGATTCTCTCTATTTGTGACAAAATCCGTCATAACGGATATTATGTAAAGATGGCAGCAGCCTGGATAATCCAGGTGTGTTATGTAAAATTCCCAGAGAAGACAAGGCGGCTGCTCGAAAATAACAGTATGGATGACTTCACCCATAATAAAGCAATTCAGAAAATACGGGAGTCCTATCAGGTGAGCCGGGAGGAAAAAGAAGAATTGAACCGGTTGAAGCGTAAATAAAAATTCCGATTTTTCGGACTGATAAAGTATCCGCCGGGAGGCAGGTATTGTTAACGCACACATTTTCATTCGGTCGCAGCGTAACGGTACATAAGAGCGCAAAAAACGCGCTCTAAGTGCCGACGCTGCTCCAACGGTGCGTACGCAATACCTATCTCCCGGCTGCTTTCTTTCCCATTCC
>DWWI01000161.1 GCA_019119745.1 Candidatus Mediterraneibacter gallistercoris | reverse complement strand
ATGCGTGCCACCGTTGCCGGGCGCTTTGTGAGGATGATCACCCGGTCAGACAGACTGACTGCCTCTGAAAGGTCATGAGTGACGAGAAGTGCGGTCTTACCGGATTCCCGGATGATCTGCCCGATGTCATCGCTGACAGTCAGCCGTGTCTGATAGTCAAGGGCGGAGAACGGCTCGTCGAGCAGCAGCAGTTCCGGTTCCAGAAGGAGCGTGCGGATCAGCGCTGCCCTCTGGCGCATGCCGCCGGACAGCTCGGACGGTTTGGAACGCGCAAACTGTTTCAGACCATACTGCTCTAGCAGCTCTTCCGCACGTTTTTTGATTTCCGGTGTGAGCTTCCTGCTGATCTCTGCGCCGAGAAGGACATTCCGGTATACAGTACGCCATTCAAAGAGGTGGTCGTGCTGGAGCATATATCCGATTTTTGATGAATTTTCTGTCAGAGGCTCCCCGTTCATCAGCAGTTCTCCGCTCTCCGGCTTCATCAGACCGTCGATCAGGGAGAGTAACGTGGATTTTCCGCATCCAGAAGGTCCGACAACGGCCGTGAACTCTCCTTTCGTAAGTGAAAATGAAATATTGGACAGGGCCTTTGTCTCCCCGTCCAATGTATGATAGGAATAATCGATATTTTTTAATTCCAGTATTGGAGTCATAAGGTCACTTCCATCCATGTTGTATATCTATAGTTAGTGTATGAAAAAAGCAATCCGGTGTGCGGGAAAAGTGCGAAATCCCGTTGTCTCGTCTGGAGAAGAGGGGTATAATATGGGTAACAGATGACGTAAAATAACCGGAAAGGAGGAATCAATATGACCGGACATAAGATTATTACGATCGGCCGTGAATTCGGAAGCGGCGGACATGAGATCGGACAGAAACTTGCAGACAGGCTGGGGATTCCGCTTTATGACCATAGACTTGTGAGTATGGCGGCGGAAGCGTTGGGCGTGCGGACAGAAGATGCTGAACGGGTAGACGAGTCAAGTCTCAACACGTTCGTAGCCGGCTATACGATGACACCGGGAATGTATACGGATTTTATCAATGCAGCATCATACATTCCGTCTTTTGACACAGACGTTTACAGAAAGCAGACAGAGATCATCCGAAGTCTTGCGCAGAAAGGGCCGTGCGTGATCGTGGGAAGGTGCGCGGACTATGTGCTGAAAGATCGTGCGGACTGCATCAATGTATTCATCTGTGCGGACAAGGAAGACCGTAAGAAACGGATAATGAAACTGTACGGATTGACCGAGAGAAAGGCGGCGGAGCGTATCCGCAAGACGGACAAAGAGCGCAGATACTATTATGAAGTACATACCGGACAGGACTGGGGCAGCATCCGTTCCCATCAGATGCTTCTTAATGTGAGCATGCTGGGAATTGACAGGATTGTTGAAATTCTGGCGATGATCTATAATGCTTAAGTCTTTTGAGGCGGGATATCTTTTGTATCTGCAGTGAAATGAATGTACCGGAATTGTAATATGGATTGATTTATGGAGACAGTTCCTGATCTTATCCTTTACAGTTCCGGTATATTATGCCTTTGTATTTTGTGCTGATGCTCCTTTTTGTAAATAAGGAATATAGCCATGTGTTTTCAGATATAGAGTATAAATATTGAATGATCTTACAGGAGAATTACAGATGAATGTACAGAAAATCAACTATCAGAAAGAACTTGAAAAGCTGCTTGCACAGCTAGAGGCGGAACAGAGGGTCCCGAGTCTTTTGATCCACAGCTGCTGTGCGCCATGCAGCAGCTATGTGCTGGAGTATCTGTCGGAGTACTTTAAGATAACTGTATTTTACTACAATCCGAACATCTATCCGGAGAGTGAATACACGAAGCGCATTGCGGAGCAGCAGAAGCTGATCCGTGACATGGAGTTCCGGTACCCGGTTTCATTTCTTGCCGGGAAATATGACAAAGAGAAATTTTACGAAATGGCAGCAGGCATGGAGGATCTGAAAGAAGGCGGAGCGCGGTGTATGAAGTGTTATGAGCTGAGGCTTTCAGAGGCGGCAGGACAGGCTGCGGCAGGCGGGTTCGATTATTTCACGACAACGCTCAGCATCAGTCCGATGAAGAATGCCCAGAAGCTCAATGAGATCGGTCTCCGTGTCGGGGAGAAATACGGTGTGAAATATCTGGTTTCTGATTTTAAGAAGAAAAACGGATATAAGCGATCCATCGAACTGTCGAAAGAATACGGACTATACAGGCAGGACTACTGCGGATGCGAGTTTTCCATGAGGCGCGATTGATATGCTTTCTACTGATAAGGAACAGTTCCGTTTATATCCGGTATACGGCACTGTTTCGAGAAAAATTTGGTTTTTAAGTAGACATTCATACTTTAGTGTGGTAAACTAAGTCGAAAATGCAGGACAGACTGATTGCTCTGGACTGTATTTTCTTTCAATCAAAAAACAGAAGCGAGGAAAGAGAAATGGCACAGTTATGGGGCGGCCGTTTTACAAAAGAGACGGACAAACTGGTATATAATTTCAATGCATCGATCTCTTTCGATAAGAGATTTTATAAACAGGATATCCGCGGAAGTATCGCTCATGTAACGATGCTCGCGAAGCAGGGAATCCTGACTGAGGAAGAGAAAGAGAAGATTATAAAAGGTCTTGAGAGTATCCGGACAGATGTGGAGAACGGAACTCTTGAGATTACAGAAGAATATGAAGATATTCACAGCTTTGTTGAGGCAAATCTGATCGACCGGATCGGGGATGCTGGGAAAAAGCTCCACACCGGACGGAGCAGAAACGATCAGGTGGCGCTGGATATGAAGCTCTATACGAGAGACGAGATCCTTGAGCTGGACGGCCTTTTAAAGGAAATGCTGGAAGTGCTCTTAAATCTGATGAAAGAGAATCTCGAGACATATATGCCGGGATTTACACATCTGCAGAAAGCACAGCCGATCACACTGGCACATCACATGGGAGCATATTTTGAGATGTTCAAACGCGACCGTTCCCGTATGAAAGATATTTATAAAAGGATGAATTTCTGCCCGCTTGGCTCCGGCGCACTGGCAGGAACCACATATCCGTTGGACCGCGAATACACGGCAGAGCTTCTGGGCTTTGACGGACCGACGCTCAACAGTATGGATTCGGTTTCGGACAGAGATTACCTTATTGAACTTCTGTCGGCAATGTCCACGATCATGATGCATCTGAGCAGATTTTCCGAGGAAGTGATTATCTGGAACACCAATGAATATAAATTTGTGGAGATTGATGATGCCTACAGTACAGGCAGCAGTATCATGCCGCAGAAGAAGAACCCGGATATCGCCGAGCTGGTGCGCGGAAAGACCGGAAGAGTGTATGGCGCGCTGATGTCTATGCTGACAACGATGAAAGGTCTTCCACTGGCATATAATAAGGATATGCAGGAGGACAAGGAGTTTGTCTTTGACGCGATCGATACAACGAAAGGATGTCTGGCGCTCTTTACGGGGATGTTAAAGACGATGAAGTTTAATTCTGCCCGCATGGAAGAGAGTGCAAAGCACGGATTCACCAACGCAACGGATGCGGCAGACTATCTGGTGAATCACGGCGTTCCTTTCCGTGATGCACATGGTATCGTAGGGCGGCTGGTACTTTATTGTATCGATAAGGGAATCGCGCTGGATGATATGAGTCTGGATGAGTTCAAGGCGATTTCTCCGGTGTTTGAAGAGGACATTTATGACGCTATCAGCATGAAGACATGCGTGGAGATGAGAAATACTATTGGAGCGCCGGGAAAAGCTGCAATGGAGAAAGTGATCAAGGCGGAAGAGGAATATCTGGCTTCGGAGTAGATCAGGCGTAATACAGGATTGACGCATTAAGATAATACAGATTAAGAAAGGATGTAGAGAAAATGGATCAGAAATTAAGAGTAGGAATCTTAGGTGCAACAGGTATGGTAGGACAGAGATTTATTTCTCTGCTCGAGAACCATCCGTGGTTTGAGGTGGTAACAGTAGCAGCCAGCCCGCGTTCAGCAGGCAAGACATACGAAGAGGCAGTAGGCGACCGCTGGAAAATGGACACTCCGATGCCGGAGGCAGTGAAAAAGCTGGTAGTGCTCAATGTAAACGATGTGGAGCACGTGGCGTCTACAGTTGACTTCGTGTTCAGCGCAGTGGATATGAGCAAGGAAGAGATCAAGGTGATCGAGGAAGAATATGCCAAGACAGAGACTCCGGTTGTATCAAACAACAGCGCACACCGCTGGACACCGGATGTTCCGATGGTAGTGCCGGAGATTAATGCGGATCATTTTGATGTGATTCCGGATCAGAAGAAACGTCTTGGCACAACACGCGGATTTATCGCAGTAAAACCGAACTGCTCCATCCAGAGCTATGCTCCGTGCCTTGCTGCATGGAAAGAATTCGGACCGAAAGAGCTTGTTGTCACAACATATCAGGCTATCTCCGGTGCAGGAAAGACATTTAAAGACTGGCCGGAAATGGTTGGAAACATCATCCCGTTTATCGGCGGAGAGGAAGAGAAGAGCGAGCAGGAGCCGCTTCGTGTACTCGGTAAAGTGGAGAACGGTCAGATCGTGAAAGCCGAGCTCCCGAAGATCACATGCCAGTGTGTACGTGTCCCGGTACTGAACGGACATACGGCAGCAGTGTTCATCAACTTTGAGAAAAAACCGACAAAAGAACAGCTCATTGAGAAGCTTGTAAACTTCAAAGGCTTCCCGCAGGAGGCAGGGCTTCCGAGCGCTCCGAAGCAGTTTATCCAGTATCTGGAAGACGACAACCGTCCTCAGGTAACTCTGGATGTGGATTATGAGAATGGAATGGGAGTATCCATCGGACGTCTGAGAGAGGATACAATATACGATTATAAATTCATCGGACTTTCCCATAACACAGTAAGAGGAGCAGCAGGTGGAGCGGTCCTGTGTGCAGAGGCCCTTACAGCGAAAGGATATATTGCCAAGAAATAATACGATATAAAGAGGAAGGACATTAATTTCTTCCTCTTTTTTTTCTCGCTTTCCTGTGGTAAAATGTCAAAATAGACGTTTAAAGAAAGAGGAGGCTGTCATTATGGGAATGACAATGACGCAGAAGATTCTGGCGGCTCATGCGGGGCTTGACTCTGTAGAAGCAGGCCAGCTGATCGAAGCAAAGCTTGACGTGGTTATGGCAAATGATATCACAGGCCCGATGGCTCTGCCGATCATCAAGCAGATGTCAGATCACGTGTTTGACAAAGATAAAGTAGTATTTGTTCCGGATCATTTCACACCGAACAAAGATATCAAATCAGCGGAGAACTCCAAGGCGATCCGCGAATACGCAAAAGAACAGGGACTGACATGGTATTTTGAGCAGGGAAAATCCGGCGTGGAGCATGCAATCCTTCCGGAGGCGGGAGTTGTGACAGCTGGTGAATGTATCATCGGCGCTGATTCCCACACCTGTACATACGGCGCTCTTGGAGCGTTTTCCACAGGAATGGGAACAACAGATGTGGCGACGGGCATGGCCACCGGAGAGATCTGGTTTAAAGTGCCAAGCGCTATCAAGTTTGTTCTGACAGGAAAGCCGGGCAAATATGTCAGCGGCAAAGATATTATCATCCATATAATAGGAATGATCGGTGTGGACGGTGCTCTTTACAAATCCATGGAGTTCACCGGAGACGGCATTGCAAATCTGTCCATGGACGACCGCTTTACAATGGCGAATATGGCAATCGAGGCGGGGGCAAAGAACGGAATCTTCCCGGTGGATGATCAGGCTCTTGCGTATATTAAAGAACATTCCAAGAAACCGTACACGATCTACGAGGCGGATGAGGACGCCCAGTATGATGAAGTAATTACAATAGACCTGTCTGAGGTCCGTCCGACAGTGGCGTTCCCGCATCTTCCGGGAAATGCGAAGACTATCGATGAGATCGAGGCAATGGAGCCGATCAAGATCGATCAGGTTGTGATCGGATCCTGTACAAACGGGCGTATGGAGGATATGAGAAAAGCAGCGGCAATTCTGAAAGGACATACGGTGCATCCGGATGTACGTGTTATGGTTATCCCGGCCACACAGAAGATCTATAAACAGTGTATTGAAGAGGGTCTTCTGGAGATTTTTGTGGATGCGGGCTGTGCGGTGAATACACCGAGCTGCGGACCGTGCATGGGCGGTCATATGGGAGTTATGGCGGCAGGAGAAAAATGTGTTTCCACGACGAACCGCAACTTTGTCGGACGTATGGGACATGTAGATTCCCTGATCTATCTGGCATCTCCTGAAGTGGCGGCAGCCAGCGCGATTGCAGGCTGTATCGCAAATCCTGAGAAAGTGGGTGACATGGAATGAGAGCAAAAGGACATGTTTTTAAATATGGTGACAATGTGGACACAGATGTGATCATCCCGGCAAGATATCTGAATTCCTTTGACGCGCAGGAACTGGCGAGTCACGCGATGGCAGATATCGATCCGGATTTCGTGAAGAAAGTACAGCCGGGCGACCTGATCGTTGCCAATAAGAACTTCGGCTGCGGCTCTTCAAGAGAGCATGCGCCTCTGTGCTTAAAGACAGCAGGCGTGAGCTGCATCATCGCAGAGACTTTTGCACGTATCTTTTATCGTAATGCCATCAATATCGGACTCCCGATCATTGAATGCCCGGAGGCGGCGAAAGGCATTGACGCAGGGGACGAAGTGGAAGTGGATTTCGACAGCGGTAAGATCTATAATCTGACCAAAGGTACGGAATTTCAGGGGCAGGCGTTCCCGGAGTTCATGCAGAAACTGATCGCGGCAGGCGGACTTGTCAATTATACGAACAATAAAAAGAATAAATAAAACCAGTGAAAAGGGATGCTGTATAAGAAAGATTTTCTGTCTGTGCAGCACCCCTTTTGTGGCATAATAACTGGGAAAGGAAAAAGTTATGGAAAACAGGACAGGAAAGGCATCGGCTCTGATTCCGATCGGCGTATTCCTCATTATTTTTCTCGGAGCGGGGATCGTATTTCAGGATTTCTATGCTATGCCTGCAATTGTTGCATTTCTTATTGCGCTGTTCGTGGCGTTCCTGCAGAACAGAAAAGCAAGCTTTGATGAGAAAATAAGAATTATCGCAAAAGGTGTGGGTGAAGAAAATATCATCACCATGAGTCTGATCTTTCTCTGCGCGGGCGCTTTCTCCGGAGCCGTGAGTGCGGCCGGCGGTGTGGACAGTACGGTAAATCTCGGTCTGTCACTGATACCGGCTCATTTTATCGTATCAGGACTTTTTATCATCAGCTGCTTTATCTCGGTTTCCATGGGTACATCCATGGGAACAATCGCGGCACTGGCTCCAATCGCCGTAGGGATCAGCAAAGAAGCGGGATTCCCGCTGGCAGTCTGTATCGCAGCTGTAGTCTGCGGCGCAATGTTCGGGGATAATCTTTCTATGATATCAGATACGACGATCGCGGCGGTCAAGACACAGGGATGTGAGATGAAGGACAAGTTTAAGGCGAACTTCCTGATCGTACTTCCGGCGGCGGTCATCACGGCAGTCTTCTTCTGGTTTATCACAAGAGATATGAGCTATGATATTGCAAGTGCCGGATATAATCTGCTTCAGGTTATTCCGTATCTGGTCGTTTTAGTCGGCGCGCTGATCGGGATCAATGTGTTCCTTGTGCTGATCGCAGGAACCGTGCTTTCTCTTATTGTCGGCGTGGGTACAGGCACAATAGCCCTGTCGGAAATGTTTACCGTGGTGGGTGACGGTGTTGTTTCGATGTACGATATTACGGTCATCTCCATTATCGTGGCATGTATCGTATCACTTGTCCGGGCGAATGGAGGTATCCATTTTATCCTGAATCTGATCAAGAGCAGGATAAGGGGAAAGAAAGGCGCACAGGCCGGCATAGCAGCTCTGGCGCTTCTCGTGGATCTGTGTACAGCCAACAATACGGTGGCGATCGTAATGTCAGGACCGATTGCAAAGGAGATCAGCGATGAATTCGGCGTAGATCCGAAGAGATCAGCTTCTCTTCTGGATATGTTCACATCAGTGGGGCAGGGGCTGATCCCGTACGGGGCACAGCTGCTCTCTGCGGCGACACTGACAGGTCTGACACCGTTTGATATGATTCCGTATCTGGTTTACCCGGTGCTGATGGCGGTGTGCGGTATAGCAGCGATCGCGATATCAAAACGGTAATGCGCGCTATGGACAGGGCGGCGGAACCTGTGCTATAATTCAGTGCAGTAACACGGAGAAAAGAAAAAGAGGGTATAAGAATGAATCTATTATATAAGAGCACGAGAAACTCTGAAAAAACAGTAACTGCCTCCGAGGCAATTTTAAAAGGACTTGCTGATGACGGCGGACTGTTCGTACCGGAGTATATTCCGAAACTTGACGTGACAATGGATGAGCTTAAAAGTATGACGTATCAGGAGACTGCCTACGCTGTTATGAAACAGTTCCTCACGGACTTTACAGAAGAGGAATTGAAACACTGTATCAACAGTGCGTATGATTCCAAATTTGATACGGAGGTGATCGCGCCTCTCGTTAAAGTAGAAGACACGTATCATCTGGAACTCTTCCACGGCGCTACGATCGCATTCAAGGATATGGCACTCTCAATCCTGCCGCATCTGCTGACAACAGCGGCGAAGAAGAATCATGTGACCAAGGATATCGTGATTCTGACAGCTACGTCGGGGGATACCGGGAAAGCTGCTCTTGCAGGTTTTGCAGATGTTCCGGGGACAAAGATCATCGTATTTTATCCGAAGGGCGGTGTGAGCCGCGTACAGGAACTGCAGATGGTGACACAGAAAGGTGAAAACACATCTGTAGTGGCAATCCACGGGAATTTTGATAACGCACAGAGTGGCGTCAAAGCCCTCTTTGAAGATAAGGAACTGGAAAAGGAACTTTCGGATGCAGGATATCAGTTCTCTTCGGCGAATTCCATCAATATCGGACGTCTTGTTCCTCAGGTGGTTTATTATGTATATGCATATGCAAAACTTCTGGAGAATGAAGAGATCACATCCGGCGAGGAGATCAATGTGACAGTTCCCACCGGAAACTTCGGTAATATCTTAGCGGCATATTACGCGAAGCAGATGGGAGTTCCGATCGCAAAACTGATCTGTGCATCCAATGAAAATAAAGTTCTTTATGACTTCTTCCAGACAGGCGTATATGATAAGAACCGTGAGTTTATCCTCACGTCTTCTCCGTCTATGGATATTCTGATTTCCAGCAATCTGGAACGTCTGATCTATACGGTCGCAGGTCAGGATGCAAAGAAGAATTCCGAGCTGATGGCACAGCTCAAGGAGAAAGGATCATATGAGATCACTCCGGAGATGAAAGAACGCCTGTCAGATTTTGAGGGTGGATTTGCTACGGAGGAAGAGACAAAAGAGACGATCCGGACTACATATGAGAAGACCGGTTATGTCATGGATACCCATACAGCAGTGGCGGCGTATGTATGTGCTCAATACAGGAAAAACAGCGGGGATCATAAAAAATGCCTTGTGGCATCCACAGCGAGCCCTTACAAATTCATTCACAGTGTAATGTCTGCTATTGACGAGAAATATGCGGATGTAGATGAGTTTGAATTGATTGACAAGCTGAGCCGGATCTCGGGCACAACAGTACCGAAAGCGATTGAAGAGATACGAAATGCCGAGATTCGTCACAAGAGAGAATGTGATGCCGGCGCTATGAAAGAAACGGTGAAAGAGATCCTTGGAGTTTAAGGGGTAAGGAAATATGGACAGCGTTTGGGGACTTGTCGGAATTGTTGTTTTTGTATGTGGTATTTATGCGATTTATTCGTTTGCCAGGATGAGGTCGACCGGGGCGATCAATGCCTCTCTTCTTCTTGGAAAAGATTACATGTACAAAAAATGCAAGAATAAAGAGGCATATATTCAGAAAGCAGGACCGGCACTTCTTGTGTTTGGAATAGCAGCTCTGGCGTACGGCGCCCTTGATATCGTTCACTGCTATGTATATCGGATGCCGGCTGCCGATACAATCGGGATGCTTCTCTTTTTTGTGGTATTGGTATGTTTTGCAGTATATACGACAAAACTGAAGAAGGAGTACTTTTAGGGAACTGCCGGATAAGAAGTTTGTTAAAATTATATTTATCAAGATAAAAATGCAGGATTCAATCTTGAATCCTGCATTTTTTGAGCGAAAAAATCGACACTATAGTAAAATGAACCGTAATAAATGAATCGGATTTTACAAAAACTTTCATAAAAAAGTCGAAATTTAATAAGATTGTTATTGATTTTTCAATCGTAATTCTGTATAATGAGGACGTACTGGGGGTTATGACAAGAATTCCCATAAAGATTTTAGAAAGAGAGAGGTAGAAGAGGTATGGCAAATATTGATTTAACTCAGTATGGCATTACAGGAACTACGGAAATCGTTCACAATCCTTCC
>DWWI01000160.1 GCA_019119745.1 Candidatus Mediterraneibacter gallistercoris | reverse complement strand
ATGGGACGTATGCACTCCGATGCACAGTTCGCAGGTTCCTCTTCCGTACCGGCTCACGTTGAGATGATGGGTCTGATCGGTGCAGGAAACAACCCGATGGTTGGTATGACTGTTGCAGTTGCAGTTTCCATTGAGGAAGCAGCAAAGGCTGGCAAGTTCTAAGCTTTCAGTAGAACAGAATATAATAATAAGAACCGCACCGGTGAGAGCTGGTGCGGTTTATTACATATTTTATGAAAAGTAATTTTATGCATAAGGAGGCACAATGATGAAAGTATTAATGATCAACGGAAGTCCTCATGCAAAAGGAAATACATACATTGCCCTGCATGAGATGGAACAGATCTTTGCAGCAGAAGGAATCGAGACAGAGATCGTACAGGTTGGAAACAAAGATATCCGGGGATGTATCAGCTGCAACAGCTGCTTTGAGAAGGGAAGATGTGTCTTTGATGATCTTGTAAATGAGACGGCTCCGAAATTCGAGGCATGCGACGGTCTTGTAGTGGCAAGCCCGGTATACTATGCTTCAGCAAACGCGACGCTGATTGCGTTCCTTGACCGTCTGTTTTACAGCACGCATTTTGATAAGACGATGAAAGTGGGCGCAAGTGTAGTAGCAGCCAGAAGAGGTGGCCTTTCCGCAACATTTGACGAGCTGAACAAATATTTCACGATCTGCGGTATGCCTGTGGCTTCAAGCCAGTACTGGAACAGCATCCACGGAAGAGATCAGGGTGAGGCACAGCAGGATGCAGAGGGGCTTCAGATAATGCGTACTCTTGCAAGGAATATGGCATTTCTCATGAAGAGCATCGCACTGGGAAAAGAACAGTACGGACTTCCGGAGAAAGAGGAGGCCTGCTTTACGAATTTCGTGCGTTAGAAAATCCGGAAATCAGGAATTATGATGCCCCGTTTATATTTTCAGGAGAGGATCCGGGACAGGAAATACCAGGGGCACCCGGACACACCTATGAGGAAATCCTGCTCAGGGACAGTAAAGGGCATCTCCTGCCGAAGCTGGATGGTTCCCGCGCGCTTGACGTAACTCATCCGGTTTGGAAACAACAGATGAAATGGAAGCTGGACCGATTTGTGTCCTGGGGGTTTGACTATATTAAAATGGATTTTCTGAGCCATGGCGCGGCAGAGGGGAGCCATTATGACAAGACGGTCAGGACAGGGCGGCAGGCAATTGCCATTGGTTATCAGTGGATCACTGACAATCTGGCGAAGGAGCGGATCGGAAGAGACTTTTTTATCAGTCTTTCTATTGCCCCGCTGTTCCCTCATGGCTATGGCCACGCACGCCGAATTGCCTGTGATGCATTCGGAACCAATGAGGATGTAGAGTATACGCTGAACGGCGAAACTTATGGATGGTGGCAGAACGGACGCCTGTATTCTTTTAACGATCCGGACCATATCTGCCTGTTCCGCAGTTTTGATATGGAGAGAAACAGTTCTGTCGGAGAAGCACGCGCACGCTATACGGCGTCTGTGATCGCCGGTACAGTGATGATGATCAGTGATGATTACGGATGTCCGGAGGCAAGGGAAAGGACCCTCCGGTTTTGTACAGATAAAGAAGTCAATGCCGTAGCGCGTTCAGGCGTGGCTTTCTGCCCTGTCAGCAGCGCAGGAGGATCAGCTTCAGCCGCATATACCGCATTGATCAACGGAAGACATTATCTGGCAGTCTTTCACTGGCTGGAAAAAGAGGAAGAGACGACAGTTGATCTTGAGCGCGCTCAGCTTCAGCCGGGTACCGTATGGAAAGAGCTGTGGAGCAAAAAGACCATGCAGGATGAACACGGAATCCTGAGGTGGAATGTATGTGGCTGTGATGCAATCCTGCTGGAGGAAGTAAAGTGATATAGGAAAAAGGAATGGTTTATCATTTGCAACCCGTATTAGACAGGGGTCAGAAAAGGGAATATAATAAAAAAGGATACACAGAAAGAAGCGCTGTCCATATTCGGGGCGCAGATTCAGAAAAGAGGGACTAACACGATGATTTACAGAGATTTTCAGGATTTAAAACTCTCAGGTTTGGGAATGGGGGCAATGCGTCTTCCGGTAATTGATGGAGATGACAACAGGATTGATACTGCGAAAGCAGAAGAAATGGTGGCTTATGCAATGGAACACGGTATCAATTACTATGATACGGCATGGGGATATCACGGCGGACAGTCGGAAATCGTCATGGGTAATGCCCTGAAGAAATATCCGAGAGACAAGTTTTATCTGGCGACAAAATTCCCGGGGTATGATCTTTCCAATTTCGGGAAAGTGGAAGAGATTTTTGAGAAGCAGCTTGAAAAATGCCAGGTGGAGTATTTTGATTTCTATCTGTTCCACAATGTCTGCGAGATGAATATTGACCAGTATCTGGATGATGAAAAATATGGCACCTATGACTATCTCATTAAGCAGAAGAAGAACGGACGTATCCGTCATCTCGGATTTTCCGCCCATGGGAATTACAACGTGATCAAACGTTTCCTTGATGCATACGGAAAAGACATGGAATTCTGTCAGCTCCAGATCAACTACCTTGACTGGACATTCCAGGATGCAAAAGCCAAAGTGGAACTTTTAAATGAATACGGTATTCCGGTATGGGTAATGGAGCCGTTAAGAGGCGGAAAACTTGCATCTCTTTCAGATGAGAATACAGAGAAATTGAGAACGCTGCGTCCGGATGAAGAGACTCCGGCATGGGCATTCCGTTTTCTGCAGTCGCTGCCGGAGGTAAAGGTTGTGCTGTCCGGTATGTCCAATATGGAACAGCTTCAGGCAAATATCCGTACATACGAAGAGGATAAGCCGCTGAATGACGAGGAAATGAAGGCTCTTTTAAGTGTTGCTGACAGTATGCTGAAGAAGAAGGTGCTGCCGTGCACGGCATGTCATTATTGCGTGAGTCACTGTCCGCAGGGACTTGATATTCCGGCTCTGCTCAATCTGTATAATGAGCACTGCTTTACAGAGGGCGGCTTTATCGCACCTATGGCACTTTCTTCTTATGACGAAGACAAGAAACCGAGTGCCTGCATCGGCTGCAGAAGCTGTGAGGCTGTCTGTCCGCAGCAGATTAAGATATCCGAAGCAATGGCGGATTTTGCGGAAAAACTTGCAATGTAAACAGCAGTTCCAGTGAATATCAGATGGTGCTGTCAAAAGGAGAGGAGAGTATGTATGAGAACAATGGAATTTACCATTGAGAATACAGAGGCGCTCAAACCGGGGATGGAAGTAAATGTGACAGAAGGAGTCCTCCCTTCATCCTATTACTATACAATTGAGCACGCACTTGGAATGAGTGCTAATTTTAAACAGGCGGAGAGACTGAAGACGAGGCGCGGAGTTGTAAAAGAGTTGAAAGAAACTCCGCAGTTTCATATCGCCGTGCTCGAATTTGACGAGTGACAGAAGGATCAGGCTCGTACACTAAGCTGTACGGGCTTGATTTATTTAAAACTAAATGTTATAGTATGAATAATACTAATAACAATACATAAAATTGTATCGTACAAGCCGGAGGGAGCAAGCCGTTGAGCCAGAACTGTGAAGAAAAATTTGTCAATACTGAAATGTGGAAATTATTCAGAAAAAAATTTAAAAGTGAGACGACAGAGGCCTCATACTGGTCGGATATTCATGAATTCTGCAGGATAGCGGGGAAACCGTTTACAGAGAGCGACAGCAGTGATGTAAAAAAATACTATGACAGGATGAGTGGTCAGATCAAAAACGGAAAACTCAGCAAGATTACGCTGACAAAGAAATTCCGGGAATTGCATTCTTTTGCCTCATTCCTGATGGAACAGGGGATTTACCTGCCTGGAAAGGAGCATGATTATTTTTATCCGTATCTGAAAACAATGGCAAAAGAGTCTGCTCTTGCAGGATCTGTGCCGGTAGAGGATATGGACGCGCTTTTGAACGCTGCGTCAGATGATATAATGGCATATACAATTCTTACACTTATGTACAGAGCCGGCATGACATCCACGGAGATCATAGGTATATCCGGAGAAGGAGATTTCGCAGAATACGATGACGGAGTTTATGCAATGCTTTCCGGAAGAGAGGAGCCATGCTATATACCTGATGATGCATGGACAATTTTAAGGGAATATATGGATCAGCGTCTGGTTCATGATACTTTGTTTTATAACCGCAGCGGCCGTCCGCTCAATACAATGTTTATCAGCCGCATGATGAAGAAGTATTGTTCACTTGCGGGAATACAGAATTACAGTGCCCAGGCAGTGAGAAACAGCTGCGCTTTTAATATGTTCGCATACGGGGCAACAGACGGACAGACAGCAAGGCAGATGGGCAGGACCGAGCAGCAGATCCGCAGGTACAGAGGATCACTCTACCGAAGAAATCTGCAGAAACAGGCTGCGGATCTTGTAAAGATACATATTGAAAAACCATAAAAAATTCAACCCGCCTTTCGTGTGAGCATGCCCGCACAGACGGATTGAATTTTCTATGTGTAAAGTCTTATTTAATCAGGAAAAATATTTGCGGATGATACAAGATATGACTCCGGCAGCACATAATCCGAAGAGTACGTTGTGCATGGAACCATATACATCCAGAGCGCCTTTAACCCCATAAACCGCTTCCGGCGCTTCGGGAATAAGCGGACTGAACAGGAATGCCAGATACGAAGTGGCAAACACAAGGATGAATGAAAAAAGTCCTCTTCCGGTATCTTCTTTCCACGAGTCGATGCCGTTTCGCACCCGGACTCTCGTCATGGACCAGAGGAGTGAGATCAGCTCGAACAGCAGAAAAAGCACTGCTACGCACAGATAGGCCAGCAGTGTAACGGACGGCTGCCGCGTGCGGATCATTTCCATGATATCGCCATAAGGGGTGCTTGCCCGCCAGAAAGTATAGGTGACATATGCTATGATCGCAAGGATCAGGATAGCTGTAAGGCTTCTTACTACTGCGGCGGCAAGACGGGAAAGGGTACGCCCGCCTTTACGGATTGGCGCAGCCAGCGGAACACCCCGGTTTTTCTTCCGGCGGGAAGATCTTCGCTCATCAGGTTCCTGCTCTCTGTCAGCAGGCCGTTTCTTTCTGATGGTTCTGCTGTCATAATCATCTTCTTCATCTTCATCTTCGTCGCTGTAACCATAATCATCTTCATCATCGTCGGCAAAGTCATCCTCATAATCTGCGGCTGTCTTCCAGTGCGGACGGCTGTTCTCAGACTTCTTACGGTTTTCCGACATGTCAACTGTCATCCCGTCATCATCTTCATAAGTCACTTCAAAGTCATCATCAAATATATCTGAAAACTCTTTTTTTTCGCTCATGGAGTCCCTCCCTTTCTTTAAAAAGTAACAGTTTCGGATAACTGAACTGAAAAATCCATATTATGTTAGCGCTTTTTTTACAGATTCTCAAGGCTTATGGATAATTTTTAAAAAAGAATTTATTATTTCCGGTCTGACGAAGCACTGTTAATCCGGGACTTACAAAAGTGTAAGACACAGACTGGAAAATGTAAGCCGTCTGAATGGAAGAATATTTTGCCTTTTTGGTACTATAAATATGCAAAAGGAAATTCTGTTCATGACAAGGAGGAAGAGACAGTGAAAGGAGCTTCTAAAAAATATCCGGGCAGGCTGATCGGCTGGCTCATGATTATTTTTCTGATTGTTGTGATCGTGCCGGTGGGAGCTGTCATGTTTGTCATATCAGGACTGTGGTCAGCTTTGGACCGCGCGTTACTTAAGCTTAACAGATAATGCAATCTTTTAACATCATTAAAAAAATCTTTGAGAAATCTTAAGATTTGTTTTCCGGTTATCTTAAGAACACTAAAGTATGATAAAACTGTCGGATATGATATTGATGTCTGAGTTCCGGGACATGCGGAGGAAAGAGAGAAGGAGAGGATCATCTATGAAATATATTACATTTACAGTACCTTGCTATAATTCGGAAAGTTATATGAGACGGTGTATCGATTCGCTGCTGCCGGGAGGAAGTGATGTAGAGATTATTCTGATCAATGACGGTTCCACTGATGAAACGGCTCGTATCGCGGATGAATATCAGCTTGCCCATCCTGACATTGTCCGCACAGTACATAAAGAAAACGGCGGACATGGATCAGGTGTGAATAAAGGGCTTGAACTGGCAAGGGGAATTTACTATAAAGTGGTGGATTCAGATGACTGGCTGGATCCGGATGCTTATAAGAAACTGCTTGCAAAGATAAAAGAGTTCTGCGGCGGCGGACGGGCAGAGTTTGAAGAGAACATACCGGATCTCTTTGTCTGTAATTATGTTTATGATCATTTGGATGAGGGAAAGACCCGGAGTATGGATTACAGGAACATCTTTCCGGACGGGGAGATATGCAGCTGGAATACAATGGGACATTTCCGACCGTCACAGTATCTGATCATGCATTCTCTTATGTTCCGTACAAGTATATTAAGAAAATCGGGAGTAAAGCTCCCGGAGCATACATTTTATGTAGACAATCTCTTTTCCTATCAGCCGCTTCCTTATGTGGAGAGTATCTACTATATGGATATTGATCTTTATCATTATTATCTGGGACGGGAGGATCAGTCGGTTAATGAGAAAGTCCTGATGAAGCGGATTGACCAGCAGATCCGCGTTACGGAACTGGTGGCAGAATGCGTAGATTTAAATGAGGTAAAGAAAAAATATCCGAAGCTTGCTTCTTACATGACACGTAATATTTCAATTATGCTTTCAATCTCTTCCATTCATCTGCTGCTCATAAAGACAGCGGAGGCGGAGCAGAAGCGGCAGGATATGTGGAAGAGGATTAAGGCGTATAACGCTTCGCTCTATTACCGGCTGAGATATTCAACTCTGAGCGGTCTGACTTATCTGCCGGGCAGACTGGGCGGCAAGCTTACAATAAGCGGTTATCGCTTCGCAAGGAAGATTTATCAGTTCCAGTAAGATGTATAAAAAGTACAGTTTATTTATAAGCACTGTTTTGTGCGTATAAAGGGGAGAAAAAGTATGGCAGAGATTTACATAGCATTTGTGGATACCCCCGGATTCTTTGCCGGGATTATCCGCCGCGTAATAAGACAGAAATATATTCATGTGGCGCTCTCACTGGATCCGCATTTAGAGGAAACCTACAGCATCGGGCGCCGGCATCCGTCTGTACCGCTTCTCGCAGGGTTTGAAAAAGAAGATAAATATAAGATACTTCAGGCATTTCCCGATGCCGATTATATGGTATGCAGTGTGAAGTGCACATCAGAACAGAAAAGGTATATTGAGCAGAAATTAAATGAGGCAATGGAGCAGCGATTCCATTATCATTACGCTGTTCTCGGACTGCCGTTTATTCTGATGAATATTCCGTTTTATCAGAAGAATCATTATACCTGTTCTTCATTTCTGGCAAAACTTCTGGAAGAAGCCGGAGTCTGTTGCTGGGACAAGCATTTTTCTCTGGTGACGCCGAAAGATTTCTATGAATATGAAGGAAAAAAGAAGATATATGAGGGGAGTCTCTATGCATTTGCGGCGAGATGCAGAAGACCCGCGGAAAGAAAGCGTATCCCGTCAGTTTCATTTATGCAGCCTGCATATGCAGGAGCTGCTTATATTATCAATTTTCTGAAACGGGGTGTGAACTTATGAGTATGAAAAAGAGAGCGCTTCAGATCGCTCTGTTTCTGGTTATTATGCTGCTGACTTTTTACGCATTGTTCAGCGGAAGAGATTTATCTGAAATCGGACATGCGCTTATGAATATGTCATTCTGGTATCTGATCCCTTCTGTAGCGCTGGCTATATTTTTTGTATGCGCCGAAGGATTCATGATCTGGTATCTGCTTCGTTCTATGAAAGCGCAAAAAGAGGGGTATAAAGCAAGTTCTCTTTTAAGATGCATCCAGTATTCCTTTATCGGCTTCTTTTATTCCGGCATTACGCCTTCAGCGACAGGCGGACAGCCGGTACAGCTCTATTACATGAACAAGGACGGAAACCGGGGATCGGACAGTACGGTTGTACTTATGACTGTAGCGGTGGCGTATAAATTTGTTCTTGTTATTATGGGACTCGGTATCCTGTTCTTCTGGATGAATCCGCTTCGGCAGGAGCTGGGAAATTATTTCCCGCTGTATTTATTAGGGCTTGCTCTCAATGTGATCCTTGTGGTCCTGATTCTGGGAGTCATGCTTTTCCCGAAAGTCATCCTGAAGCTGGCGCTTTTGTTTGAAGGTCTGTTTATCCGGTTTAGGATATGGAAGCCTTCGGAGAAAAGAGAAGAGAAGATCAATGAATTTATCGACAGCTACCAGCAGGCGGTAACATGGCTGAAAGGGCATAAAGAGAGTCTGGCGGTTGTAATCTTTGTGACATTCCTCCAGAGATGCAGTGTGTTTGTACTGACTTACATGGTTTATCTCGGCTTTGGGCTTCACGGAGCCGGTGCAATGAAAGTGATCCTCCTGCAGGCGGCTGTATATATCGCGGTTGACATGCTTCCTCTGCCGGGAGCCCAGGGAATCACGGAACTGATGTATCAGGCTGTATTTGTCCATGTATTTACGGGAGCGTACCTGATTCCGTCCATGCTTGTGAGCAGAGGTATCAATTTCTATTTCCTGCTGATCGTAAGTCTGGTAATCGTGCTCATAAACAGGTTTGTGTTTGATAGAAGAAAGACAGCAAAGGCAGTCCGCGCGTGATGCGGGCTGTTTTTGCTACCTAAGGGGGAATAAAAGAGAGCAAGAACCGATAAAACATATGCCGGATTTCGTGATACAATGTCCTCACTCTTGTAAAAAAGCAGGGCACCGTTTATAATCAGGGAATCGAACGTATATTTTGTGGAGTGAACTATGAAGAAAAAGGCGAAAAGGATATTCCTGATCATATTTACAGCGCTTTTGTGCTGCTTTTCTGCCGGTTGCAGTCATAAAAACACTGTGGCAGAAGATAAAGAAAGTTATGAAAGAGGATATGATCTTCCCATCGACAGCGCAGAGCAGAAAAAGGCGGAAAAGGACTGTGAGGAAATGATGGAGGCGATCTGCGACATCTATGAAGAAGCAGATAAGGGAACTTCCATCAATGCAGTGATCTCACAGGAGACAGCGACAAAAATGCAGCAGGTTATAGCTGAAAAAGACGTGCCGGCTGCGGTCAGTGGATTCGACGTGGATATGATGAACTACGATGCAATGGAAGACTTCCTGGATGAGGCATCGGCAGGAAATCAGTCAGAGATTATCTTATACAGGATACACACGGATGGCACGGTTTCCAGAGAGAAGTTTACGTTTGACGGGGTGGATATGTATTCGCTCTATACAAAAGGCAGGTGGACGGATGATATAAAGCCGGCTTTCAGTGTCAACAGCCGTTCGCGTCTCAGTCAGTGGAAGTATACGGAGAAAGGATGGTTTTGCTATGAATATTGTACCGCACAGCCGCCGGAACTTACGGAGGTCGTCGATGCATATGAGATGATACGGGTAAAGCCGAAAACGAGTGAATAC
>DWWI01000159.1 GCA_019119745.1 Candidatus Mediterraneibacter gallistercoris | reverse complement strand
GCGAGTATCATTGCAAAAGTGACGAGAGACCGGCTGATGATACAGTATGAGGAAGTGCTGCCGGGATACGGATTTGCGAAGCATAAGGGTTACGGATCGAAGGAGCATATTGAAGCAATTCGTAAGCTTGGCCTGACGCCGATCCACAGGCGTACCTTTATCAAAAATTTTATTTAGTAAATCCGGGAATGCCCGGTCATTACAGGGAGAGCTGATCGACAGTTATGACGGGAGCGGGAGAGAAGAAGAACAAAAGACAGACCGGCGCATATTACGAGCGGGAAGCAGGCCGTTATCTTGAACAAATGGGATATGAGATCCTTGAGTATAATTACAGATGCAGATCCGGGGAAATCGATATTGTTGCAAAAGACGGCGAATATGTGGTATTCTGCGAAGTGAAGTACCGTGCTGACGGCCGAAAGGGTAATCCTCTGGAAGCGGTTGACGTCAAAAAGCAGAAAGTGATCTTCCGCAGCGCAATGTACTATCTTTCAGAACATTGTCTCGAAGATGCACCCTGCCGTTTTGACGTCATCGGAATTCAGGGGAAAGACGGGATGAAAAGTGCGGAAATAACATATATTAAAAATGCATTTACGGGTTAAGTGCGCGCGTGGACAGGTGAGGTGCAGACATGAGTCTAGGTCTGATTTATAAAAACAACAAACATATATTTGACGAAGTGGAAAAAGAGACACCATATCTTTCGTATCCGCTGTTTGAAGAGACGGGGCTGGTGAAGCATGGATTTTCCACCCGTCTGGGCGGAGTCAGTGAGGGATATTTCGCCTCGCTGAATCTGAGCTTTGACAGGGGCGATGATAAAGAGGCAGTAATGGAAAATTTCCGGCGTATAGGAAAATCTCTGGGAGTGCGCTGTGAAGATATGGTGCTTTCAAAGCAGACTCATACGACAAATGTGCGTGTCGTGACAGAAGCAGACCGGGGAAAAGGAATTGTTAAAGAGCGGGATTATACAGATGTGGACGGTCTTGTAACAAATGTCCGCGGAATATGTCTAGTGACTTCCTATGCGGATTGTGTCCCTCTGTATTTCCTTGATCCGGTGCATAAAGCGATCGGTCTGAGTCATTCGGGATGGAGAGGTACAGTGGGAAAGATTGGCCTGAAGACCGTACAGCTCATGCAGGAAAAATTCGCTTCCGACCCCGCGGATATTCTCGCCGCAGTGGGACCGTCTGTATGTATGGACTGCTATGAAGTAAGTTCTGATGTGATAGACAGGTTTAAAGAAGGCTTTGATGAAAAATTCTGGGCAGAACTCTTCTATAAGAAGCCGGACGGTAAATACCAGCTTGATCTCTGGAAAGCGAATGAACTGATTTTCCTCGAGGCAGGGATCGCCCCGGAGCATATTGCAGTGACAAATGTATGTACACACTGTAACAGCAGAATACTTTATTCTCATCGGACGGCGGGGAACAAGAGAGGCAATCTGTGTGCATTTCTTGCTTTGAAATAAAAAGTGATTACAATAGAACTTGGTTCGGGAGGTGTAGAAGATAATGCTCTTTGATATCATGCAGACAGGTATTAATCTCATGGCGGCATCATCCGGTATGACTAATACGACGGATGAATCAGTTACCGATATGATAGATTCAGCGGCTGAGGCGACAAACGAGGCTGCGAAGGAAGTAAATCAGTTTGTGAAGTTTGTTCAGGATAATATTCCCACTATAATCGGTTTTGGAATCAAGGTCATACTTGCGCTTGTATTTTTCTTCCTGGGCGGGAAGGTGATCAAATGGGTCAGAAAGATTGTCAATAGATCGTTTGAGCGCACGAATGTGGATGCGGGTGTGGTGCAGTTTGTTGATTCTATGATAAAATTCGGACTCTACGCGCTCCTTATTTTCATGATTGCGACAAACTTCGGAATTGAGTCGTCTTCCATTGCAGCGCTGATCGCATCTGCGGGTGTCGCAATCGGTCTTGCGGTGCAGGGAAGCCTTTCCAATTTTGCCGGAGGCGTGCTTATTCTGCTGCTTAAGCCGTTTGCGGTAGGAGACTATATTGTTGTCACCCAGGAGGGAATCGAGGGTACAGTAAAGGAAATTCAGATCTTTTATACAAAACTGGCAACTGTAGATAACCAGACTGTCGTTGTCCCGAACAGTATCCTGACGAGCAACAGTCTGACAAATGTAACAGCCAGGCCTGAGCGTCAGCTTGATCTGAAAGTAGGCATTGGCTATGATTCGGATCTCAGGAAAGCAAAGAAGCTGATAGAGGATATGCTGTATAAAGATCCGTCCGTGATACAGGATGAAGAGATTAAGGTGTTTGTGGATTCACTGGGAGACAGCGCTGTGATGATCGGGCTGAGAGCCTGGGTGAAGACAGAGGAATACTGGGCGACGAGATGGCGCCTTACGGAGCAGATCAAATTAACATTCGATGTGGAAGGAATCGAGATTCCGTATAACCAGCTTACGGTAAATGTTAAGTCAGAGCAGGTTTTGCCTTCTGCAGCAAAAAGTGTTAGTTCAGTTGAAAAAAACAGTTGAAATTTATTATAAAAAGAGATATAATAGCTAAGGCTCGTCAAAGTACGGGCTATATGCCGGAATAGCTCAGTCGGTAGAGCACTTCACTCGTAATGAAGGGGTCGTCAGTTCAAGTCTGATTTCCGGCTTTATCAAGAAAGGCGCAATCCCCTGATGGGGGTTGCGCCTTTTGTAAAATAAGGAGGGTGATACGATGAAGCCGTCGAAAGAGACAGTAGAGCTGTTTCAGAATGACCGTTTTGCTACAGAAAACGGAGCAGTGATCGAAGAAGTAGATGACCATTATGCAAAGTGCAGTCTCGTGATAGAGGACAGGCACCGTAATGCCATGGGAGCAGTTATGGGAGGGGTGTATTTTACCCTTGCTGATTTTGCTCTGGCGGTGGCGAGCAACTGGCAGAAGATGGGGAATGTTTCGCTTAATTCTGAGATTACATATCTGACAGCGGCAAAAGGAGAAAAGCTGATCGCTGAAGCATCCTGTGTGAAAAATGGAAGGACAACAGGATACTACCGGATTGATGTAAAAGATGAACTGGGGAATCTTGCCGCGGCGGTTACATCTACAACATACTGTGTGGCAAAATAAGGACCGATACAGACCTGTCGCAGAAAAAAGTATGTGACGGAATATATGGAACAGTATTTTACGAAGAAAGGAGATTTAAAGCATATGGAAAAGTCAAAAGTATATTTTACAGATATGCGCGCGCTTCCGGGAACGAATCTTCCGGACAAATTAAAAAAACTGATCCGCAAAGCGGGAATCGGCGAGATCGATTTTGAAAAAAAGATGACTGCCATCAAGATTCATTTCGGAGAGCCGGGGAATCTTTCGTTCCTGCGTCCGAACTATGCAAAAGCGGTTGCGGATGTGGTGAAAGAACTGGGCGGACGCCCGTTCCTCACGGACTGCAACACACTGTATGTGGGAAGAAGAAAGGATGCGCTCGAGCATCTGAGCGCCGCTTACGAGAACGGTTTCAATCTTCTCTCTACAGGATGCCATATTATCATCGGGGACGGACTGAAAGGAACCGATGACGTCAGCGTTCCGGTGGAGGGCGGTACATTAGTCAAAGAAGCGAAGATCGGAAAAGCCATCATGGACGCGGACGTGTTCATCAGCCTTTCTCATTTTAAAGGGCATGAGATGGCAGGATTCGGGGGATGCTTTAAAAATATAGGTATGGGCTGTGGAAGCCGTGCCGGTAAGATGGAACAGCATAACAGCGGAAAGCCGTCGGTGGATCAGTCGGTCTGCGTGGGATGCCGTGTCTGTTCCAAAAACTGTGCTCATGGCGCAATCTCATTTCCGGAGAAGAAGGCAGTCATCGATCATGAGAAATGCGTGGGATGCGGCCGCTGTCTTGGGGCATGTAACTTCGATGCTATCTATAATGAGAACTCATCTGCAGTCAAAGAACTGAATATTAAGATGGCGGAGTATACGAAAGCTGTTGTGTCGGGACGTCCGGCGTTCCATATCAGCCTGGTTATAGATGTGTCTCCGTACTGCGACTGCCATCCGGAAAATGATGTTCCGATCCTGCCGGATGTGGGAATGTTTGCAAGTTTTGACCCTGTGGCACTGGATCAGGCGTGTGCCGATGCCTGCAATGCGCAGCAGCCGATGAGGGGAAGCCTTCTGGATGAACACATCCATGAGGAAGGATTCTGCGATCACCACGATCATTTCACAAATACTACGCCGGAGAGCGAGTGGGAGACGTGTCTTGCTCATGCGGAAGAGATCGGACTGGGAAGCAGGGAGTATGAACTGATCGAGGTGAAATAAGCGCTTCGAAACATGATATGATGCGCTTCCGGCACGGAAAGCTGTTCTGCCGGATAAGGCGCGTGTGTATAGTGAAAAAGGAAAAGAGAGAGGAAAGTAACAATGAAAAGAGAAAAATTCGGTTCCCGTATCGGGTTCATCCTCATATCTGCAGGATGTGCGATCGGGCTGGGAAATGTATGGCGTTTTCCTTATATTACAGGACAATACGGCGGAGCAGCGTTCGTGCTTATCTATCTGGTGTGTCTCGTGCTGCTTGGACTGCCGATCATGATCATGGAGTTTTCTATCGGACGCGGTGCGGGCTGCAGTATCGCACGTGCGTTTGAAAGACTGGAGCCGCTGGGAACAAAATGGCACTGGTACAAATGGTTCGGTATTGCAGGAAATTATCTCCTGATGATGTTCTATACGACAATCGGCGGCTGGCTGCTGATTTACCTGTTTAAGATGGGAGCGGGCAGCTTCGAGGGTATGGATGCGACACAGATTCAGGGGGCGTTCGGCGACCTGATGGGTCAGCCGGTTCTTATGATTGTGTGTATGGCAATTGTAGTGATCATGTGTTTCGGAATTGTGAGCCTTGGTCTTCAGAAAGGCGTGGAAGGAATTACTAAGATCATGATGGTGCTCCTGTTCATCCTTCTGATCATTCTTGCAATCCGGTCTATCTTACTGCCGGGCGCAGGGGCAGGACTTGAGTTTTATCTCCTGCCGGATTTCGGCAAGATGAAAGAGGCTGGAATACTGGAAGTCGTATCAGCGGCCATGAACCAGTCATTCTTTACACTGAGCCTTGGAATAGGTGCGATGGCAATCTTCGGAAGCTATATTGACAAAAAGAGAAGACTTGCCGGTGAGGCAGTGGCGATCACAGTGCTCGATACATGTGTTGCCCTGATATCAGGACTGATCATCTTCCCGGCCAGCTTTGCATTCGGGGTAAATCCGGACAGCGGCCCGAACCTGATCTTCATCACCCTGCCGAATATCTTTAACTCTATGGCAGGCGGAAGACTCTGGGGAGCAATCTTCTTCCTCTGCATGTTTTTCGCGTCAGCGTCCACGATCATCGCCGTGTTCGAGAACATCATTGCGTTCGCAATGGATCTGACCGGATGCTCCAGAGGAAAAGCGGTAGCAGTCAACCTTGTGGCAATCCTGCTTCTCTCCATGCCGTGCGTGCTCGGCTATAACGTGCTGAGCGGATTCGCACCGTTCGGAGAAGGATCAGCAATCCTTGATCTGGAAGACTTTATCGTAAGCAACAACCTTCTGCCTCTTGGAAGCCTTATATATGTACTCTTCTGTACCACACGCTACGGATGGGGCTGGAAAAATTTCCTTGCCGAGGCAAATACAGGAGAAGGGCCGAAATTCCCGAAATGGGTAAGACCCTACGTAACTTTCATCGTACCCCTGATCGTAATCTTCCTGTTCATCCAGGGATACTGGAGCAAATTTGCAGGCTAGGCTCAAGCCTTGCGTCATAAAAAAGAGTATTCATATCATGCTTGCATGAATGTGGATACTCTTTTTTTATGACATAGGGCGCAGCCCGTGAGCGAGATGAAGCGCGAAGCGCGGAATCGAGCTGCAAGGCAAGAGCCGACCGGAGCCAAGGAGCAGCCAGTTCATTTTGAAGAGGTGAGGTCAAATGACGACAAATATTACGGAAATAATGCAGCAGTTTGCAAGCAGTGTGAGAAAACTGCTGGGAAATATAGATCATTTTAATTACTGGGTGGATAATCTACCCTACTATCGCAATGTAAGAGATGAGGGGGTAAGGCTTAGTGCATGATATCAATAAAGATATAGAATTATCAAAGTACAGGTACTCTTTAGCAAAACAGACTTAGCAGAATATAGTGAAATACAAGTGGTCTGCCCTTATAGTTAAGAACTTTTTTTCAATACCCTCAGACAAATTTATCTTTAGGAAATGTCTGAGGGTATGTTTTGTTTCAGATCTTAAAATCGTTTCCGATATATTTTCTCTACCACCCCGATCACCGCATACAGTGCCATTGCCATAATACACAGCAGTACGATCGACATGAGCAGCCAGTTCATCTTGAATACCTGGCTTGAATAGATAATGAGATACCCCAGCCCGTTCCTTGCAGCGAGAAATTCACCGATCACAACCCCCACAAGGCAGAGCCCGATATTGACTTTCATGTTGCTGATGATCGCCGGGACCGAGCTTGGCAGTACGACTTTAAACAGTGCGTGTCTGCGGCTCCCGTGAAGGGTGTAGATAAGTTTGATCTTCTCTTTGTCGACTGTGGTAAAACTGGTGTACAGGTTCATGATGCTTCCGAACACGGCAACAGACATACCGGCTACGATGATTGTTGTAGGGGTGGCCCCCAGCCATACGATCAGAAGCGGCGCCAGCGCGGATTTTGGCAGGCTGTTCAGTACCACCAGATAGGGCTCCAGTATTTCGGAAAGCCCCCGGCTGCACCAGAGGAGGACGGCAATCAGGATACCGGAGACTGTCACAAGCAGGAAACTTACGATCGTCTCATACAGTGTGATGCCGATATGCAGGAAGATTGAACGGTCCAGCACCATTTCCCAGAAACAGAGAGCGATGCGTGAAGGACTACTGAAAATAAAGGAGTCAATAATGCCGTAATCGGCACATACTTCCCACAGAAAAAGGAAAAGGATCAGAATAAGGATCCGGGCGGCATATACGATCATACGGTGTCGGCGCAGTCTGTATAAAAACAGTTCCTGCCCGTCAGAACGCTTTTTCGGTGATTTGACCATCATGGTTCAGCTCCTTCCATATTTCATTGAAATAAGTCTTGAATTCAGGCGCGTTTCTCCGAATCAGCGGCGTGTCATGCTCCAGATCAAATGATAACGGGACAATGCGTGCCACCGTTGCCGGGCGCTTTGTGAGGATGATCACC
>DWWI01000158.1 GCA_019119745.1 Candidatus Mediterraneibacter gallistercoris | reverse complement strand
ACAGATACTGCCGCCCATATTATATATTCGAAGTGATTCTTATCCATTTCGCTTCTCTGGATGTTAGTCATCCAATACCAATTCGAATATCTGCGTCCACCTCGGACAGATATCCATCGCAACTAATTAATCAGTTATTTTTACAAAAACAAAGCAATCTGCTGTCTGTTATGATATTATAATAGTATGGAGACAGTTCTGTGCCGCTGGAAACGGAGGTTTTATTGCAGGACAATCACAAAAGGAACAGTGATCTCAGCCATCTGGAAGATTTAGCACTTAAATCAGCCATAGACTATTTCGGCGATGAACTGATCCACTGGCTCGGGATCCAAGAAAAAACTGTCCGGTCGGCACCGACCGAGATCGTGGAACTAGAAACCCGCCATATGTATGAGGATTTTCTCTACGAAATGGAGAACGGGAATTGGTATCACTTTGAGTTTGAAAGCGATTCTCTTACCATCGATGATCTGAAGCGATTTCGTGAATACGAGGCATCTACAGCAAGACGGATAAATGCTCCGGTAATCACTTACGTTATATGCTCTTCCAAAGTTAAGAAAATTCGCAGCAGCATATCCGAAGGCATCAATACATACCGGGTAAGAGTTATCCGCCTGAAGGATAATGATTCTGGTAAGATCCTCTCGCAGCTCGAGCAAAAAACAGCAGCCGGGCTGCAACGGGAAGACATTATACCTCTGCTGCTCTCACCCCTAATGGCAGAGAAGCCGGAACAGAAAAACCGCATTATGGACGGTATCCATATATTGAAGGAAACGGAAAACTCATTCAGCAGAAGCGAAGTGCAAAAAATGGAAGCCATTCTGTATGCTTTCGCAGTAAAATTTTTAAATAACGATGATTTGACAGTTGTAAAGGAGGCGATTGCAATGACAAAACTCGGACAGATGATATGGGATGACGCAATAAAAGAAGGCGAGCGAATCGGTCAGGAAATCGGTGAGAAACAAGCTTCTGAACGCTACAGCAGGCTGATCCTCATCCTCAGTAAAGAAAAGAAAGACGACCTGATCATTAAGATTGCATCTGACCCGGAATACCGGGAAGAAATGTATAGGAAATACGGCATCTGATTTTCCCGAACGGATAAAGGCGCAGCCCGCATATGGACTGCGCCTCTATTCTTTTCCTTAAATATTTTCTATTAATCCGCTTATCTGTTATTGTATACCGATCTCTTTGAGCGTCCGGTATATCCGCGACACCGGAAGCCCCACTACATTATAATAGTCTCCGTCGATCCGGTCGATATACGCAGCAAACCTCCCCTGTATGCCATATGCTCCCGCCTTATCCAGCGGATCTTTTGTCGCTACATAGGCACGTATCTCGTCTTCCATCATAGCATTGACATACACTTTCGTTCCCACCGGATAATTGATCACTGTCTTCTCTCCGTCCGGTCCGAAATCCAGAACAGCAACGCCGGTATATACCCGGTGTTCCCGTCCCTGCAGACGTGTGAGCATACGGACTGCATCTTCTTCATCCGCCGGCTTTCCCAATATTTCTTCATCCAGCACGACTATAGTATCTGCGCCGATGATGACAGTATCTTCTATATCCCCATCAAGTTCTGAAGCTACATTCTCCGCTTTCATGAGAGATAGCTCTTTTACGATCTCTTCCGGTACGGTGCTCTTATATATTTCCTCCTTATCGCTGACTCTGACCTCAAAATCCACACCGATCTGTGCGAGGAGCTCTCTCCTGCGCGGAGAAGCCGAGCCGAGAATGATACGTTTCTTCATATTATTTATTCTCCTTATTCCGCAGCGCTATGCTGCTTTTTTATCTCAATCCGTCCTCTGTACTGCGGCAGGCTGTTTCTTCCCGTACTTTCTGAATATGTGTCCCAGCATCACCACAGCGCAGATGCTTAAGATCAGTTCTGCCACGAACTGTGCATAGGCGAGACCATACAGCGGAAACAGACGGTTCAGTATGATCAGGGCCGGGATTTCAAGCACAACCTTTCTCATAATGGCAAATACGAGCGCATATCTTCCGAGTCCCAGCGCCTGAAATACACCGACTGCCAGAAAGTCAATACTGAGAAATACAATTCCCAGACAGAAGCCCCTCAGGAATGACGAACCATACGCAATGATGGTCTCATTCTTCATAAACAGGCTGATCAGTACATCCGCGCCTGCATAATATCCGATCGTTACCACCGCCAGAGCAGGTACAATCAGTTTGAGCGCAAACAGAATCGTACCTTTCATCCTTTTTATATTTCCTGCGGCAAATGTATAGCTGACAAGCGGCATGATTCCCTGTGAAAATCCAAGCGCTACCTGCATGGGCACCATATAGATCTTGTACGTGATCCCCATAGCCGCCACAGCATCAGCTCCATATACAGAAGTGAAATTGTTCAGAATTGTCATTCCCGTCACATTCAGAAGGTTCTGGATCGAAGCCGGAATTCCGACGCCGCACACTTCTATGATGATCCTCTTTTTGAGGCGGAACTTTCTTGGATTAATGCAGACAAATGTATTTCCTCTCTTTATATAAAGCAGGACAAAGAAATACAGACACGCCACACAGTTGGACAGGAATGTTGCCAGTCCCGCTCCCGCTGCTCCCATGTTCAGTCCCCACGGAAGTATGAAAATCGGGTCTAAAATAATATTGAGCAGACAACCGCTCATCGTTCCGATGCTGGCGTGAAGAGCCGCACCCTCTGACCGTACCAGATATGCCATAACCACATTGAGGATGGCCGGCGCCGCTCCCAGATAGACAGTCCAGAACATATATCCCTGCGTCGCTGCCCGGGTAGTCGCATCTGCCCCGATAAGCGTCAGAAGCGGAGTATGCAGAAAACCACAGAGAAGTCCGAAGAGTACACCGCACATAAGGGAACAGTAAAAACCGAAAGCCGAGCTTTCCGATACTGTTTCATAATCTTTTCTCCCCAGTGCCCTGCTCATCATACTGGATGTGCCCACGCCGAACAGATTGTTCACCGCGTTAAATGCCAGCAGTACCGGTGCAGCCAGAGATACCGCGGCGTTTTCCACCGGATCGTTCATCATCCCTACAAAGTAGGTGTCCGCCATATTGTAGAGCACCATAACAAGGGAGCTGAAGATCATCGGGACAGCAAGTTTGGCCACCGCTCCGGGGATCGGCGCTTTTTCAAAAAGTTCTATCTTATCGTTTTCTTTCATCTTGATATCATCACTCTCCACATTTTATAACCGTCAATCCATCTCCATCCATGCTTTCCGGATCAGTTCCGGTTCTCTCACCATTCGGTATGCCCCTGCCGCCATACACTCTGCCGCATAGAACATCCCTTTCCGACCGATACTCATGCCCGCCTGTGCTGTTGCAGCCCAGTGGTGCAGCGGCGTGCCCTTGCACATTGCCGCCGCACTCAGCATGATCGTAGGGACTGTATGGCTCACATCGGATACGTCCGTTCCGATAGATAGCGGCACCGGTTTGTCCTCAAGAGGCTCCAATCCTGTAAAGTACTCCCCTTTGTTATCAAATCCTGCCGCTTCTGATATCTCTTCCGCAAACTTCAACTCTTCTTTTGTATAGGACGGCGCCGGAATCTTTGCCATCTCTTCGTAAAAGATCTCTGCCAGAGTCCGGTTCACTTTCATTTCCTTATTACATGTCACCCGTTCGATCTCAACCTTTGTCCCTGTCATGAGCGCCGCCCCTCTGGCGCAGTTGTCTACCCGCTCCGAGGCGTCAGCTGTCCTCTCCCACTTATTGGAACGGATAAAATAATTGGTAGACGCATAGGCCGGCACGATATTTGCCGGACCATCCGTATTCGTATAAGTATAGTGCATCCGCACGTCATCCGTCACATGTTCTCTCAGATAATTGACACCTAC
>DWWI01000157.1 GCA_019119745.1 Candidatus Mediterraneibacter gallistercoris | reverse complement strand
AAGGTCGGAGCTACGCAGGACGGCCACATCGGACCGAAGACGATCAAGGCAATTCAGAAGTGGCTTGGATGCACTCAGGACGGTGTATTCAGCGGACCGTCTCCTTGCATCAAGAAACTCCAGCAGTGGATCAATAAGCAGAAATAATAATCAACCCCGGGGCTATTGCTCCGGGGTGTCATTTAAGCGTTTTTGTCTCCGCTCTTTTGCGCGTGCAAGTATCCTGTCGCGATTCTTCTGGTAATAATGCTTATTATATTGTTTCATGTATTCTATGCGCTGCTTGCGATTTTGCTTGTAGGATTGTTTTTGGGTTTGCCTTACTTCATCCGGATGTTCAGCGGCATATTTGGATGCCTGTTCTTTTATCTGTTCTTTATGTTCCTGGTAATATTTGCGAGCATATTTCTTCCGATTGGTAATTTCTTCCGGCCTATGAGCGAATCCAGTATCTATAAGCCGCTTAGCCTCTCTGATACGGCTATAGACAACAGGTTTATTGACCCCGTATTTATCGGCAATATCCTGCGCACGCATACCGTTTAGATAGTCCAGCAGATAGGCGCGCTGATCCACTGATAATTTTGACATATCCGCATTCTTATAATGCGACCTTTCCCGCTCTGCATCGGCAAGCCTTTGTTCTTTTTCTGATGCAATTTTGCCTTTAGGCCTGACAAAATTAGACTCCGCCTTTTCCCGCGCCGATATTGCGTCTTCGAGATTTTCAAAATTACCCAAATAGGTTCGATGGCCTCCGATATTAATATACGCTATCCATTTATTTATACCTTTGTGCCATGCAACGCCAACATGGCCAGAGGATTTAGTACTCATCATTTCCTCCGGGGATGTCCAAATATTTTTTTACTTTTTTCGATATTTGCATCAGATATTCTTTCTTTTCGCCACAATAACTTTGACAATAGTTATATATATCATTCAGGTAATGAGTATTTTTGGCTTCTTTTTCGGGAGTATCATTGGCATCCGCTGACATCAAGCCAGCAAGAAGAAAATTAATGCGAAACTCATAATCTTCTTCATTGAGAGCAGCTGATACAAGATCAGATATTTTTCTTTCTTCCATTGCATATTCCTCCATATCATATTCCACTATAACAAATCTTCGGCTCTGCATTCAAGTGCACGCGCCAGGGACACAGCATTTTTCAAAGTCATGTTTCCAGTATCATATTCTCCGGATTCGTATTTCTGAATCTGCCGGATATTAATGCCGGATTTTTCAGCCAGCTCTTTCTGGGTCATACCCATAATGGACCGGTTATATAAGACGCTGCTTATTTTATTATTGTGGCAGTCAAGCCCCCTGTTGGAGAGGGAGCAGGCGCCGCACATGCCATCTTTCCTGATGCAATCCTGATATCTTTTCATTACGCAATCACCTCCAGCACTTCTGCGTCTCTCAGGATGATCTCGCCGAGATCCTGTCCGTATTCCATGCTGTCGCTCCCGATTATTGCAACATGATCACCAACGTATGAGTTTGCAAGTTTGGCATCTTTCAGCATGATTGCGCAGGTTCCGTCAAGCTCTTCATCTGTCATTTCTCCATCAATCCATACAAAGGAGTTATCGAGGATCTCACCTTTGGTAAATTCGTTTTCGGAAACTCTGATACCGATGTAGCCGTAATCATATGCATCTTTGATTTCCTCTATTCTGCTGATGATGTTTTTAATTGCATCTGTTTTTGTCATTTTTTGAGATCCCCTTTCCTTATCTTTGATTATATTGTACGCCTATATAGGCGTAAAGTCAAGGGGAAAGTGAAAGAAATTTAAAAATCCCCGGAGCCATCACTCCGGGGCGGAATATTGTATCATCTCCGCACATACTGTATAATGTGCTTTATAAATATGTAGATTTTATTTGCACGTTGTTACTATAAGGTTGACACAGTGGGGTTCAAAGGAGCTGGGCGATCAGGGATATTCTCCCATAGAGATCCTGCGGTATTTCTATGGTGATGACATGTACATCAATTCTGCCGAAGAGATTTCGGGAATACCTGCATCCTGGCCGGGGTATACTCTGGAAGAGGGCTCCAGCGGCGCAAAGGTAAAGCAGATGCAGGAACAGCTCAATGTGATTGCGGGAGCTTACCCGGCGCTCTCGAAGATTAGTGCAGATGGAATATACGGACCTGCGACGGCGAATGCAGTAAAAGAATTTCAGTCTGTGTTCGGTCTTCCGGCGACGGGAAAAGTTGATTATCCTACATGGTACAAAATATCGGAGATTTATGTGGGAGTCTCAAGAATTGCGGAGCTGACATAAGAATGCGGGCAAAAGACGGCGGTGAAGAGATAGAAAAAGAATGCAGGGAACTGAAAGAGTAAAGCCGGGATACGGATATCGGGAAACAAAAGATATGCAGAAATATCAGAGAGGAGATCTATGGCACAAAGAAGGAAAAGGCAAAGAAAGTGGCGAAAGCGCCGGACGGGGTGTGCAGCCGCCCTCATTATATTTGTGATGCTCAGCGCCGGGGCTGCGTACGGAATTCCATGGGCTGTGGACCGGTTTGGAGGACAAGTGAGGGAGACTTTCAGCGAGACTGTAGAGAAAGCGGTGAATACGCTTTCAACAGAACAGGCGGATGTCCCGGAGCTTACAATCCCGGCGGAGGAGACGGAGGGGGACTTTTATTATGAACAGCTGAACGGGTCAGAACAGATCGTATACCGTGAGCTTCTTCAGGGCGTGCGGGAAATGGAAGACTGCATTACGATACACGCAGGAAGAGACGAACATCCGGAGAAAGTATACGAATATCTTCTGTATGACCGCCCGGAACTTTTCTGGTGTGCGGGAAGTTCTCAGATGACAGTGTACGAGGAGTATACTCTGTTCTATCCGGAATATACATGTATGTATGAAGAACGGGAGCAGAGGCAGAGTGAGATTGATGCAGCTGTATCAGACTGTATGACAGGAGTCGATTCTGCCGCCGGAGAATATGAAAAAATCCGGTATGTATACGAATATCTTGTCAATACAGTCGACTATGACGAGAACGCGCCTGACAATCAGAATATCTATAGTGCGCTTGTAGGAAAAAGCTCTGTGTGTGCAGGATATTCCAGGGCAGCTCAGTACCTGTTGAATAATATGGGAATTGAGTGTATCTATGTGGTGGGTACCGCTCAGGGACAGGAGGCCCATGCGTGGAATATTGTGAACTGCGGCGGGAAATATTATCAGATGGATGTGACGTTCGGCGATCCGGTCTTCCTATCCTCGGAGAGCGGGGAAAACCTTCCGGGAAATATCATCTATTATGATTATCTGTGCTGTACGGATGAGGAGATCATGGCTGACCACATGCCGACAGACGAGATAGTATATCCGGTCTGTGAATCAGACGATCTGAATTACTATAGAATGAACGGAATGTTTTATGATTCCTACGATCCCCAGATCCTTCTGGGAGATATGAATGAGAGTATCTATGAAGGGCAGGAAATGTTTGTATGCAAGTTTTCGTCTCCGGAAATCTATCAGAAGGCTCATGATGCGGTGATTGAAGAACTGTTTCCGAAAGCGGCGCAGACACTGGGATCGGTGTACGGACTGGAGCAGGTAAAGTACACATATATCGAGGATGTGACCCACAATAAGATCATGGTTTTTTGGAATTATCAGTAATAGTTTTGAATATTTAGAAGTAATTCTGAATATTTTTGCAGGAATTATCAGTTGAATTATAAGCTCAGTTGTAGTATAATCTTTACAATTTGAGAAAGAGGGCGCTCTGGGATCAAAAGACTCCAAGAGTGCCTTTGCTATGTGACGGCATATCAGTTCTCAGAGGAGCAGTTGCTATAGCAGACAGCAACAGTTAATTATTGGATTATACAAAGGGAAAGGGTGAACAGATGAAGGCGTTTCTAATATTGGAAGACGGTACAGTATTTACAGGAACAAGCATTGGTTCCACTCGTGAATGTATCAGCGAGATCGTTTTTAATACTTCTATGACGGGTTATCTTGAGGTGCTGACAGATCCTTCTTATGCAGGACAGGCAGTCACCATGACATATCCCCTGATCGGAAATTACGGCATTACACCGGACATGGAGTCAAAAAAGGCATGGCCGGACGGATATATTGTAAGAGAGTTATCCCGTATGCCGAGCAACTTCCGCTGCGAGGGGACAATTCAGGATTTCTTAAAAGAACAGGACATTCCCGGTATCGCAGGGATTGACACCCGTGCACTGACAAAGATTCTGAGGGAAAAAGGCACCATGAACGGCATGATCACAACAGATGAGAATTATAATCTGGATGAGATTATCCCGAAGATGAAGGCATATACAGTCGGAGATGTGGTCTCCAAAGTGACATGCACGGAAAAGTATGTCCTGAAAGGAGAAGGACTTAAGGTTGCGCTTCTGGATCTGGGAGCAAAGAATAATATCGCGAAGTCTTTAAATGACCGTGGATGTGAAGTTACCGTATATCCGGCTCATACGACCGCAGAGGAGATCATCGCGTCAAAGCCGGACGGCATTATGCTCTCCAACGGACCTGGAGATCCGGCGGACTGTACTTCCATTATTGAGGAGATCAGGAAGCTGTATAATACAGACATCCCGATCTTTGCCATCTGTCTTGGTCACCAGCTTATGGCTCTTGCCACAGGCGCGACCACCCATAAACTGAAATACGGACACCGCGGCGGCAACCATCCGGTGAAAGACCTTGAGACCGGAAGAGTATATATCTCCTCCCAGAATCACGGTTATGTTGTGGATGAAGAGTCTGTTGACCCGAATGTAGCGGTTCCGGCGTTTAGAAATGTAAATGACGGAACAAACGAGGGTCTTGCCTATATCGGAAAGAACATCTTTACTGTTCAGTTCCATCCGGAGGCATGCCCGGGACCGCAGGATTCTGGTTACCTCTTTGACAGATTTATTGACATGATGAAAGGAGCGAAATAATGCCAAGAGATTTAAGCATAAAGAAAGTACTGGTTATCGGTTCCGGTCC
>DWWI01000156.1 GCA_019119745.1 Candidatus Mediterraneibacter gallistercoris | reverse complement strand
CGGAGACTGTTCTTTCTGATTATGAAAAGCAGATGAATGTATATGCCGCGCTCTGGGATTCAGAAGAAAAGCTCCTGTACAAAAGCGGGCCCAACTTTCCCACGGATTTCGATATCCTTTTGCAGAAAGCTGATCAGAGCATCGGCATACAAAATGCTGCCGGTTCTCCTGGCACAACTCAGGTCACAGAACAGGGCGGCTATATAGAATTAGAAGGGCTGCATCACGATCGCTATTACGCCATCCCGGCCACAGTCAGCACACAGAGCGGAGACAGACTCTCTCTTACTCTTATTTATCCGAAAAGGTCTGTTTTGTCTCTGTTTCTGCATCAGGCGCCTCTGTATCTGGGGATATGGTTGATTTCTTTTGTTGTTATTATGTTTGTCAGTCGTTTCCTTTTGAAAAGAGCCTTTACTCCCAGCGAGCAGCTGATCAAAAGCCAGAAAGATTTTGTTGCGGCTGCTTCTCACGAGCTGAAAGCCCCGCTTGCTGTGATTATGGCAAATACAGAAGCCCTGCAGGAAATGCAGAGCCGTGACAGTAATGACCCGCAGGCACAGACCTGTCTGGATGTCATTGACACAGAATGCGGCCGGATGTCCCGGCTTGTGCGGGATATGCTGCTGCTTGCCTCATCGGACGCAGACAAGTGGACCATCCAGAAAAGCGAGATCAATATGGACACTCTGCTGATCACGCTGTACGAAGCCTATGAACCGGTATGCATCAGTAAAAAGATAAGATTGGATCTCAATCTGAGTGAAGATGCGTATCCGGTCCTTACTACTGACCGGGAGCGGCTCTTCCAGATCCTGAGCATTTTTCTGGATAATGCGGTCTGCTATTCCCCGGAAGACAGTTCAATACAGATCATGACCACATTAAGTGAAAAAGAGCTGACCTTCTCTGTCACAGATCACGGGAAAGGAATCCCGGAAGAAGATAAGCCATTTATCTTCGACCGCTTTTACCGCGGGGATAAATCACGCACAGACAAATCTCATTTCGGTCTGGGTTTAAGCATTGCAAAAGAATTAGCAAAAATGCTGGATGGGGATATCGGCTTTAAGGATACGGAAGGCGGAGGGGCGACGTTCTTCCTAAGGCTCTGTTTATGAATTCTCTTTTCTGCTGAATAGTTTGCCCTCGGAAAGCAGCAGCCCGGCCAATGTCAGCACAGTCCCGGCTCCGGTCAGCGCCGTAAACGGTTCATGCAGGATCAGTACAGAAGCAGTGATGGTAATAACCGGAGTAAGGTAAATATAAATACTTGTCTTTACTGCCCCCAGCAGTTTTACCGCAAAGTTCCATGTAACAAAGCACAGTGCAGAAGCTCCCAGCCCCAGAAAGAGAATATTCAGTAAATAAACAGGATTTGTGAACCGCATCAGATCAAGTTTAAAATCAAACAGGAAAAGAGCCGGTATCATAAACAGGATACCGTAAAGAAATATCCGTCTGGTCGTCAAAATGGTATTGTAACCATAGCTGCTTATCTTTCTCGTCAGGATTGAATAACACGCCCATATAAATGCAGCCAGAAGCGCCAGCAGATCTCCCGCAGGATTAAGCTCCATAGCCGCGCCGTTAAAGCTGATCAGCACGATTCCAACCATGGCAATAAGAAAGCCGATGAAAAAATTCGCCCTGAGCTTCTCATCCTGTTTCAAAAATATGTGAGCCAGAAGCGCCGTGAAAAACGGAGCCACGGAAATGATCACTCCTACATTAGATGCCATTGTATAAGTCAGCGCAATATTCTCCAGCAGATAATACAGACACACTCCGCATAATCCTGCTGCCGCGAAAGTAAGCTCCTGCCTGCGTGTGGTTCCTCTCATGCGATGAGGGCAGACAAGCAGCAGAGCGATCAACCCCATTACAAAGCGGAAAAAGAGAATTTCAATCGGCTGAAAATCCACAAGAAGCACTTTTGTGGAAATAAAAGTCGTACCCCATATTATAATCGTGAGCAGGGCTGACAGATGCCCCGATGCTTTACTTTGTTCCATGTTTTCTTCCTCCCATTTCATTCTTTTTCATAAATATTTCCCGGCAGATCTGATCCGGACAGTTACGCTGCGCATAATGCTGTTCCATAAACTCACAAACATTTTCAATATCCTATTGCTTCTAAAATTTCTGTTCCGTTTCTTCTGCACAGCTGATAGTTATTTTTCTGTTACACAACATAGAGGCGAGTGCGACTCATATAAGTCCCACCCGCCTCTGGTTGAAACTATTTATTTCCTGACAGTCTTTTTTATTCCTCTCCTTTAGAATATTTATCCATTGTTATCGCCTCTAAAATGAACCCAATATTTAAAACCAGTACCCATCCCCATTCCGAGTAAAGAAATTCCAGCCCCCATCGGTATCATTATAAATTCTGGTAAATTGATTTTGCCAAATGAAATCATATTAGCTGCGCTGAAAGTTCCATACTCTGCAAGCATATACATAATGCCAAGACCAATCGTAATAAACCACTTTTTCCGTCCCCAATAATTGTTTATACCGATTATAAATGAAACAACGAACATAGTAACCGGAAGCAATATCCACAAATACATAATGCTATATCCTAAAGCGTCCGAACCACTATTAAATAACCAAAATGAAAGGAGAGAAATTGTCCATATTCCCAGGTATACAGCAATCAGAATTACTGCAGACAATTTGTTCTTACTTTTTACGGCATTTGTACTTTCTTCCAGGTAATTTAAATAGTTTGACATAGGCTTTCCCTCCTTCAGAAGGTAGTCAAGACTAATACCATATAAGTCACTCATTTTAACAACGCTCACAATATCAGGATAGGTTTTTCCGTTTTCCCAATTAGATATAGTTTGTCGGCTAACATTCAGAAAGTCAGCAACTTGTTCCTGTGTGAGATTTGCGCTTATTCTTGCGCTTTTGATCTTACCTCCTATATCCACTGCCCCGCCCCCCTTTTCTATCTATATAATAAACAACAGAATAATCATTGTCTATCAAACTTTTTTTACACATTAAAAATCCCCGTCAAAATGCTTTTACATCAAATCTGGAGACTCCCCCTAAAGCAAATATAGAAAGTAATAGAAAAAGAGATTTCCGGTAAAGAAACTGATATCTCATTTTTGCAAACCTCAGGAAACAAAAAAATAACCCGAAAACATTAATTTTCGGGCTTTCTGCATGAATACTGTATAAAATCAGATAATATTTCTTTTTTCCTGAGAGGCGCAGACCGGATTTGAACCGGTGAATCAGGGTGTTGCAGACCCACGCCTTACCACTTGGCTACTGCGCCTTATTATGAGCACTCAGCAACTGTTGTTAGCTGCTTACGCGCAATGACCCCGACGGGAATCGAACCCGTGTTACCGCCGTGAAAGGGCGATGTCTTAACCGCTTGACCACGGGGCCACTATACGGTCACCGTCTCTACAGTGACCGTTGTTTATATTACCACAGCCAAATCAGAATTGCAAGCACTTTTTTTATTAAACGTCAAACATATAATCTTCTTTCTCAAACGGAATCTCAAATGCTTTCATGGCCTCTTCTATCTGATCTGCATTTTGGGGTCCATACAGTGGTGCGCAGTCAAAGTCCTGCTGTCCGAAGAAGCCAAGCACTACCTGCGATACCGTCGCATGATATTTATCACAAAGCTCTTTTACTCTTTCTGCCACTTTCAGGTTTCCTTCTGTATAATATGGACTCCTCTTGACTGCATCCGGACCTTGCCCGATATACTTATGGAAGAACCCTCCGCACACCCCCATATACGGCATGAGAAGATTCCCGGTATGCTCCCGGTGGTACTGCTGCATCTCCTCATCTGCATACACAAGCGTATCGTCCTCAAGAGGATTCATATATTTATATCCCAGATTCAGAAGCGCCTGATTAGCAGCAAAACCTCTGTATCCTTTCTCCGAACAATACCGGTCGGCCGCCTTCATTCTGGGAGTTGTCCAATTCGAACATCCGTAATAGCGGATCTTTCCTTTCCGGCGGAACTCCTCCATTACTTCAATCAGCTCCTCTACCGACTGTCTCTCATCGTCTCTGTGATAAAAATAGATATCGATATAGTCTGTCCGAAGCTGTTTTAAGGATGAATCCAGATCTGATTCCATATCCTCTTTTCTCATTCTGCTGATATGTGTATCAGGATTCGGAACTGTCATATCCGGATGCCCGCCTTTGGTTGAAAGTACAATATAGTTTCGTTTACCGCTGCGTTCCAGCCAGTCCCCTATAACACGCTCACTTCTCGCGCGTTCCGGTTTCACCCAGTCAGAATATACATGAGCTGTATCGATCAGGCTGCCGCCCATATCCAGAAACGCATCAAATATTCTGTCTGCGTTCTTTCCATCCCATGCAAGACCCGCATTTGCCGTACCCAGACCAAGCGGATGGATCTCTATATCAGTATTTGGAATCATTATCTTAGTTTTCATCATTTTTGTTCTTATTCCTTTCTTCCATTTATGCTATTGTATCATTGAGAAATACATGCCGGCTACAAAAAATTTTTTTCATTATGGAAGTTTTTTTGTCTTCTGTCCATCAGTCTACAAAATATTACAGCCACTCCGGTGCTCACTGCCGTTGCCACAATTCCCGCTCCTACGATCCCGGCCGGATTTACACTGCCATACTGACTCCGGTATGCGATCACATTAACAGGAATCAGCTGCAGTGATGAGATATTAATGATCAGAAAAGTACACATTTCATTTCCTGCAATTCCTCTTTTTCTCGCCAACCCGTAAATCTTTTTGTTTCTTCTCTCTTCTTCCAGTTTACCGAGTTCTTCCATAGCTTTTAGCCCGGCCGGAGTAGCCGCCCAGCCGAGTCCGAGAAAATTTGCAATAAAATTGGTACAGATATGCTCCACCGCTTTATGCTTCTCAGGCAGATTCGGAAAGAGAAACCGGATCAACGGCCTCATTCTCCGTGCTGCCATCTGTATGATGCCGGCCCGTGAAGCAATCTCCATGATACCGGTCCAGAATGCCATCACGCCAATCATTGTAATACACAGAGTCACGGCCTCTTGCGACGATTCCAGAGCCGCGTTTGTAATATCCTGCATTTTCCCGTTAAACGCACCGAAAATAATTCCGGCAAGAATCATTCCCGCCCACAGATAGTTCAGCATACTAATTTTCCATCTCCCACATATACTTTTCCACAATATCAAACGGCGCCGGCCCGACTTCGAGTACAGCCTCATGGAACTCTTTTTGTGAAAATCCCGTGCCTTTTTCCTCTGCCCAGTCCTTCTTAAGCTCCAGGAATTCCACATATCCGATATAATATTTCAGATAATTTCCCGGCGATCCGATGATAAGCTCATAGATACGTTCAATCGTCTCTGCATCCGTGATGCCGTAATTACTGAAAAATGCAACTGTATCCATCCGGCTCCACCCCTCATAGTGGATTCCCATGTCCGCCAGAGCATAAAGCCCCAGTATGATAGAACTGTTTTTCTGAAGCAGGACAGCCTGCTCTTTAGACAGAGGGGTCAGATAATAGCTCCCCATCTCTGCATAAGTAGCCCATCCCTCTACATAGCCCCCAAAATCCATCACACTGCGGATCGGATCCGGATCTGTGTTCTCGTAATAGACAGTCTGATACAGATGCCCCGGATATCCCTCATGGGCCAGTGTCGTAAACAGAGTCAGATCATCGTTCATATGCGCGCGATTGATATAGATTACATTTTCTTCCGTATTATCAATTGCCGGAATCATATAAAATGCCGGGCTCAGATGTTCTTCCATTTCCTCCGGCACGTATTTGATCTCCAGTGCTGTATCAGGTGCCTCCGGAAATGCCTCCTTGATTCCGTCCTGCAGTTTTGACAATATCAGTTCAGCTGAGTCCTGTGTCATGGCCGCTGCTGCCTCCTGCGCTTCTTCAGTGGTAATTCCAAGCACCTGTTCCATCGCTTCAAGATCATCTGTCATCTGCCGCCGTGTAAGATCTTCCATTTCTTCCACCGACCTGTCAGACCCTGTTGATTGCCGGACAACCAGTTCATAGTAATCCGCCCCATCCGGCAGATATACAAGTCCTTTTTCGTTCTCCCCGGTTCCCCGCAGTTCCTCCAGAGCAGAAATCAGTTTTTCATATGCCGGAAATATATAATCACTTACAGCGAGTGCATTGTCCTGAATATAGTCACTTATTTCTTCTTTTGTCAACTCTTTTACATCTTTAACACGATCTGCAAAAGTCGAGTACAGATAATTGCCATCTCCCATATCCAGAAACGCCCTGCACTGATCGAGAACAGTATCCAGTGCATAATCTGCCATAAAAAGACCTTTCTCCGCCTTCTCTCTCTCGAATTTTATGAGGCTGTCAAAATAATCTTCTGTCATCTCCAGAAGTTCAAGATATGTCTCCACATCCTGCCGGTCATAGAATCTGTATTCTGACAGAACAACAGGTAACTGTGTCTGCACGCCGCTTACAAGTCCCAGCGGTTCCTCATACAATATATAATCCACATTTCGTTCTATCGTTTTTATCTGATACCCTAGGATATCAAATGTAATCCTGTTCTGCAGATCCAGTCCGTCATAGGAAAATTTCTGAAGCGACTGCCACATATTTTCCGCAGAGGCCTTTATCATATCTGTGTCGCTCTCAAAACTGCCCAGTGAAACCTCACTGCCGGTAATGCCATAGTCCTCCGGATTCTTAAGCGTATAGTGCAGATTTATCGTGTTGGACGCCACCTCGCTGCAAAACAGTTCTTTCGTATATTCCTCAAACTTTTGGTTCTGGTCTTCGGGTTTCCGGGCTCCGCACGCAGACAATAACAGCATTCCTGTTAAGCCTGCTGCCAGCGTCAGGAAATTTATATATTTCTTTTGATATTTAAAAATGGATTTTATGTAAGAATTCACAATATGCAGCATATGAACCTCTGCAGAACACTCTTTACTGCATCTTATGATTTATTATCCGGCGATATTCCACAGCAATGGTGCATATAGTTAAAGAGTACACTTTCTGCCACGGAGGCATCTATGAATATTTTAATGTATATCTCTGACTATCTTGTTCCTTTTATTGTCCTGAGCATCGTTGTCTATGGAGTGATGAACGGAGTCAATGTATACGAATCTTTTATCAAGGGAGCGAAAAGCGGTTTTCTCACAGTGATCCGTCTTATGCCCACACTGATCGGTCTTATGGCCGCAGTAGGAATTCTGCGCGCATCAGGATTTCTTGACTTTATAGCTGATGCAATCGGACAGTTTTCCGGACTGATCGGATTTCCCGGAGAACTTGTGCCCCTGACTGTGGTAAAAATGTTCTCATCCTCCGCCGCAACCGGCCTTTTGCTGGATATTTTTAAAGAATTCGGAACAGACTCCCGTATCGGACTGATTGCTTCAATCTCACTGTGCTGTACTGAGACAATCTTTTACACGATGAGCGTCTATTTCATGACTGCCGGAGTCAAACATTCCCGTTATACATTAGCCGGAGCGCTGCTCGCTACATTCGCCGGACTCGCGGCAAGTGTGTTCCTTGCAGATCTTCTTCTTCCTTTGGGATTGTAGGAGCTTTCCCTTTGTGCTAAAATATCTGTACAGAATAACAGAATACGCAGTTTTCTGCGTTATAAAAGATATGGAGGTTTCCTTATGGCAAGCGTGACATTAGAGCACTTGACTAAAACATACCCAAACGGATTCGTCTCCGTAAATGACGTCAGCCTTCATATAGAAGACGGTGAATTTGTTATCTTTCACGGACCGAGCGGCTGCGGAAAATCTACGATCCTGCGTATGATCGGAGGTCTGGAGGATATCACTTCCGGCGAAATCTGGCTCGGTAAAGATCTGCTCAATGATATCCTGCCCCGCGACCGGCGTCTTGCAATGGCATTTCAGAACTACACCTTGTACCGCCATTTTAACGCCTATGACAATATGGCTCTCGGTCTGAGGCTTAGAGATCTTCCCAGAACAGTGATTGACAGTCGTGTAAAATCAGCAGCCGATTTTTTCGGACTCACGAACGTTCTTGACAAAAAGATCAAATCTCTTTCTGACACGGACAAGCAGCGGGTTGCACTGGGACGTGCTGTTGTCTGCCAGCCTAAAGTGCTTCTTGTAGATGAAGACTTTGCGCGGCAGAACGATGCCCGGCGTATGGAAATGCTCGGCGACATACTCAAGATCAATGAAGAGCTTCACATTACTGTCCTCTATGTGACAAATGACTATCAGGAGGCTGTCAGCCTAAATAAGAAAGTCGTATTTATGAAAGACGGAAAAATAACAGACATCAGGTAAGTTCCTGATGTCTGTTATTGTTAGTTCAAGCACTCATGATTATATTTATTCTTAATTAATTTTTTACTTTCTCAAGATAGTTATAAATTTCTCGTTTGGAAACTCCGCGATCTTTCGCTGTTTTCTTCATTGCTTCTTTCCGCTCTAATCCCCTGGAAAGATAATATTCCATGTGGTCTTCTATACTCATGTCCGCCCACTTCTCTTTTTCTTCCTGTTCTATTGCCTGGCGGCTCATTCCTTCTATTACAAGAACGCACTCCCCTTTCGGTTCATGGCTCTCATAATATGTCACGGCCTCTGAAAGTGTGGCACGGTACACAGTCTCATGGCGCTTTGTCAGTTCACGGCACACGCTCACCTGCCGCTCTCCGCCCAGACGATCCGTCAGCAGCTTCAGCGTCTTCACCAGTCTGTGAGGAGCTTCATATAGTACGATCGTCCTCTGTTCCCGCTCCAGCGTCAGAAGTACATTTTCCCGCTCTTTTTTATCTGACGGAAGGAAAGCCTCAAACGAGAACCTCCTTGTCGGAAGTCCCGATATGGTAAGTGCTGTGATACATGCAGCCGGTCCCGGGACCGCCGTAACGCAAATCCCAGCGTCGTGACACATGCGCACCAGTTCTTCCCCCGGATCTGATATTCCGGGAGTTCCTGCATCCGTTATCAATGCAATACTGCTGCCTTCAAGCATTTTATCTACCAGTTTGCGTCCTTTGTCATATTTATTATACTCATGGTAGCTGGTCATCGGTGTACGGATATCGAAATGATTCAGAAGTTTCACACTGTTGCGCGTATCCTCCGCCGCGATCAGATCGACTTCCTGTAATATACGCACCGCCCGAAATGTCATATCCTCAAGATTGCCGATCGGAGTCGCACAAAGATATAAAGTTCCCGACATGATATTCTCCTTCTTTTTTCCCTGACTTCACAGCAGTCCCCTGCCATCTTCCGCTATTTCTCCATCATTTATCCTTCTGTTCGGACTTATCGTAAATAATGATCGGAGGTTCCACAGTCACTCTTGATCTTGCGCCCCGCACGCCTTCAATCAGTACAAGCACCGGTTCCTTATCAATATACGGATGAATAAACTGTATCCGCTTCGGTTCTATCTTATAATGATTCATCTTGATCATAATCTCTGTCAGACGGAATGGCCTGTGGATCATGTAGAATCTTCCTTTATCCTGCAGAAGCCTCATACTCTCCCGCAGGATATCATCAAGTGTACAGAGCACTTCATGTCTCGCAATCGCTTTTGCATCATCCGGATTGCGAAGGCCGTGCTGCGACAGCATATAAGGTGGATTTGTAGTGATGACATCAAAAAAGGCCGGCTTGAATATCTCTGCCGCCTCTTTGATATCTCCGGTCACAATTTCAATCCGGTCTTCGAGATGATTGTATGCCACGCTCCGCCTTGCCATATCTGCAGTATTTTCCTGAATCTCAAGACCGGTAAACTTTTTTCCACCGGTTTTTGCCGATAACAGAATTGGAATGATTCCGTTTCCCGTACCCAGATCGAGCACCGTCTCCCCCGGTTTGACTTTAACAAAGTCTGACAGAAAGACGGCATCTACACCAAAACAAAATCCCGAAGGATTCTGAATCAGCTCAAGTCCTCCGATCTGCAGGTCGTCCAGACGTTCTCCCGGTTTTAACAGATCTGTTCTCCCGTTATTTGTCATCTAACTTTGACGCTCCTTGCCCTTTTTCCAGCGCTGCCAGTTTCTTCATCTCTTCTTTTGAGACTTTTTTCTTTTTCTTACGTGGTTTGAACTTTAGCTCCTCTGCAGGATACTCTCTGATCTCTTTCTCGTCGTCATCAAGATTGACCACTACTTTCACCAGTTTACGCAGGACGCTCAAAGACTGAACTGTTCCTGTCAGTCCGTCTTTTGTCGTAACAGTATCGCCCACTGACGGAAGCTGGCTGTTCAGTACCTCATATGTCTCTTCCTCATTAGTAAGACAGCACATAAGCCTTCCGCACACACCTGATATTTTCGTCGGGTTCAGAGAAAGGTTCTGTTCTTTTGCCATCTTGATTGACACTGCCGAAAATTCCGTCAGATATGTGCTGCAGCACAACGGGCGTCCGCAGATTCCAATACCCCCGCGGATCTTTGTCTCATCCCTGACACCAATCTGCCGAAGCTCAATCCTGGTCCTGAATACCGCTGCAAGATCCTTCACCAGCTCACGGAAATCTATTCGGCCATCTGCCGTGAAATAAAATAATATCTTATTACCATCAAAAGTGTACTCAACATCTATCAGTTTCATTTCCAGATTATGTTTCCGGATCTTTTCAAGGCAGATTTTAAACGCCTCTTTTTCTTTTTGCTTATTTTTCTCAACCGTTCGCCGGTCCTGGTCAGACGCCATCCTTATTACAGACTTCAGTGGCTGCACTACTTCCTCGTCTTTCACATCCTTCGGTCCGCTTACGACCCGGCCGAACTCCACGCCGCGGGCAGTCTCAACAATGACATTGTCTCCCCGCTTTATCTGAAACTTGCCCGGTGCAAAGAAATAAATCTTCCCTGCTGTCCGGAATCTGACTCCAATTACTTTTGTCATCCTGTCAATTCTCCTTTATTGTCAGCAAAAGCAGCTCCATCACCAGCTCAAAATTGACATTGGCTTTCATTCTTGCCTTTGCCTTTTCCAATGCATCCAGTATATTCTCTATCCCCTCATAAGAACTTTTCCTGGCACGCTCTTTGATATATTTCATCTGATCAGAAAATACAACTCTGTCGACGCTCTTTGTAGCTTTATATATAAGAACATCCCTGTACCAGATTGCGATAATATCCAGATAATCATTGATCTCCAGTTTATATGTCATGCAGCGTTTTACTGCTTCTGTAAGCTCCGGAACTGTCATCTCGTCAATGTTCCTGAGAAGATGAACCGCCTCTTCTTTAATCTCATTGAAATATTCAGAATGAGCCAGCATGATAGCCTTTCCCATATTTCCCTGCGCAAATGCCACACATACGTCAGCTTTATAATCCGGGACTTCAAGCTGTTCCATCAGATATTTCTTCACAAGCTGATCTTTGATATTGCGGAGCTTCATCATAACACATCTTGACCGAATCGTCGGAAGAAGTACCTCGGCATTTTCTGTAAGGAGCATGATCACCGCATACTCCGGCGGTTCCTCAATCGTCTTAAGAAGCGCATTCTGAGCCTGTACAGTCATCATATCTGCATCCGCGATAATATAAATCTTGTACTTGCTGCTATAAGGTCTGATCACAATATCATCATTTACCTGCACACGGATATCATCTACACTGATCGTATTCGGCTTTTCATGCGTTACACGGATAATATCCGGATGGTTGCCGCTCATCGCCTGCTTACATGACTGGCATTTTCCACAGGCATCGCCGTCTTCAGCCCGATCCTGACACTGCATACTCATGGCAAAGAGATTTGCGAGCAGCTTCTTGCCGGATCCTCTCTCTCCGTTCAGGATGTATGCATGAGAGACCGCGTCCGCCGTTACCGCATTCTGTATATACTTAATTATATTTTTGTGGCCGACCACATCTTTGAAACCACTCATTTTATCACCTGCCGTATATTATTTTTCATAAATTTACTTATTTAGTATAACACATTCTCAAATGAAGTTATAGTCCAATATAATTTTCAATTTTTGTAAGACAATCGGAAAGATCTGCATTTTCAAATCTGTACGTAATTTCCGCACGCTGGAGGTTGTCTTCCGCAAAATCCTTCTCATCCGCCAGAAAGCGTCTGCACATTTCTGCATATCTGGGGACTTGCTGCTTCTTTTCTCTCTCCAGTGCCCGGCACAGACGTTCCCCGTCTTCGACCTCGATGTAGATCGGTACAAGAACATTTTTCCCAAAATACCGCTTCATCGCCTCATAAGAGACCAGAGTCCCGATCACAAGATAATCATACTGCTCCAGATCGATTTGTCCGTCGTCAGCTGTAAAATATGTCCAGATCCCGCATTTTGTATTATAGGAACGAACCTCTATAACCTGTCCTGCCTGCTGCATCTCCTTTAAACGTTTTTCATCTACAAAATAGTATTCCACACCGTCATGTTCTCCCTCACGTATCGGACGTGTTGTATAGGGAACTATTGTATGGAATTCCGGATGTCTCTTTAACAGTTCCTTATATATCGTATCTTTTCCCGAAGAGCTCTTTCCCATCACATAGTAAATCTTACCCATTATCCAGTACCTCAATTCTGCCTGTTTCATGTATGCCACGAATATCAAATCCTGTTTTCTGATATTTTACAATCTGCCGCACCGTTTTTTCTGATATCCGCTCTCCCGGTACGATCAAAGGAATTCCCGGCGGATATACATATGCATATTCCGCAGCGACATATCCGCCACAAGCTTCGAGCGAGATCTTTTTTCTTTTATTTCGAAACTTATTAATTTCTGAACTTGAATAAATCTGAAGATTTTCCTGTAACTCTATTCCAATCTCTCTGTTTTTTGCATAAATTGATTCACTTTCTTTATATTTTGCAAGTTCTGAATCAATTTCTGATAAAGCATCAACCAGTCTATGCATTCCTCTTTCTGTATCCCCCGGAGCTGTCATGGCAATTACATAATCGGGTGCAGACATTTCAAGCTGGAGTAAATATTTTCCTCTTATACTATTATATAATTGTTTCCCTGTATACTTTTTCATTTCTTCACGCTGTATTGTGCATCCGGCAGTAGATATCAGTATCTTAGAGCGGTCATAGGCAGTACTCTCCCATAAGCTCAGATGTTCCATATTCTTTAATTGTTCTCTTGTTCTCTGCAGCAAATCTACATATCTTCCAAATATCTCTTTATGCTTCTTTTCCATAAGTCTTACGCATTCATCCATAGATGCCATAAGTACATAGGACGGACTGCTGGACTGCAGTATATCAAGATACATATGCACCCTCTCTCTGTCCGCGACAGACCCGTTCATGTGGAGAAGAGCGGTCTGGGTAAGTGATGGAAGCGTCTTGTGCAGACTATGAATGACTATGTCTGCTCCCAGATCATTCCCATTGTCCGGAAAATACGGATGAAATCCAAAATGAGCGCCATGCGCCTCATCCAGAATCAAAGGGATTCCTTTTCTGTGAACACACTCTGCGATACTGCGAACATCCGAAACAACACCGTCATATGTAGGAGATGTAATGACTACGGCCCTGATATCCGGATTATCATTCAATGCATGATCTACCTGCAGCGCTGTAACAGGCCCGTTTAAATCTCCCTCTTCCTTTTCTCCTGAAGAGAACAGCTGCGGGTAAAGATACACCGGGCGCAGTTCATTGAGAAAGACCGCATTATAGACAGATTTGTGGCAATTACGAGCCATAAGTATCGTATCTCCGCGATGAGTACACCCGAGTATTGCACTTATAAGACCGACCGTACTTCCATTGATCAGATAATGGCTTTCATCTGCATGCCAGATATATGCCGCTCGCTCCTGAGCTTCTTTTAATATGCCATCCGCATGATGGAGATCATCAAATCCGTCAATCTCCGTAATATCAAGCCCATAAGGCAGATCAGCACCGGTAAGTGTCCCATTTCGTTTATGCCCCGGCATATGGAAGCCGTAAACGTCCGAATTTTCAAGTTTTTTCAGTTTATCGTATAAATATTCCATATTACAATTTTCTCCGCGTATTCTACAAATAAACCGTACTATACGGCATACATTTATTTCGCGAGTCTTTACATAATTTTACATCCTTTTTATATATTAGACACATATTTCTCACAATCAAAGGTTATATTATAAACAATCAAAGCTGTAATGCTTTTTTATATATATTTCCTCTTTTCTCAGCCGGTAAACGATTCCGGCTTTTTTATTGTTCTTCTATAAGTCTTATATTTAAAAAAGATTTCTATAAGTAAAAAACCGGGGAATAACTTCCTCGGTTCAATTTAAATGAGCGTGCGGGGATTCGAACCCCGGACAACTTGATTAAAAGTCAAGTGCTCTACCACCTGAGCTACACGCCCTTATTCAATTATATTCTCTGCCGTATGGCTGATTTCTTGCAGAGAAAATGCCCAGAGCCGGAATCGAACCAGCGACACGAGGATTTTCAGTCCTCTGCTCT
>DWWI01000155.1 GCA_019119745.1 Candidatus Mediterraneibacter gallistercoris | reverse complement strand
TTCATATCTCCCGCGGCATCTTTATCCTGAACGATTTCCGCTTCCTGCCCGCCGCAGGAGACAGTTCCCTCACCGTCAAGGATCAAAATGCTGACAAATGACTCTTCAGATACAAAACCTTCCATCCTGCGCATCATCCGTCCGTCCAGATTCAGCTTGTCCACAGTGAAATAATCACAGTCCGCAACGTGGGGATAGCTGCTCTTGCTCTTGATCAGCGGAACCCGGTTCGTGACGGCAAGTGCTTTTTCAATATGAAGGTCACGTTTTTTTCCATCCTTTCCGACCCTTCCATAATCATAGACCCGGTAGGTTACATTAGAATTCTGCTGTATCTCCGCGATCAGGATGCCGGCTCCGATGGCATGGATCGTACCGGACTCAATGAAGAGGACATCTCCCTTCTGCACAGGCACCGCATTAAGCACCTCCAGAAGTGTATCTTCCTGAATTCTTCTGGCAAATTCTTCCTTGCTGATCTCCGTCTTAAAACCATAGTAGAGAAATGCGTCTTTCTCGGCATCCATCACGTACCACATCTCAGTTTTTCCATACTGGCCCTCATTTTTCAGGGCATACCGGTTATCCGGATGGACCTGGATCGACAGATTCTGCTTTGCGTCGATAAATTTGATCAGAATCGGAAAATCACGGAACCTTCTGCAGTTGGTTCCAAGAACTTCTTTTCCCGCCGCCTCTATGTACTGTTCCAGTGTCTTTCCGGCATACAGACCGTTTACGATCGTAGAAGGACCATCCGGATGACAGGACAGTTCCCATGTCTCAGCCAGCACATCGCCGTCATATTCTTTCCCGTACTCATCCACCAGCCGGTGACCTCCCCAGAGATAGTCCTTGCAGCTTGGTTTCAGCTTATAAACGCTCATAATCTCCCTCCTCTTTCAAAAAACCGCCGCACTACTTCTTCCGCCGGTTTCCCGTATATCTCATAATATCTGTGCCGCTTTGCCTCTTCTTCCGAACCAAGGCTTGGATTCCACGACCAGAGAACCGCGCCCCTTATCCACGGACGTTTTTCCATAGCATGGAATGCTTTTTTATACCATTCTTCCTGTTCAGAAAGACTGATATCCCCCTCGACTTCCCAATCATTCGGACGCAGGGATGAACCGACAGTGGACATACATCCCGTCTCCGCAAAGAAGAACGGCTTGCGGTATTTTTCAACAACTTTCTCGATCCGGTCGAGCTGGTTTTCCCAGTCATCTGCCGGATAATAACCGCTGGATGAGATCACGTCCACACAGTCCCACCATTTCACATTGTGCTCCTGATATTTGTCGGTATTGTAGCTGACCGGACCATGGTAGACTTTCCTGATGTCCGCGATCAGCTTTCTCCATTCCTGCTCCCTGTGTTCCGCCATCACCATCTCACATCCCGCGATGAACATCTCACAGTGCATTCTTTCCGCGATTTGTGCATAATGGATCTGGAACTGCGTATAAGAGGCAAACCACTCTGACCATTTCGGTTCGCACGGCACATCTTCATCAAAGAAATTGATATGTGCCCGCCACGTTCCGTTCAGGCAGTTTACAGTGGGTTTTATAAAAACTTTAAGTTCCAGACTTTTCGCATAACTGATAAATTCCATCAGTTCCCGGTCAGACATCGTACGTTCCGTATCATAACGGATTTCCACCGACTGAGCGGTTTTCTGCACTCCTCCCGGGGCCAGAAGCACCGTATCCGCACCGGTCCTCTCTTTCATGGCGCGCAGGCTTTCTTTTGCTGTCTCCCGGGAAAGCACTCCGCGTTCTGCAAACGGAGCAAATGTGATCCCTCTGATGTACTCAAAATCCATATGCCTGTACTCTCCTGTTCTCCATATTTATACTGCTCTTTTATAACTAAATCCCGGCTCCGTTTGACCGGATCACTTCTCCGTACCAATACGCCGAGTCTTTCAGGATGCGCTTCTGAGTCTCAAAATCCACATAGACAATGCCGAACCTCTCTGCATATCCTTTCTCCCATTCAAAGTTATCCATAAGTGACCACTGGAAATATCCCCGCAGGTCAACCTCATCCGCCGCCCGCTTCAGTTCATGCAGATATCTCGCCAGAAAATCAATACGGTTCGGATCATGGACCTTTCCGTCCAGCGAGACAGTATCATGGCAGGCCATACCGTTCTCCGTAATATAGATCGGCTTGTGATATCTCTCATAGAGGAACTTCGGTCCCCAGTACAGGCACTCCGGGGTTACCGGCCAGTTCACTGCAGTTTTTGCATATCCGGGTACACGGTCTGTTTCCTCCGGTCTTCCGTCCGCTCCCATACGGAACGCCCTGCCGTTATAGATATTCTGTCCGTATACATCGATAGGTTCGGAGATAAGTCTCATATCCTCGTCCGAGATCCTTGGCAGATATTTCTCATATCGCTCAAGCCCTTCTTCCGGATAATGTCCCAACAGAACCGGATCCGACCACCATGCCACATTCCATGTCCAGTCCGAATCGTCATCCTGCATGGAGAAATATTTCTGGCGCGCCGCCTCTACATCTTCCGACCGGTCAGACGCCGGATAGATGATGCCGCTTGTAGGCGCATAACCGATGGTCAGCGGCTGCTTTGCATACTGTCTTAACATCTGTACTGCCCTGCCATGGGCGCGAAGGGCATTGTGGGCCATTTCAAAGGTATCCCTCAGGGGACATTTCAGCCCCGGCGCGTGAACCCCTGTCAGAAATCCCAGGCCCACAAAACACTGAGGTTCGTTCAGCGTAAAGAAATGAGTTACCCTGTCGCTGAACCTCTCCGCGATAAGACGGGCATATTCTCCGAACCACTCCGCTATATCCCTGTTCATCCATCCGCCCTTCTTATACAGCTCATAAGGCAGCTCCCAGTGGAACAATGTGATATACGGCTCGATCCCGTTCTTCAGAAGTTCGTCGATCAGATTGCTGTAAAACCGGATGCCTTCTTCATTCACCCTACCTGTCCCCTCAGGCAGGACACGGGACCAGTCGATAGAAAACCGGTACGCTTTCAGCCCGATCTCTTTCATAATCTGCACATCCTCACGGAAGCGATGATAGTGATCGCAGGCTGTATCGCCTGTATGTCCTCCGTACACTCTCCCCGGCTCTTTCGTATATACATCCCAGATATGCATCCCCTTGCCGGTACCATGAACGCCTCCTTCAATCTGATAGGCGCTGGTAGCGGCGCCCCACACAAAATCCTCAGAAAAGCCCATATCTAAATCCTCCTGTATGTCAAAATCTGCTGGTAAATCTTTCTGCCGCATCGCCCGGGCTTCATCTCAAGATTACTCTGCCAGCGCTTCTACAGCTTTTGTCAGTGTATCCAGCTTCTCCTGTGCGTCCGCGTCATCCGAACCCTTTACACCGATATAAAACTTGATCTTGGGCTCTGTCCCTGACGGACGGATACAGCACCACGCGTCATTCTCCAGCTCAAAGTAGAGCACGTTTGACCTCGGAAGGCCCGTAGCCGTCTCTTCGCCTGTCGCGCAGTCTCTTATAATATTTTCTCTGTAATCCCGGAACCGCAGCACCTTCAGCCCGCCGACTGTATCCGGCACATTTGTGCGGATCTGCTCCATCATGGACTGGATCTTCTTCGCGCCTTCCTGTCCTTTCAGCGTCACAGTACAGAGACCTTCCTTGTAATATCCGTATTTCTTAAAGAGCGTTTCCATCTGATCGCACAGAGTGATGCCCTGATGTCTGCAGTATGCCGCCACTTCGCAGAGCGCCATCACGGCAACGACCGCGTCCTTGTCCCTTGCATGAGTTCCTACAAGGCAGCCATAGCTTTCCTCATAGCCGAACACATACTCATGGCTTCCTGTCTGCTCAAAGAACTTGATCTGCTCCCCAATGTATTTGAATCCGGTAAGTGTCTCGATGAGCGTCATGCCATACTCTTTTGTGATCTCCTTTGACATCTTTCCGGATACGATGGTAGTAACCACTGCTCCGTTTTCCGGAAGTGTTCCGAGCGCTTTTCTCTGAGAAAGGATATATTCCAGAATGAGCATGCCGGACATATTCCCGGTGAAGCTCATGTATTCGCCTGTCTTCGCATCTTTCGCGTATACGCCGAGACGGTCCGCATCCGGATCTGTGGCAAGAACGATATCCGCGTCCACTTCTTTGGCAAGCTCCAGTGCCAGCCTGAACGCGTTTTTATCCTCCGGATTCGGGTAGGACACTGTCGGGAAATTCCCGTCCGGGAGTTCCTGTTCTTTGACGACATAAACCTTTTCAAATCCCAGCTCTTTCAGGATTCTCCTAACCGGAATATTTCCTGTCCCGTGGAGCGGGGTGTACACGATTTTTAAGTTCTGTGCCTCCTCGCGGATGATCTCCGGGTGG
>DWWI01000002.1 GCA_019119745.1 Candidatus Mediterraneibacter gallistercoris | reverse complement strand
TGCGGCTTTGCGAGTGGCGCGGGTGAACTGTGGAAACACAGGAAGCGCGGGAGCGCCCGAATACGAGCAAAGAAGCGGCGACAGCCGCAGTGAGCACGAAAGTGCGATTTTGCGAGTGGCGCGGGTGAACTGTGGAAACACAAGAAGCGCGGGAGCGCCCGAATACGAGCAAAGAGGCGGCGACAGCCGCAGTGAGCACGAAAGTGCGGCTTTGCGAGTGGCGCGGGTGAACTGTGGAAACATATGATTTAGTAAAAAGCAGGATTATTCACAGAAAAGAGGTTTAATCATTATGGCGATAAAGAAAGCAACACTTGTACTGGAGGGAGGAGCAACACGCGGTGTGTTTACATCCGGTGCGTTGGATTATCTGATGGATCAGGATCTGTATATGTCTCACGTGATAGGCGTATCCGCAGGATGCTGTAATGCGGTCGGCTATGTATCAAAGCAGCCGCGCAGAACAAGAGACTGCATGATCCCGGCGGACAAAAGCGGCAATTATTATTATGGAATCCGTGATTTTGTGAAAGAGAAGAGTGTAATGAATATGGACCTGATCTTTGACAAATATCCTAATGAGCTGATCCCTTTTGATTATGATACTTACTTTAACTCAGAGATTACCTGTGAGATCGTGACTACCAACTGTATTACAGGTAAAGCAGAATATATGACCGAAGACCATGACAGAGAGAGGCTGATGAAAATCTGCAGAGCCTCGTGCAGTATGCCGCTTCTGACACCGATCGTAAATGTCGATGACGTTCCTTATCTGGACGGAGGACTGGCGGATTCCGTGCCGGTCAGACATGCGCAGAAGATAGGAAACGAGAAGATTGTAGTAATTCTTACGAAGAACCGCGGATACCGGAAGAAAGTGATATCTCCGGCCTTGCAGAGGGTATACCGGAGAGCGTATAAGTCTTATCCGAATCTGGTCCGGACTATATTCCGCAGGAGCTTTGAATACAATAAGATGATGAATCATATTGACCAGCTGGAAAAAAGCGGTGAAATTTTTGTGCTGAGACCGCAGGTAAAGCCTGTATCCAGACTGGAGCGCAACAAGGAATCGCTGGAAGCCTTTTACGAGCACGGGTACAGCTATATGGAGCGCAGGATGGATGACCTGATGGCATATCTTGAGCGGTAAATCATCCTGAGGATCGGGGGCCAAGCCCGCGGGCAGAAAACAAATATTTAAAATAAGAGGGAAACAGGACAAGGAGACAGGGAGAGATGGGGAAACAGGAGATACTCGACTACACGCAGAACAGGGAGCTGTCATGGCTGCGTTTCAATCAGAGGGTTCTTGAGGAAGCACGTGATGAGACAGTGCCGTTAATGGAACGGATGAAATTCGTTGCAATCTTTACAAGTAACCTGGATGAGTTTTTTATGATCCGCGTGGGCAGCCTCTATGATATGGCGGCGGTGGATAACAAGAAGCTTGACACGAAGTCGGGCATGACGCCGAAGCAGCAGCTTGAGGCGATTTATCAGGCGGTTGCGCCCCTGTATAAAGAGCGTGACAAGACATATGCAGAGATAAAAAAACAGCTGAAGCCGTACGGAGTGTGCGGGATGGATTTTAAAGAACTGGAACAGCAGGAGAAGAAATATGTCAAGAAGTATTTCAAAGAACAAATCCTGCCAGTATTGTCTCCGCAGATCGTGGATCCGAACCATCCGTTCCCGCACCTCCTTAACAAAGAGATCTATGTGGTGGCGAATCTGAAGCAGGGCAGTAACATGATGCTGGGGATCGTACCCGTGCCGCAGTATATCCCGGAAGTGCTCTATCTGCCCGGACATGACATCCGTTATATCCGGATGGAAAAAGTGATCATGGAATATCTGGGACTCGTGTTTGATAAGTATGAAGTGTCGGATAAGAACTATATCTGCGTGACGCGCAATGCTGATATTTCTCCGGATGACGAAGCTTATGCAGACAACGAAGACTTCCGTTTTATTATGAAAGAGACTCTGCACAAGAGAAGACGGATGGCGGTTGTGCGCCTTGAGACGGCATCACCGCTGGGCAAAGAGATGGAGAAGTACTTCTGTGACCGGTTTAAGATCACACCGGAATGCATCTTCCGGACAAAGATGCCTATGAAGCTCGGATTTATCTTTGCTATAGCGGATAAAATCCCGGACTCCATGAAGCGTGCTCTGATCGATGAGCCGTTTGTTCCACAGCCGTCCGCCTCTCTCGCGGACGGAAGCGTGATGGAACAGGTGAAGAAGAAAGATGTTCTCCTGTCTTATCCGTATGAGAGCATGGATCCGTTCCTTCAGCTGATCAGAGAGGCGGCCTCGGATCCCGACGTCATGACGATCAAAATTACGATCTACCGTCTGGCGAAAAAGGCAAGGCTTGTTGAATACCTCTGTGCTGCCGCCGAGAACGGGAAAGAAGTCACAGCTCTGATCGAGCTGAGAGCCCGTTTTGACGAACAGAATAATATCGACTGGTCGGAGCGGATGGAGGAAGCCGGATGCCGCGTGTTATACGGCTTCGAAGATTATAAAGTCCACTCAAAGCTGTGCCTGATCACATACAGGAATAAGAACGAGATCCGCTATATCACGCAGGTAGGAACAGGAAATTATAATGAGAAAACAGCGAAAATGTATACGGACTATTCTCTGATCACATCTAATCAGGAGATCGGTGAAGACGCGGCGGTATTTTTTAAAAATATGTCAATCGGAAATCTGGACGGTATATATAATCATCTGATCGTATCGCCCACCAGCCTTAAGCAGAAAGTCCTCGCCCTTATGGACGAGGAAATCCGTAAAGGCAGTCACGGCCGGATCGTTATGAAGATGAATTCTCTGACAGATATGGATTTCATACGGAAGGTGTCGGAGGCATCTCAGGCAGGGGTGAAGATTGATCTGATCGTGCGCGGAATCTGCTGCATCCTTCCGGGAATTCAGGGGAGAACGGAGAATCTGAGTGTTACCAGTATAGTAGGGCGGTATCTGGAGCACCCGCGGGTGTTTGTCTTCGGCACCGGTGACGAAGCGAAAGTCTACATCGGTTCTGCGGATATGATGACGAGAAATACAGAAAAACGTGTAGAAGTAGCGTGTCCGATTTTTGATCCGAAGATAAGAAAGAAGCTTATGCATGATCTGAATGTCATGCTTGCGGATAATGTGAAAGCGAGAAAAATGCTCAGTGACGGTACATACAGGAAGAAAGTGCAGGGTGACCGGCCTGTAAATGCGCAGGAAACTTTTATGAAAGAGGCGCTTAACGCCAGAAGACCGGCAGCGGTGGTACATAAGAAAGAAAAAGAGTCACTGCTCGGAAAGATATTCGGAATATTCCGAAGAAAATAGAACTATAAAAGTAAATACAAGTAAAAGGAGAAAGACAATGACAGATTATAAGGTAACAGAATTCGGAAAAACAAAAGACGGAAAAGATGCACATCTGTATCTTCTGGAGAACAAAAACGGACTGAAAGCGTATGTGTCCGATTTTGGCGCTTCACTGGTACGCCTGTTTGTTCCGG
>DWWI01000154.1 GCA_019119745.1 Candidatus Mediterraneibacter gallistercoris | reverse complement strand
ATCTGGAATATGAAAGGATATTTTGATACGATTCCGGTGGAGATAGAGGAGGCGGCGCAGATTGATGGAGCAAGTGGAAGACAGATTCTTACCCGGATCGTTCTGCCTTTGGCAAGACCTGCGATTATTGTTACGGCAGTAATGGTATTGATTTATGTGTGGAATGAATATCTCTTTTCAACTACATTTATGATGGACGAAAACAGTTATACGCTGGCAGGAGGTTTGTATCAGCTCCAGTCAAACGATTATAGCAGGAGCTGGCCTTTGTTTTCTGCGGCTTCTATCCTTGTATCTATTCCGATATTGATTGTATTTTTCTGTATCCAGAAATATATGATTTCAGGACTTACGGCAGGGGGTGTAAAAGGATGACACAGACGGAAAAGATGGATAAGGCTGCAATCCTGCACGTACCACTGTCTCAGTATGCCTTTGCTACTTCAGAATATACTATAACAATCCGCTTGCGGGCAAAAAAAAGCGATTTGACAAGATGCGTGCTTTACACAGCAGACCGGGTATGCAGGACAACCCCTATTTGCTTTGCAGGAACAGATATGAAGATTTGTGCTGTGGATGAATGCTTTGAGTATTATGAAGCAAATTTGCAGCTTCCATACAATCGAATCTGCTACTATTTTAAGCTGGAAAAGGGGAAAGAGTGGACTTACTATTATGCGGATCGTTTTACAAAGGAGCTTCCAGACAGAGTAGTAGACGGGAAATTGATAGATGGCAGGAGTGAATATTATCAATATCCATTTATTCTGCGGGATGAGATACCAGATGTACCGGAATGGTTCAAGGAAGCTGTGGTTTATAACATATTTCCGGACAGTTTTGCAAATGGAAAATGTGCATTGCAGGTCCGTAAAAAAGAGCAATTACTGGAAAACGGCGTTACTGTTAAAGCAAGGTTGGGTGGGACGTTGAATGGGATCACGGAGAATCTGGATTATATAAAAAAAATGGGATTTAACTGCCTTTATTTGAATCCAATATTTACTGCTGGAGAATACCATAAGTATGATGTAGTGGATTACTATCACATCGATCCATGTTTTGGTACGGAAGAAGATTTTCGGCGGTTAGTGGAAGATGCACACGACAGAGGAATGCACATTATAATAGATGGTGTTTTTAACCATTGTAGCTGGAGATTCTTTGCATTTGAGGATGTGGTGAAAAATGGCGAAAAATCCCGATATAAGAGCTGGTTTTACGATTTAACATTTCCGGTAAGGCGTCCAGATGATTCGGATAAAATACCGGGATATACATGTTTTGCTTACGAAAGAAAGATGCCAAAACTCAATACCTCAAATCGTGAGGTACAGCTTTATTTTGCAGATGTTGGAACCTATTGGATTGAAAAATACCATATAGATGGGTGGAGATTGGATGTGGCAAACGAAATCAGCCGGGAATTCTGGAGGATATTTCGAAACGCGGTTAAAACTGCAAAATCGGAAGCAGTTCTGATTGGCGAAGTTTGGGAAAATGCTCACTCGTGGCTTAAGGGGGACGCATTCGATTCCACGATGAATTATGAGTTTCGTAGGATTTGTATGGATTATCTGGCAGACGAACAGCCGGATGGGATAACGGCAGCATATGAGTTTGAAAAGATGAGACTGAGATATCCTGATAATATAGTAAGAGGACAGCTCAATCTTTTGGACAGCCATGACGTGCCGAGATTTCTTTCCATGTGTCGAGGTGATGGATCGTTGTGGAAACTGGGGTGTATTCTTTTGATATTGATGCCGGGAGTACCCAGTTTATTTTACGGGGATGAGTGTGGAATGGAAGGCGTTTTGGAAGAAGAGTATCGGCAACCTATGCTGTGGGAAAGGAAGGACACATTTGGCGATTTTATCTGTCAGATCATTACAATCCGAAATGACTATATAGATGGGAAAACAGGCTACAGTCCACTGTGGGAGTTGATTCGAGGAGGCGTGTTTGCATTTACACGGCCAGGAATTAACTGGACTTTAAGAGTAATTATTAATGCAGGAACGGAACCTTTGTATTGCCCGGTAGCTGTGGATGAACGGATATTGATGACTTCTAGCATTGATAGAGAAGAGAATACGATTGAGAAGAAGGGATATCGGATTACTTTGAACAAGAAATGAATAATATTTGATTTCGATAGCGCAGAGAAAATTAAGTCTGCGCTATCGCTGTTTAGAGTTATAGTATAGTAGTATTGTTGATATTGCGCGTGGATGATCTGACGATTAGTTCGGGAACAGTTGTAAATGACTGCATATTTAAGCTTGGATTACGGATTTTTTTCATTAGAATTTCAGCCGCCTGTTGACCCATTTTATTGACGTTGATATCTACAACTGTTAATGGTGGATCGATTAACTGTGACAGTGGATAATCGTCAAAGGTGATCAGGCCAATATCATCAGGGACATTCATGCCGTGTTTGCGGATTGCGGACGCTGCTCCCATGGCGATTTTGTTATCTTCGCATATTACGGCATCTGGCAGAAAACTTCCTCTGAGTAATTCTTCCATCATTTCAAAACCACTTTGTTTACTGTATGTTCCATATTTTATAGAGGATTCAGGGACATCCAGACCGAAGATTCGCATAGATGAAACAAAGCCCCGTAACCGATGCCTTGAAATTTCGTCCGACTGAGGACCGCCGATAAATGCAATATGGGTATATCCACAATTGGTTAGATATTCGGTTGCCAGATGTCCGGAAACATGGTTGTTGATATCAATCCAACAGGCTGTAGTGGAAAAGGGCGGTCTTCCAATGATTACATGAGGAAATCCCTTTTTGACAAGAAGATCTACTAGCGATCGGGAAGTAGAAGAACCGTGAATCAATATCCCGTCGGCAGCCCGCCTTCCTATAATATTGGAAACCTCATGACAGGCTGTGTCCTTATCATGTACGCCGAGAAAGCTAAAATTATATTTTTTTTCGTAAACAACTTTTTGCGCCCCACACATAATTTCGAACATATGGGGATTATGGAATGCAGTGAGCGGTTCTATAACAGCTAAAAAGATAATGTTATCTGAGCGTTCCCTAGCAAAATTACTGGCTTGCGCATTAGGGTGATAATTAAGTTTCTGAATTACTTCTAGTACGCGAAGGCGTGTGGGTTCAGAAATAGAAGATTTTCCATTGATTACTTTAGATACCGTAGCGATAGACACGCCTGCTTCTTTAGCTACGTCTTTAATTGTTAATGACATAATCACACCCCTTCCTTATGGGTTAATGGTATAACGTTTACCTGATTTTTTCAAGCAGAATGTCTGAAAAATATATAATTTTAGAGATCTAATTGGTATAATTGCTATAAAAATACCGGTATTTTCTTAGAAACAAGAAAAATATTTTCTCTAAAAGGGGTGAATGTATGAAAAAGATATACAAAAGGATTGCTAACCTAATTAGCATGTTTCTTTGTATGGTGCTGATTTTTACGATTTTGCCAGCAATTCCTGCTTCGGCAGCGACTAGTCTGCGTGGGGAATTTATTTATCAGATAATGGTAGACCGGTTTTATGATGGAGATCCCACAAACAATGCAACAGGAGAGGCCTTTCGTTATACAGAGAATACGCAGGACGATTTCCGATATATGCATGGCGGTGACTGGCAGGGGATAATAGATAAGATTCCCTATATTAAAGGAATGGGATATACGGCAATCTGGATTTCCCCAGTATCCGATCCTCAGTTGTGGGGAATCCCAGATGCGAACGGTACACAATGGCCCACGGCTTATCATGGGTATAATGTCTATGATCCGAATCGCGCTAATCGCTATTTTGGAGCAGAGGATCCCCAGGAAAGCAAGGAGATTTTAAAGGAGTTAGTAGATACTTGCCATGAGAACGGAATAAAAGTGATTATAGATGTTGTTCCGAATCATGTGGGAGACTATCTTCAGGGAACAGGGAGTGATGCACATTACCTTACAGATTCCTCTGGGTTAAAAGACGGCACTCAGCTTCAGCCGGTTGCTCCATTTAATAACGTGCAGTGGTATCATAATCTGGGAGATATTAATTGGGATTTAGAGCATCCACACACGGCAGAGAGTACGCAGATGTTGGAAGATCATGATCTAGGCGGACTGGATGATATTGATCTGGATAATGAGGCTGCTAAAAATGCAATTTATGACTCAATTAAAGACTGGTTTACATACACAGGAGCTGATGCAGCAAGGGTTGATGCAGCGAAATGTATGAAACCGTCTGATATTCATGAATTGCAGGAGTATTTAGGAGTTGCAACATTTGGCGAGAACTTTGATATGGATGTAAGCTTTGTCAAAGATTGGGTGGGAGATAATGCTGAAACTGGGATGTTAGATTTCCCGCTGTTTCAGGCAATCGTAAATGACTTTGCATATGGTCAGAATTTTAATAACACTTCCGAGCTTTCGATTCAGGCAGTTTTTGATCAGGACTGGATGTATGGGGATCATTTAAATGATATGGTGACTTTTATAGATAATCACGACCGCAACAGATTCCTGACCGAAGCAGGCGGTGATGTGGATAAACTGCATAATGCTCTGACCTTTATCTACACGGCAAGAGGAATCCCAGTAGTATTCCAGGGGACTGAGCAGAATAGGGGAAATGCAAATGGACAAACAATAAGTGGGATTGCGGATACATGGAATCGTTGGTCTATGCAGACGAAAGATGCAAATGGTAATGTGACGAAAGACTATTTTGATACCTCTACAGATACCTATCAGCTCATTGCTGATCTGAATGGGCTTCGTAGCCAATATGAGGCTTTGGCAAATGGAACACAGAGGGAAATGTGGACCTCCATGCATACTTACGCTTTTTCAAGGAGAGTAGATTCTGGAGAAAATGAAGGACAGGAACTGATCTGTGCATTCCATAATGCTGAAGGAACTGAAACTACAACGATGTCGATACGTGCGGAGAGCTCCATTACGCCGGGGACCACGCTGGTGAATGTATTTAATCCAAATGACAAAATTACAGTATCTTCTGATAATAAGATCACAATTTCTTTAACAGGGAACAGCTCGAAGATTTATGCGGTTGATGAAGACGCAGATCCGTTGGTTCCGGTTACTTTTACTGTAAATAATGCGACAACAAACTGGGGTGAAAATGTGTATATTACAGGGAATTGTGATGAACTTGGAAATTGGGATCCCGAAAAGGCGGTTGGTCCGGCTGAGTGTCCAGATTACCCGACTTGGACGCTGACAGCGTATTTGCCGGCGGGCAGTAACATTGAATTTAAAGCAATCAAGAAGGACGAAAGTGGAAATGTGACCTGGCAGGATGGGGGAAATCGAACGTATACTGTACCAGCATCGGGCGTAGGGCAGATTTCAATTAACTGGTAATATGTAAGTAGAATAGAGCCGGTTTCGATAATTTTTCTTATCGGAATCGGTTCATTTTTATGTAAGGATAATATTTTGTGTAAAAATTTTTGTAATAATAATCAGATTGGAGGATGATTATAGAAATAGGAGCAAAATATTTTTCTATATTTGAAGGGCAAGTCGCACTATCTATGAATGCAAATATGAGAAACAAGAAATTTGCATCTGATATTTATACAGAAGACAAATATCATATTTTGAAGACAGTAGGAAGATATGGACCTTATAATGCTGGAAAAATATGTTTGGTAACTGTAGAGCAATACTGCGAAGGGAACTACTCTGATCTAAGCCCTTTTCAATCATGATACGTTGATCCATTGTCATATGTTTTTGGGTTCCGGGGATTGATTTACACATAAGTACCTCTTTTCTACTGCTGATAGAAGGTACTAAGAATGATAAAGGATATAGAAGAAGAGAGTAAGACTAAATTCAGCATCTGAGGGTTACCAATAGAAAAGATATCGAAAAAATAGGAAGAGGACAGATTATCCTGCGACAATTAATCAGCTTACTGCACTGAAAAGAGAGATGAATGCCTCCTTTGGTGCAATAGGAAAGGAACTGGGATAGATCCATAAATCATTTCTGTTTTGAATCAGAAAATCGGAGGAGGATGGGATGAGTTTAATTCAGCTAAAAGAAGCATCTGGCAGCTAAACAATTGTACGAGAATATCAATACAAAATCGTATACCATAAAATGTCTGATAAAATAACAGAACGTGTATTCGAAAAATGTTGCGCAGGGATAATAAGTGTAGTATATTAGAGTCTGAAAAAGTGCGTATATTTATCATTCTTTTTGGGGCTATACTTATGAAAGAGAGTTTTTCAAGGTATGTTAAAATATAGCAAAAAATACGAAATTGTGCGGACTGTGATGATTGATGCTATAGTGTAGGAAAATCTGCGCTGGGTGACCAAATTCGTGTAATTATAGCTTTTGAGGTCATTTTTATGGATTTTGAGGCAAATTAAATATTTTTTTTGCCCTGATTTACACGAATTTTGTGGCTGATAGTGTAAATAGTAGGAGGAATTTTCAGTGGATAAATTTCAATTAGTATCAGGATATGAACCGATGGGCGATCAGCCACAGGCGATTGAAGCGCTTGTGAAAGGATTCCGTGAAGGCAATCAATGCCAGACGTTACTAGGGGTTACGGGATCTGGAAAGACATTTACGATGGCAAATGTGATAGAGCAGTTGAACAAGCCTACATTGGTCATTGCCCATAATAAGACACTCGCAGCGCAGTTGTATGGTGAACTCAAAGAGTTCTTCCCGAACAACGCCGTGGAGTATTTCGTCAGTTACTACGATTACTATCAGCCGGAGGCTTACGTGCCTTCCTCTGATACGTATATCGCCAAGGATTCTGCTATCAACGAAGAGATAGACAAACTTCGTCTCTCCGCCACCATGGCCCTGACGGAACGGCGGGACGTGATCATTGTCGCCAGTGTATCCTGCATCTACGGTCTGGGCAACCCGGTAGATTATCAGAACATGGTGATCTCCCTGCGCCCGGGAATGATAAAAGACAGGGATGAGGTCATGGCGAAACTGATCGAGATCCAGTATGACCGAAATGATATGGATTTTCACCGCGGAACTTTCCGCGTGCGGGGCGATGTTCTGGAAATCATACCTGCATATGAGAGTGAGACGGCAATACGGATCGAGTTTTTCGGAGATGAGGTGGACCGGATCACGGAGATTGACATCCTGACAGGAGAGATAAAAGATGAACTGAAACATGTGGCAATTTTCCCGGCGTCCCACTATGTTGTGGATAAAGAGAACATAAAGAGAGCGGTAAATGATATAGAGGAAGAACTGGAAGAACGGGTAAAAGAGTTCAAGCGGCAGGATAAGCTGCTGGAAGCGCAGCGGATTGCGGAGAGGACAAACTTTGATATTGAAATGCTCAAGGAGACGGGGTTCTGTTCGGGGATTGAAAATTATTCCCGGCATCTGGCCGGACTTGCGCCCGGACAGCCGCCGTATACATTGATCGATTATTTTCCGGATGACTTTATCATGATGATTGATGAGTCCCACAAGACGATCCCTCAGATCGGAGGCATGTATCATGGAGACCAGTCCAGGAAAACGACACTGGTGGATTATGGGTTCCGGCTGCCCTCTGCAAAGGACAACCGCCCCTTGAATTTTGAAGAATTTGAGAGTAAGATAAATCAGGTTCTGTTCGTCTCCGCCACGCCGGGACCGTATGAGGAAGAGCATGAACTGTTGCGGGCAGAGCAGGTGATCCGTCCGACGGGACTGCTCGATCCGGAGGTGACGGTGCGGCCTGTGGAGGGGCAGATCGATGATCTGATCGGCGAGATCAATAAAGAAGTATCTAAGAAAAACAAAGTACTTGTCACGACACTGACAAAACGTATGGCAGAGGACCTTACGGATTATATGCGTGAAGTGGGAATCCGTGTGAAATATCTTCACTCCGATGTGGATACACTGGAAAGAACGGAGATCATCCGCGATATGCGTCTGGATGTGTTTGATGTTCTTGTCGGGATTAACCTCCTCAGGGAAGGCCTGGATATTCCGGAGATCACTCTTGTGGCGATTCTCGATGCGGATAAGGAAGGATTTCTGCGTTCAGAGACCTCTCTGATCCAGACTATCGGGCGTGCGGCAAGAAATGCAGAGGGGCATGTCATCATGTATGCAGATACCATAACGGAATCCATGCAGATGGCGATTGATGAGACGAAGCGCCGCCGCGAGATACAGATGAAATACAATGAAGAACACGGCATCACGCCTCAGACGATACAGAAGTCGGTCCGTGACCTGATCAGTATTTCGAAGAAAGTTGCGGCCGAGGAGATACGGATGGAGAAAGATCCGGAGTCCATGAGCAGAAAGGAACTGGAGAAACTGATCGCGGATCTGACAAAGCAGATGAAGAAGGCTGCAGCGGAACTGAATTTCGAGGCCGCGGCAGAGCTTCGTGACAAGCTTATTGATCTGAAAAAGATGCTCAATGAGATGGACTGAAATCGAGTCGGATGTTTTGAGATATAAGAAAGGATACACAATGGGAAAAAAGATGGACGCCCGGCAGTACATCAGGATACGAGGGGCTAATGAGAATAACCTTAAAAATATAGACGTTGATATACCGAGAAATGAACTTGTCGTACTGACGGGACTGAGCGGATCGGGAAAATCTTCACTTGCTTTCGATACGATCTATGCGGAGGGGCAGAGAAGATACATGGAGTCCTTGTCCTCCTATGCACGGCAGTTTCTGGGACAGATGGAAAAACCGGATGTGGAGAGTATTGAAGGGCTGTCGCCCGCAATCTCCATTGATCAGAAATCCACAAATCACAATCCGAGATCTACTGTGGGGACCGTGACGGAGATTTGTGACTACTTTCGACTTCTTTATGCAAGAGTGGGGATTCCGCACTGCCCGAAATGTGGCCGTGAGATCCGGAAACAGACAGTGGATCAGATGGTGGATCAGATCATGTCCCTCCCGGAACGGACGAAGATTCAGTTACTGGCTCCGGTTGTGAGAGGACGGAAGGGAACTCACGCAAAATTACTGGACCGGGCGAAAAAAAGCGGCTATGTCCGTGTGCGTGTAGACGGAAATATGTATGAGCTTTCTGAAGAAATTACGCTGGATAAGAATATCAAGCATAATATCGAGATCATCGTGGACCGACTTGTAGTAAAACCCGGGATTGAGAAGAGGCTGACAGACTCGGTGGAAAGCGTTCTTCATCTGGCAGAGGGGCTTCTTATCGTAGATATTATTGGCGGAGAACCGATGAACTTCAGTCAGAGTTTTGCCTGTCCGGACTGCGGAATCAGTATTGATGAGATCGAGCCGAGGAGTTTCTCGTTCAACAATCCTTTCGGGGCATGTCCGGAGTGCTTTGGTCTCGGGTACAAGATGGAGTTTGCGGAGGAACTGATGATACCGGATCCGTCCCTGTCTATCAATCAGGGAGCAATCACAGTTATGGGGTGGCAGTCATGTACAGACAAGTCCAGTTTTACCCATGCTATCCTGGAAGCTCTCAGCAGGGAATATAAATTTGACCTGGATACACCATTTGAGAAATATCCGAAGAAGATCCATGACGTCATCATTTACGGGACCAACGGGAAAAGTGTGAAAGTTTTCTATAAAGGTCAGAGAGGCGAAGGCGTTTATGATGTGGCTTTCGAAGGGCTGATCAAAAATGTGGAGCGAAGATATCGGGAGACAGGGTCCGAGGCGGTGAAGGCGGAATATGAGACTTTTATGAACATCACGCCATGTTCCGCGTGTAAGGGACAGCGCCTGAAAGCGGGAGCGCTGGCAGTAACGGTGGGAGATAAAAATATTGCTGAGCTGACTGCCCTGTCTATTGACAAACTGCAGAAGTTTCTTGAAGAACTGCAGCTTACACAGACCCAGATGACGATCGGCGGACAGATATTAAAGGAAATTCGGGCGAGGATCAAATTTCTTATGGATGTGGGATTGGAATATCTGACTCTTGCCCGGGCGACAGCAACTCTTTCGGGCGGCGAAGCTCAGAGGATCCGCCTTGCTACACAGATCGGTTCCGGTCTTGTGGGAGTTGCCTATATCCTGGACGAACCGAGCATCGGCCTGCATCAGCGGGACAATGATAAACTGCTGGCGACACTGAAACATCTCCGTGATCTCGGAAATACGCTGATCGTGGTAGAACATGATGAAGATACCATGCTGGCAGCCGACTACATTGTGGATATCGGTCCGGGCGCGGGAGAACACGGCGGAGAAGTTGTGGCAGTGGGAAATGCTCAGGAGATCATGAAGAATCCAAAGTCTGTCACAGGAGCATATCTGAGCGGAAAGATACGGATCCCGATTCCGGAGGAGAGGAGGAAACCGACCGGATTTCTTAAGGTGGTAGGCGCATCGGAGAATAATCTGAAAAACATTGATGTCACATTTCCTCTCGGAGTAATGACGTGTGTGACAGGTGTCTCAGGTTCCGGAAAGAGTTCTCTTGTCAATGAGATCCTTTATAAAAGGCTTGCGCATGACCTGAACCGCGCGAGGACGATACCGGGAAAGCACAAGAGAATAGAAGGCCTGGATCAGGTGGACAAGGTGATAAATATCGATCAGTCTCCTATCGGGCGCACGCCGCGGTCTAATCCGGCAACTTATACAGGAGTGTTTGACCTGATCCGCGATCTGTTTGCATCAACACCGGATGCAAAAGCACGCGGATATAAAAAAGGCAGATTCAGCTTCAATGTGAAAGGCGGACGGTGTGAGGCGTGTGCAGGAGACGGTATCCTCAAGATAGAGATGCATTTCCTCCCGGATGTCTATGTGCCGTGTGAGGTGTGCGGCGGTAAACGTTATAACCGCGAGACCCTTGAAGTAAAGTATAAAGGCAAGTCGATCTACGATGTCCTGAATATGACGGTTGAAGAGGCTGTGGAATTCTTTGCACATGTGCCCAGCATACGCAGAAAGATGGAAACACTCAACGATGTCGGATTGTCCTATATTCGTCTTGGACAGCCTTCTACTGAACTGTCCGGAGGTGAGGCGCAGAGGATCAAACTGGCGGCGGAACTGAGCAAGAGGAGTACAGGAAAGACGGTATATATCCTGGACGAACCTACGACGGGGCTTCACTTTGCTGATGTGCACAAACTTACCGAAATCCTGCGCAGACTTGCCTGTGACGGGAACACGGTGATCGTGATCGAACACAATCTTGATGTAATAAAAACCGCAGATTATATTATAGATATCGGACCCGAGGGAGGAGATAAGGGAGGTACAGTCATTGCCTGCGGCACCCCGGAAGAAGTTGCAGAGAATGAAAAATCATATACCGGGAAGTATATTGGGGCAATCCTAAAGAAAAAATAAATATAGAAAAAAGGGTTTCCATTTTTTGAAAAGTTTATTATACTAGTATGCGGATAAAGGAGGAAGAGCCAGCACACACAGGAGGAAGATGTTTGTCTGCCGGCAGACTGTTAAGGGAACGAGCATAAAGAGTTTGGAAGGGAGAATCAAATATGTCTGTAGATCTTGGAATAGATTTGGGAACCGCCAGTGTACTGGTATATGTAAAAGGAAAAGGAGTTGTTCTGAAAGAACCATCGGTTGTTGCCTTTGACAGAGATACCAATGTGATCAAGGCGATCGGTGAAGAGGCAAGACTGATGCTTGGAAGAACGCCGGGAAATATCGTGGCGGTCCGCCCGCTTCGCCAGGGTGTAATTTCTGATTATACTGTGACGGAAAAAATGATCAAGTATTTTGTACAGAAAGCACTGGGAAAACGTACATTTAAAAAACCGCGTATTTCAATCTGTGTCCCCAGCGGTGTAACAGAAGTGGAAAAGAAAGCTGTTGAGGAGGCTACCTTTGCGGCTGGTGCACGGGAAGTACATCTGATCGAGGAGCCGGTTGCGGCGGCGATCGGAGCAGGGATTGATATTGCAAAGCCCTGTGGAAATATGATCGTCGATATCGGAGGAGGTACTGCGGATATCGCTGTAATCTCTCTTGGAGGTACGGTTGTTAATACGTCCATCAAGGTGGCCGGCGATGATTTCGATGAGGCCATTGTGCGCTATATGAGAAAGAAACATAATCTGCTGATCGGTGAAAGAACAGCAGAGGATATCAAGATAAAGATCGGAACGACCTATCCGCTTGTTGAGGAAGAGACAATGGAAGTCCGTGGAAGAAATCTCGTAACAGGTCTGCCAAAGACAGTTACTGTTACATCTTCTGAGACAGAAGAGGCCCTCCGGGATTCTACAAGTCAGATTGTAGAGGCTGTTATTTCTGTGCTTGAGCAGACACCTCCGGAACTTTCCGCAGATATTCTTGACAGAGGGATCGTGCTGACAGGCGGAGGGGCAATGCTCAGAGGGCTTGAAGAGCTGATTGAGGAAAAAACAGGTATCAATACCATGACAGCGGAAGATCCGATGAAGGTTGTTGCAATCGGTACCGGTCAGTTTGTTGAATTTATGAGCGGAAGAAAAGATTTTTAGTGTCCGTCAGGATTTTGGAAAAGGGTGTGTGTGAAAAATACACCCTTTTTCTGTTTATATCTATAGACAGACCTTGCAAGTACGTAAAAAGAAAAAGCAGATTCCGGTTATCTGCTTTGTGATAAAGGAGAAGTGAGAGGAATTGGAGACAGTTACAGGCTATGTTGATCATATCGTATTCCGCAATGAAGAAAACGGATATACGGTCTTCAATCTGGATAATGATGACGGCGAAGTAACCTGCGTTGGAAACTTTAATTTTATAAATGAAGGAGAAATGCTGGAACTGCAGGGAGAATATGTTAATCATAATGTATACGGAAATCAGTTTAAGGTATCGGCCTATCAGGTGAAGGAACCGGAGGATCTGGTCTCGATCGAAAGATACCTTGGATCCGGCGCGGTAAAAGGAGTGGGAGCCGCTCTTGCCGCACGGATCGTCCGGAGGTTCAAAGAAGACACTTTTCGTATCATAGATGAGGAGCCTGAAAGACTTTCCGAGATCAAGGGAATTAGTGAGAGAAAAGCACGGGAGATCGCTGAGCAGGTAGAAGAGAAAAAAGATCTGAGAAAAGCAATGATCTATCTGCAGAAATATGGGATTTCAACAAAACTTGCAGCGAAAATATACAAGTATTATGGTATGAAAGTATACAAAGTACTGGAGGAGAATCCATATCAGCTTGCGGATAATATTGAAGGTGTCGGTTTCCGCACGGCAGATGAGATCGCATCCCGGATCGGAATACATACGGATTCTGATTATCGGATCAAGAGCGGTATTTTCTATACTCTTCAGCAGGCGGCAGGAGAGGGGCATATTTATCTTCCGCAGGATGTTCTCCTCAAAAGGGCAGGTGCCCTACTGGAGGTGGAGATCAGTGATATTGAGAAATATGTCATGGATCTTTGCATTGAACGGAAAACCGTCATGAAAGAGACGGAAGACGGTGAGATGAGGGTATATCCTGCACATTATTATTATCTGGAACTGAATACAGCCAAAATGCTCCATGACCTGGACATAGACTGTGATATGCCGGAAGATATGATGGAACGCAGATTAAAGGCGGTTGAAAAAAACGAGCAGATCGAACTGGATCCGATGCAGCACAGAGCTGTGATCGAGTCGATCAAACACGGCCTTCTTGTTCTTACAGGCGGTCCGGGAACAGGAAAGACAACAACGATCAATACAATGATACGGTTTTTCGACAGTGAGGGGATGAGCATTCTGCTTGCCGCGCCCACCGGAAGAGCGGCGAAAAGAATGACGGAGGCGACAGGATACGAGGCGCAGACAATCCACAGGCTTTTGGAGGTGAACGGCAATCCGGAAGCGGAAGGAAATGTGAGCGGGTTTGGCAGAAACCGGGAAAATCCTCTGGAAGCAGATGTGATCATCATTGACGAGATGTCTATGGTGGACCTGCCTCTGATGCATGCTCTCTTATCGGCGACAGTTCCAGGAACACGGCTTGCTCTGGTGGGAGATGTAGACCAGCTCCCGTCTGTCGGACCGGGAAGCGTTCTAAAGGATATCATTCGCTCAGAATGTTTCCCGGTCGTACGTCTGACAAGAATATTCCGTCAGGCGGGGGAAAGCGATATCGTGGTGAATGCTCACAAGATCAATTCCGGGGAACCGGTCATACTGGACAATAAGAGCAGAGATTTCTTTTTCCTGAAAAGACAGAACGCAGATGTGATTATCAGCGTGATCATCACCCTGATCCAGAAAAAGCTTCCCCGCTATGTGGGGGCAAGTCCCAATGAGATCCAGGTCATGACCCCGACAAGAAAGGGGCTTCTGGGAGTAGAGAGATTGAATCAGATACTGCAGAGATATCTGAATCCTGCGGATCCGGGAAAAACAGAAGCAGAGATAAGAGGCAGGCTGTTTCGGACCGGGGACAAGGTCATGCAGATAAAAAACAATTATCAGATCGAGTGGGAAATCTCTACAAAATATGGTTTGACTGTGGATAAAGGGACAGGTGTTTTTAATGGCGATATGGGCATCATAACGGAGATTAACCCGTATACGGAGTCGCTGGAAGTGGAGTTTGACGAGGGAAGAAAAGTGAAATACAGTTTTGAAATGACAGAGGAGCTTGAGCTTGCGTATGCGATCACGGTCCATAAGTCCCAGGGAAGCGAATATCCGGCTGTGATCCTGCCGCTCCTGCCTGGCCCCAGACTGCTGTATAACAGAAATCTTCTCTATACGGCTGTCACAAGAGCAAAGCGTTGTCTTACAATAGTGGGGAGTGATGTGACATTTCAGGAAATGATACAAAACAAAAGCGAGCAGGAAAGATACACAAGCCTGGCAGAACGAATCAAGGAATTTTAGATCTGCTTTATCCGCCGGTCTGCCCGTTCTGCGGGCGCATAACAGAAGAGAAGATCTGCCCGGAGTGCCGGAAAGAGCTGCCGTATATAGAGGAGCCGCGCTGTATGCACTGCGGGAAACCTCTTGCCGGGGAAGAGGAAGAGTACTGCCAGGATTGCGGAAAACATCGTTCCTTTATACGGCAGGGGCGGAGTGTATGGCTTCACAGGGGCAAGGTCCCCGGAGCAATATACCGCTTTAAATATCACAACAAAAGAAGGTATGGGAAAATCTTTGCCTCAGAGATGGAACGTCGATTCAGGAATGAATTGAAACAATGGGAGATCGGCCTTATCATCCCGGTACCTCTGCACGCTTCGAGAAAAAGAAGGCGAGGATTCAATCAGGCAGAGATCATCGCAGATGAACTGTCGCAGCTGACGGGGATCCCGGCGAGAAATGACCTGCTCTTCCGGATCAGGAGGACGGATCCTCAGAAGGTGCTGGGAGAAAATGAGAGGAGACAGAATCTTCAGGGGGCTTTTGCGGTGAAAAGAGGGCAGAACCTTCCGACGAACATACTGCTTGTTGACGATATATATACGACTGGGAGTACGGTGGAGAAATGTGCGAAAATGCTCTGCCTTGCAGGGGCTGAAAATGTTTACTTTTTAACTGTAAGCATTGGACAAGGAACATAGGTATATGATATACTAAAACATAATGGGCTGACACTGAATGGGGGCCGTAATACATAGGAAGGATGGCAGGTCAGACATGCTGGATAAAAAAAGAGTCCGTCTGATGACGCGGACAGCGATTTATGAAAAAAATCATGCTGAAGAGGACATAAAGATCAGTACGTATTATAAAAAGGATTATGCAAGCCTGAACACTTGGATCACTCTCATATGGATCACAGTCGGATATGTTCTTGTGGCAGGGCTTTTCCTTCTCTGTACGGCTGACTCTGTTATGGAAGGACTTACAATAGTAAAGCTCATCCTGCTTGCGGCGATCGCACTTGGGTTTTATCTTGTTCTGCTGATCGTTTATGGCATTGGCGCGGGAAATTTCTACAGGAAAAAGCACGGGCGCGCAAAGCACCGGGTAAAACGATATTACAGGGAATTGTCCCGGCTGGAAAAGATGTATAAGAAGGAGAAAGACGGATCATGAGCAATTTACTTGTCCTGCGGGAAAGGCTGAAAAAAACATATGCCGCATATTCTATCTATATTTTGAAAGTACTCCAGTTTCTTCTGGGCCTGATTCTTTTTGGGGCGATTAATTCAAATATCGGCTTCATGAAGCTGGCGTCTTCGATGTTCTGCACGGCTGGCCTTGCCGTGATCTGTACTTTTCTTCCTATGACTATAATGGTCCTGGCAGCGACTGTGCTGGTATTAGTACATTTTTATGCTTTGTCCATGCCGATCGCGGCAGTGTCGCTCGTGATTTTTCTGATCATGTATATTTTCTATTTTAGGTTCACACCTGATAAAGCGTGGCTGGTACTTATTTCGGCACTGGCGTTTGGAATGAAAATACCGTTTGTTATTCCGGTCATTTTCGGTCTTCTTGGAACTCCGGTATGGATTGTCCCGGCAGCATGCGGAACGATCGCCTACTATATGCTTCACTTTGTGAAGGCATCTTCCGCTGCACTGCAGAGTGCAGGGGCTGAAAGCATGTATGAAAGCCTGATAAGCTTTACCAGACAGGTCATTGCCAGCAGGGAAATGTGGCTGATGGTGATGACTATCGTGATCGCGACACTGGTGGTGAATACGGTGCGCACAAGGTCGGTGGATCATGCGTGGAAGATCGCTTCAGCAGCCGGCGCGGTGGTATGCATTGTTGTGGCATCGGCAGGCAATATCGCTTTGAACCTGAATTACTCCTACGTGATAATAATTGCGAGTGCGGCTCTGGGAATAGTGATAGGTTTGCTGCTGGAGGTCATGTTTTTTTCCGTGGATTACTCCAGGACAGAGCATATACAGTTTGAGGACGACGAATACTATTATTATGTTAAAGCTGTTCCAAAGATCGGCGTGCCCGTACCGGAAAAGACAGTGAAACATATAACAGGGCAGCAGACTGAGGAAGGAAAAGTGCCTGAACAAAATGAAAGCGGAGAAAGCGGAAGAGAAAATGATACAGGTCGCGCTCAGACAAAAAGTGAGAAGTCTGGAGGGCTTAAAGACAGGACGACAGATGAGATCCTTCTTACGAGAAGTCTGAGTAAGGAATTAGGTCTTGACCAGGAGGATAAAACGACAGAGTAGCCGGTCTGGTGACTCTGCATGAAATGATGAGGCGGTGACACGCAGAATGATTGGATGGATAAAAAATTTTCTTGACAGATATATGGACAATGCCTATATCCCTGATATTCATGTTATGGATATTGTGGAGATACTGATCATTACCGTGATCGTATATGAGATCATGCTGTGGATCAAAAATACAAAGGCGTGGATGCTCCTTCGGGGGATCATCGTGTTGGGAGTGTTCATTCTGATCGCACTGATCTTTCAGATGAATACGATCCTCTTTCTTGCAAAAGAATCAATAAATGTGCTTGCGATAGCAGCGGTGGTAGTCTTCCAGCCTGAATTGCGCCGTGCGCTGGAAAAGCTGGGCGAAAAGAATCTTTTGAGCAATATCAACCTTTTTGAGAGAAATAAGGCAAATATGCGTTTCTCTGATGAAACTGCAGACAGTATCGTAAAAGCCTGCTTTGATATGGGAAGCGTCTGTACCGGCGCACTGATCGTTGTGGAACAGGCAATCCAGCTTACTGAGTATGAAATGACAGGCATTGAACTTGATTGCAAGGTGTCTTCGCAGGTGCTCATAAATATTTTTGAACACAACACCCCGCTTCACGACGGGGCGGTGATCATAAGAGGAGACAGAATCACGTCTGCAACATGTTATCTGCCTCTTTCGGATAATATGTCGATCAGCAAGGACCTGGGGACGAGACACAGGGCCGCGCTTGGCATGAGCGAGGTGTGTGATGCGATCATCATTGTCGTGTCAGAAGAAACCGGACTTGTCTCCGTAGCGGAAGGCGGAGCTCTCAGCAGAGGAGTGAATCCGGAAGAACTGAGGAAAAGGCTGGGTCAGATTCAGTATAGAAATTCCGAGTCAGGAAAGTTTACTATACGGAAAGGATGGCGCAGATCATGATCAAACAAAAACTGACAAAAAATTTTGGGCTTAAAGTCATGGCGTTTGTCTTTTCGCTGTTTCTCTGGCTGATCGTGGTGAACGTTGACGATCCGGTAACTCAGCAGACTTTTTCAAACATTCCGGTCTCTCTTGAAAATCAGGATATTATTACTCAGCAGGGGAATGTTTACCAGGTTCTTGACGGACAGAATGTAACTGCCGTGATATCCGCACGGCGTTCTGTACTCCAGGATATAGAAAGCGATGATATCATAGCAACCGCGGATGTCAAGGAAATGGACACGGATACCGGACTGATACCGGTAGAGATATCAGTTGCAAATCTGACAGCAGGAAGAGATTATCAGACAGCGGCATCTGTGCCGAATAATCTGAGAATCCAGGTGGAAAAGAGTGGAAAGAAAGTTCTGTCCCTTACAGCGAGTACCAATGATGTCTCCACAAGAGACGGATATATAATAGGAAATACAACGGTAAGTCCGGAGAAGGTGACAATCACCGGTGCGGAATCTCAGATAGAAGAGATAGATCGTGCAGTAGCCTACGTGGAGGCGTCGGGCCTTTCAAAGGATACGGACCTGACTGCGGAATTGCGGCTTCTTGATAAGAACGGGAATATACTGGATCAGAATCAGCTTACCAATAACCTGGGTGAAGACGGTATTACGGTACACCTGGAAATACTTGGATCAAAAAGTGTTCCGCTT
>DWWI01000153.1 GCA_019119745.1 Candidatus Mediterraneibacter gallistercoris | reverse complement strand
GCCGTCATACTGTTATGAGCTGTACATCATTCTCGCTCTGATGACGCTTCTGGCATGGTACAGACACAAGGAGAATCTCAAACGGCTGGCAGCCGGGACAGAGAATAAATTCGGATCAAAGAAAAAAGAGCAGTAAGAGTAAATGATCAAAGAAGGAGTGGCAAAATTATGGCAAATGTAGGCGTACTTGGGGCAGGAAGCTGGGGAACCGCACTGTCTGTTCTTCTTTCTGACAACGGACATCAGGTTACTGTCTGGTCGATTGATGAAAATGAAGTAAAGATGCTCAATGAAAAGAGAGAACATGAACTGAAGCTGCCGGGCGTGAAACTTCCGGACGACATGGTGATCACAGGAGATCTGGAATCGGCGATAAAAGGAAAAGATTTCCTTGTGCTTGCAGTTCCTTCGCCTTTTACGAGAAGCACGGCACAGAAGATGTCTCCTTTTGTGGCTGAAGGCCAGATCATTGTGGATGTGGCAAAAGGAATAGAGGAGTCTACCCTTATGACGCTTTCCCGTCAGATCGAACAGGAGATCCCGCAGGCAGATGTGGCGGTTCTCTCGGGACCAAGCCATGCGGAAGAGGTGGGACGCAGGCTCCCGACGACCTGCGTGGTCGGCGCCAAGACGAAGAAAACGGCAGAATACCTGCAGTCTATGTTTATCAGCAATGTGTTCCGTGTCTATACAAGCCCGGATATTCTGGGGATTGAGCTTGGCGGATCGCTTAAGAATGTTATCGCCCTGGCAGCAGGCATTGCTGACGGCCTGGGATACGGAGACAATACAAAGGCTGCCCTCATCACAAGAGGCATCGCGGAGATTGCCCGTCTCGGTGTGAAGATGGGAGGCAAGATCGAGACTTTTACCGGCCTTACAGGAATGGGAGATCTGATCGTTACCTGTGCCAGTGTACACAGCAGAAACCGGAAAGCCGGATACCTGATCGGAAAAGGAATGTCCATGCAGGAGGCTATGGATGAAGTTAAGATGGTAGTGGAAGGCGTGTATTCTGCTAAAGCTGCTGCTGAACTGGCAAAGAAATATGATGTTTCAATGCCGATCGTTGAAGAAGTCAATGCTGTCCTTTTCGGAGGCAAATCACCGGCTGACGCTGTAAACGATCTTATGATGAGAGAGTCCCGCAGCGAAAACCGTGCTCTTACGTGGGACGAGTAAGCCAGAGCCCCTGATGCAGGAGTATTCTCCCGGCTTGCCGGCCGCGGAAATAAAATGTCATACCCCCGCTATTCTGTGCATACATTGTATCAGCAGAATAAGGGGGTATTTTTATGGATTCATTTCAGGTATACAGAGACATGAAAGCGCGTACGAATGGAGAAATATACATCGGTGTTGTAGGGCCGGTGCGGACAGGCAAATCCACATTTATCAAAAGATTTATGGATCTTCTTGTTCTTCCGAACATGACGGATGAACATGCCAGAGAGCGGACAAAGGATGAACTTCCCCAGTCTGCTTCCGGAACAACGATCATGACGACGGAACCGAAATTCGTGCCCAAGGAAGCGGCGATGGTCAAACTTTCCGAAGACGTGGAAGTGAAGATCCGTCTCATAGACTGCGTCGGCTTTATGGTGGAAGGCGCTTCCGGACATATTGAGAATGATGTGGAACGGCAGGTAAAGACGCCGTGGTTTGAATATGAGATCCCGTTTACAAAAGCAGCGGCTATCGGAACACAGAAAGTGATCCATGACCATGCTACTATCGGATTTGTCGTGACAACGGACGGAAGTGTGACTGATCTGCCGAGAGAGAATTACATAGAAGCAGAGGAAAAGACAGTCAGGGAGTTAAAATCTATCGGAAAGCCTTTCTTAATCCTTCTTAACTGCAAGAAGCCTTATTCCGAGGAGACAAAAGCGCTCCGGGAGGAGATGGAGCAGAAATACGGTGCATCGGTTGTGCCTATCAACTGTGAGCAGATGAAACCGGAGGATATTCATGAGATCATGCGCCAGGTACTCTATGAGTTCCCGATCACAGAGGTAGAATTTTATATTCCGAAATGGGTGGAGATGCTTTCCCGGGAACACAGGATTAAGAAGGACCTGTTGGAACAGGTGCGTTTGGTTATGCATGATCTGGAAGACGTGAGAAGTATCGTCTCAAAGGAGATGAGCGCGGACAGTCCTTATATCCGGGATATGACGGTGGAACAGATCGAGATGGATACGGGAAAAGTCAGGATACAGATCCGGTACGAACAATCCTATTATTATGAGGTGCTGAGCGAACTTACAGGCACGCAGATCAATGGAGAATATGAACTGATTTCTACAGTGAAAGAGCTCGCGTCTATGAGAGAGGAGCTGAGCAGCCTGAAAGATGCGTTCGCAAATGTGAAGATGAAAGGGTACGGCGTAGTCACACCGTCAAAAGAAGATATCAGGCTGGAGGAACCGGTCATTATCAAACAGGGCAGTAAGTTCGGGGTAAAGATCCGCTCGGAGGCGCCGTCTATCCATATGATCCGTGCCAACATTGAGACCGAGATCGCGCCGATCGTAGGCAGTGAGAAGCAGGCTCAGGATCTGGCGGACTATATCAAAAAAGAGAGCGAGACGCCCGAAGGTGTGTGGGGCACCAATATCTTCGGAAAGACGGTAGAAGAATTAGTTATGGACGGTATGAAGAATAAACTTGCCATGATAGGAGATGAAAGTCAGATGAAACTGCAGGATTCCATGCAGAAGATTGTGAATGACACTAATGGAGGGCTGGTGTGTATCATAATCTGAGGAAATTCGTGTCTGTTGAACAGACAACGCTGTGATAGAAATGTCATACTGATCGAACAGCGGACGCAGAAAAAGAAGATACTGTAACACTATGCCGACCCGCTTTAACTCATCCTCTCGAAGTCGATGCATAGCTTATGCAGTATCTTTTTTCTGTCCAACAAACACGAATTTCGTGAAAGTAAGGCTTGAAGCCTTGTATCGGTAAGATATATAATACCAGTTGAGGCATAAACTGCCAGCGTGACTAGGAGGAATAATAATGAGCAGACAATATGAAAAGCTTGAGAAATGCTATAAATACTATCGGTCACTGACTGATTTTGTCCCCAGAGTGGGTCTTATTCTCGGATCCGGACTGGGCGGATATGCAAAGAATATGAAAGTAGAGATGGAGATCCCCTATGGTGATATCCCCGGATTCCCTGTGTCTACCGTACAGGGCCATGACGGAAGGTTCCTGCTGGGATATGTTGGAAATGTTCCTGCAGTTGTAATGAAAGGCCGTGTGCATTATTATGAGGGTTATGATATGGAGGATGTAGTGCTCCCGACCCGGCTGATGAAGCGGATGGGGATTGAAGTGCTTTTCCTGACGAATGCGGCCGGCGGCATCAATCAAAAGTTTCGTGTAGGCGACTTTATGATGATCACGGATCAGATATCAAGTTTTGTTCCGTCACCGCTGATAGGGGAAAACGTTTCCGAGCTGGGTGAACGTTTTCCGGATATGACGCATGTTTATGACGAAGATCTGATGAAGCTGATTGAAGAGACGGCAGAGGAGGAATCTATCTCCCTGAAGAAAGGCGTTTACCTTCAGACCACAGGACCGAATTTTGAGAGCCCTGCGGAAATCAGGATGTACGCGGTACTCGGAGCAGACGCAGTGGGGATGAGCACTGCCTGTGAAGCAATCGCGGCACGTCACGCCGGGGTGCGCGTATGCGGTATTTCCTGTATTTCCAATATGGCGAGCGGTCTGTCCGATGAGGAACTGAGCCATCTGGACGTACAGTCGGTCGCAGACCGCAGATCCGGAGAATTTGAACGTCTGGTGACAAAGAGTATTCAGAAGATGTGAGGGAGAAAAAATGAGAACTAGAATATATAATGCAAGAATACTGACGATGGAAGAAAACAGAAAGATATTCAAAGGGGAAATCCAGATTGAAGACGGCAGGATTTCCTGTGTAAAGCCCTGCGATGGCGATATGAGCGGTAAAGACGGCGGGATATGGGACAATGAGATTGACGCGGAAGGCAATCTGATTATGCCGGGATTCAAAAATGCTCATACGCATTCGCCGATGACGTTCCTGCGCTCTTATGCGGATGATATGAAGCTGCAGGAATGGCTGTATGACAAAGTGTTTCCCGCAGAGGCAAAACTTACAGAAGACGATATATACTGGCTGACCAAACTTGCGGTTCTGGAATACCTGACCAGCGGAATTACGTCTTCCTTCGATATGTACAAGCTGAAACATGAAACTGCCAGAGCGTCGGAAGAAATGGGATTTCGTATGGTACTTTGCGGAGATATCAATGATTTCGGCGGTACAGCGCAGGATGTGGAGAATGATTACCTGAAATATAATAAAGACAAGAACAGTCTTGTATCCTATCAGATGGGCTTTCATGCGGAGTACACGACGAGCCGTGAACTGATGGAAAGTCTTGCTGAGACAGCGGACAAGTATCAGGCTCCTGTCTGTGTTCACTGTTCCGAGACAAAAAAAGAGGTTGAAGAATGCCGGGAGCGTTCAGGAATGTCGCCGGTGGCATATATGGATTCACTCGGTCTGTTCCGCCATGGCGCCGTGCTGTTCCACGGGGTGCATATGGACGAGTCTGACTTTGACATTATAAAAAATCGCGGAATTTATGTTGTGACAAATCCGGCATCCAACTTAAAGCTTGCGAGCGGCGTTGCACCGGTGAAACGTTATCTTGATCTGGGCATTCCTGTGGCTATAGGAACGGACGGACCAGCCAGCAACAACTGTCTGGATATGTTCCGCGAAATGTTCCTTGTGACCGGACTTCAGAAGGTATACTGTGATGATCCGGAGGCAGTTCCTGCAAGGGATGTTCTAGAGATGGCTGTGACAAACGGCGCGCATGCGATGGGACTGACGGACTGCGATATGATCGCGCCGGGAAAATGTGCAGATCTGATCATGATCGATCTTACACAGCCTAATATGCAGCCTCTCCATAATATCGAGAAAAATATAGTCTACAGCGCAAGCAAACAGAATGTAAAGATGACGATGATCAATGGAAAGGTACTGTATCAGGACGGTGATTTTCATATCGGGGAGACGAAAGAAAAAATTTATGAGAATGCCAACCGGATTGCTGAGCGCATTCTCGGTGAGTAAGTATTAGAAGTGAGTATTTAATAGCAGAAAGGGGTACATATGATGAGAGCAGCAATATTTGCGATAGATACAGGCGCATATAAGGCAAAGGCGGAAAGCGCGGCTGCGACTGCGCTGAAACGGCTTCTGGAGCAGGCGGGTTTTGAGGTCAGGGCAGCAGGAGTACTTCCTCAGGAAAAAGCGGTTGTTTCATCCGTGATTACACAGTTGGCAGATTCGGAATCCGTAGAACTTATTCTGACGACCGGGGCAATAGGGTATGAAGACGAGGACTGCGCCGCGGAGGCGGTTACCGATACAGTTTACAGACTACTGCCGGGAATACCGGAAGCGCTTCGGGCATATAATCTCAGATACTCTAAAAAAGCAATTCTGGAATCCATGGCAGCAGGAATACGCAATAAAACTCTTGTAATAACCCTGCCTGAGAGCGCAAAAACAGCAAAAGAAGATATGGAATATATTCTGCCGGAAGTAGTACAGGTGGTGGAGAACATCAGCTTATGATGAAGGTGACATATTTAGGACATAGCGGATTTCTTCTGGAGATGGAAGATATATACTGTCTTTTCGATTATTATAAAGGAGACTTTCCCGATTGGAACCGGGACAAGAAGATGGCAGTATTTGTAAGTCATGGGCATTACGATCATTTCGGGAAAGAAATCTTCCGGCTGAGGGAGATTTTCCCCGAAATCTGTTTCATACTGTCGTCGGATATCGATCCATCTGCATACCTAAATGCCGGCTTTTCCGCATGCCATGATATCATATCCGTGGATCCGAATGAAGAAAAAGAGATATTCGGGATGAAAGTAAGGACACTGCGCTCAAATGATCAGGGGGTGGCGTATCTGGTCAGAAGCGGAAACCGGACAATCTATCATGCAGGGGATCTTAACTGGTGGCATTGGGAGGAAGAGCCGGAAGTATTCAACAAGATGATACGGCGAACATATCAGGCCGAGATCAATAAACTCCAGGGGGAGAAGATTGATATCGCTTTTGTCCCTGTTGACCCCAGACTGGGCGAACAGTACTGCTGGGGGCTGGACTGTTTTATGAAACGGACAGATGTTAAGCATGTATTCCCGATGCATTTCTGGGGAAATTATGATATTTTCGACCGGCTTATGCTGGAGAAATGCACGGAAAGCTATAGGGACAGAATTGTGAAGATTGAACGCGCCGGACAGACATTTCTGATAGAAGTGTAAGCGCCAAAAAGATGGAACAGTTAATAATTATCATGAGGAAGAAAATATGCTTGTAAAAATATATACAGACGGAGCTGCCAGAGGAAATCCGGACGGCCCCGGAGGTTATGGCAGTGTACTCGAGTATGTGGATACAAAAGGTGAGCTGCATGTAAAGGAAATATCGCAGGGATATGTGCGAACTACCAACAACCGTATGGAGCTGATGGCGGTGATCGCCGGTCTGGAAGCGTTGAATCGTCCGTGTACAGTAGAGATTTATTCCGATTCCCAGTACGTCGTAAATGCATTCAACCAGCATTGGGTGGACGGCTGGCTGAAAAAGGGTTGGAAGAGAGGAAAAAACGAACCGGTCAAAAATGTCGATCTCTGGAAGAGGCTTCTTGCTGCCAAAGAAAAGCACAGCGTAACATTTCACTGGGTGAAAGGACACGATGGACATCCGCAGAATGAACGCTGTGATGAACTTGCAACGACAGCGGCAGATGGAAATGAGCTTATTGTTGACGAAGGTGTTTGAAAATAGTATAATTAATAATTGTGTCAAGTAAGACAGACGATCGCGGATGCAGGAGCCGAAAGGCTGCAGACGAGGAAAGTCCGGGCTTCACAGGGCAGGATGCCGGATAACGTCCGGTGGAGGTGACTCCAAGGCCAGTGCAACAGAAATAAACCGCCGGGAATTTCGCCCGGTAAGGGTGGAAAGGCAGTGTAAGAGACTACCGCCCTGCTGGTAACAGCAGGGGCACATGTAAACCCCATTCGAAGCAAGACCGGATAGAAACTATGTGGCTGCCCGTCACGTTTCAGGTAGGTCGCTTGAGCGCAGCGGCGACGCTGCGCCTAGACAGATGATCGTCCACGACATAACCCGGCTTATCGTCTTGCTTGGCACTATTTTTATAATATGAATTCTATGGGTAGAATGAAAGGCGGAGTTCAGCTCCGCGTTAAACCGGCAATGTCTGAATGAAAGTCAGGAATGCCGGTATATTTTTCGACAGGAGATGAAAAGATGGGAATGAAGGTAAATGCAGAGCTGCCGCTGCCGGCAGACTTAAAGGCGGAATATCCGCTTTCAGAAAATATTGTCAGAATTAAAGAAAAAAGAGACCGTGAGATCAGAGACATCTTCACAGGGAAATCTGATAAATTTATCGTGATCGTAGGACCGTGCTCGGCAGATAATGAAGATTCCGTATGCGAATATGTGAACCGTCTGGCCGGAGTGAATGAAAAAGTCTCTGACAGACTTATGATCATCCCCAGAATCTATACAAATAAGCCGCGGACAACAGGTGAAGGGTATAAGGGAATGCTTCATCAGCCGGAACCTGATCAGGCACCGGATCTTCTGGCAGGCATCATTGCAATCCGGAAGATGCATACCCGGGCGATCCAGGAGAGCGGTCTGACCGCGGCAGACGAAATGTTATATCCGGAGAACAGAAGTTATCTTGACGACATTTTATCATATGAGGCAATCGGAGCCCGCTCGGTAGAAAACCAGCAGCATCGTCTGACAGCAAGCAGTATGGATATCCCGGTAGGAATGAAGAATCCTACAAGCGGAGATTTTTCCGTAATGCTTAATTCGGTTGTAGCTGCGCAGAGTTCCCATACATTTATTTACCGCGGGATGGATGTGACAACGGACGGCAATGACCTTGCCCATGTGATTTTAAGAGGCGGCGTAGACAAATACGGCACTTGTATTCCAAACTATCATTATGAGGATCTGGTACGCCTTGTTGACGCCTATCAGCAGAGAGAACTGAAAAATCCTGCCGCAATCGTGGATGCAAATCACTCCAACTCTAATAAACAGTTCCGCGAACAGATTCGAATCGTAAGCGAGGTGCTCCACAGCAGAAACTATAATCCTGAAATCAAAAAACTGGTCAAGGGAGTTATGATCGAGAGTTACCTGGAAGAAGGATGCCAGAAAATCGATGAGAACAGAGTATACGGAAAGTCCATTACAGATCCGTGCCTCGGCTGGGAAGATACAGAGAAACTGATCTATAAGATTGCTGATGAGTGTTAATTAATACCGATTTATCGGACTGGCAAAGTATTCGCCGGGAGGCAGGTATTGTTAACGCACACGTTTTCACTCGGTCACAGCGTAACGGTACATAAGAGCGCAAAAGACGCGCTCTAAGTACCGACGCTGTTACAACGGTGCGTACACAATACCTGCCTCCCGGCTATTTCCTTTCCAGATATAAGGCAGACAAGCGAAACCAGAAATCTCTATAACCGGAAACGGTTCTCTGACTGACTTATAAGTTTCAGAAACTTATATAAGTTCTTCTTGATTACTTCCCCTTTCATCCGGTTTCTTTGATTTTCAGTTTTGTCGGAGTGACTGCCGAATCCAATGAAGCAGAAAACGGATGGAGATGAGGTACAGGAATGCTTAAAATGAGATGTCCGGTATGTGAGGAAGGCGACTTCGGAATAATCTGCTAGAAAAAGTTAAGGGGCTGGAAGCTGATGTTAAGCCGCAAAATGGATTGTTTGAGCCGAAGGCAAGTTATCCATTTTGCGGCTTTGTCTTTAATCAGATTTCAGACCCTTTAATTTTTCTCGGATTATGAAGCGGAGCCTGAAGCACATACCGGTCATCTCGAAAAAGTATTTCCGTGCCTCATCTCCGTCTGTTTTCGGACCTTATATCATCGGCATTCAGTCCGAAAAATCGGTATTTATCTTCTGCGGCGGTATTTCTCTTCACAGTATTTACAGCGGTAGATCTGATTCTCCTCATCTGTAAGGACAAATACATGATCCAGTCCCTGCTCGATGGATGTGATACATCTCGGATTTTTGCAGCGGATCACATTGCGGATCTCTTTTGGGAGTTTGAGCTGTTTCTTCTCTACGATCTTTTCGTTTTCGATAATGTTGATCGTGATGTTGTGATCGATGAATCCGAGGATATCGAGATCCATGAAGTCGATAGGGCATTCGATCTTGATGATATCTTTTTTGCCCATTTTATTGCTCTTCGCGTTTTTGATGATTGCGACGCAGCAGTCCAGTTCATCGAGGTGAAGGTACTTGTAGATATCCATGCTTCTGCCAGCTTCGATGTGGTCGAGAACAAAGCCTTCAGAGATACTTCCTACATTCAGTGTATTTTTTACCATGTTTGTTTCCTTTCTGTTATTCTGGAATTTCTTCCGTATATTCAATGCAATATGTTTCAATTCACAGTTCTGTGTTTGCCCTGAGTATGTGTGATATCTTTGTCAGTCTACATGGATATCAAGCAGTGTCAGGATCAGCGCCATACGGACGTATACGCCGTACTGTACCTGGCGGAAGTATGCCGCGCGCGGATCATCATCCACATCGACAGAGATTTCGTTTACCCTCGGAAGAGGATGAAGTACATACATATCTTTCGGCGCGAGTTTCATTTTCTCTTTGTCGAGAATATAGAAGTCTTTCATGCGGACATAATCTTCTTCGTTGAAGAAACGTTCTTTCTGAACACGTGTCATATAAAGAATATCAAGTTCAGGCATTGCGTCCTCCAGACGGACCTCTTCTTTGTACTCGATATTGTTGCGGTCAAGCACATCGTGACGGATGTATTCCGGAAGTCTTAATTCCTCCGGAGAGATCAGGACGAAACGGATGTTTTCATATCTTACCAGGGCATTGATCAGTGAGTGAACCGTACGTCCGAATTTCAGGTCGCCGCACAGACCGATTGTCAGGTTGTTGAGTCTGCCTTTGACATTTCGGATTGTAAGAAGATCCGTCAGTGTCTGGGTCGGATGCTGATGTCCGCCGTCTCCGGCATTGATAACCGGGATGGAAGAGTGCTGGCAGGCTACCATCGGGGCGCCTTCCTTCGGGTGTCTCATGGCGCAGATATCTGCATAACAGGATACTGTGCGGATTGTATCAGAAACACTCTCGCCTTTTGAAGCAGAGCTGGAGTCAGCGGAAGAGAATCCAAGTACGCTTCCGCCAAGGTTCAGCATAGCCGCCTCATGGCTTAAGCGGGTTCTTGTACTAGGCTCATAGAATAATGTGGCAAGCTTTTTGCCGTCACATGCATGCGCGTATTTTTTCGGGTTCGCTTCGATATCCTGTGCAAGGTCAAGAAGCTGGTCAAGTTCTTCCACTGTAAGGTCCAGCGGACTCATCAAATGTCTCATAAGTGTCCTCCTTAAAAATTATGTAAAAGTGTCTTTAACAAATGTACGGAACTGCCAGCGGTTATCTGTACTGAAGCAGTTCTTCAACAGTTTTCCTCTTCGGGGCATCAGGACTGATATCCGGATGTCCGACAGCAATCAGAGCAGCAAGTTCCTGATCGTCGGGAAGGGCGAGCAGACTGCTGATGCCGTCCTCGTCAAATACGCCCATGATCACGGTGCCAAGCCCCTGTTCCCATGCTGCAAGACAGAAACTCTGGCAGGCAACACCCACATCAAACATCTGCCAACGGTCCCCTTTTTTGGTCGTAAAGGATCCGTCGCGCTCATATCCGCAGCGTCCTTTTTTGAAAGTGACAGCCATCAGTACGGGTGCCTGGCGAATAATGTTTGAATTGTAGTCCGGGGTGTACTTGTCCGCGATTTCAGCAAGAAGAGAAGGATCTTCAATTGCGATATAGCGGGTGATCTGAGTATTCTTCCAGGAAGGGGAATAAGATGCCAGAGAAACAATAGAATCAATAACAGAATGGTCAACAGGTTCCGCTTTGTATCTTCTGATACTTCTTCGGGTTTTTAAACATTCAGTAACGTTCATTTGTGTACCTCCCTAAATTCTCCACATAATCATATACTAAATCGGAGTGTTTTTCAACTCCAAAGTAGATTTTATCAGAGAAATGTACTATACTAACTTAGTGCATTAAATCGAAAGGGGTAGAGAGATGGAATCACTGGAAGTACTGAGGAAGAAACTGGATTCAATTGACGATCAGATCGCGGCACTTTACGAGCAGAGAATGAAAGTCTGCGGCGAGGTCGGTGAATATAAAGTAAAAGCGGGACGCAAAGTGTTTGACAGACAGAGAGAAAAGGAAAAACTTGCGGATGTAGCGTCAAAGGTGTCCGGCGATTTTAATAAGAAAGGGATACAGGAACTGTATCAGCAGCTTATGTCCATGAGCCGCAAACTGCAGTATCAGCAGCTTGTAGAAGCAGGAGCGCTGGGACGGCTTCCCTTTATCCGCATTAACGACCTGGATAAAGAGAATGCCCGCGTTGTATTTCAGGGGACGGAAGGGGCATACAGCCAGGCGGCGATGTATCAGTTTTTCGGAAAAAATGTGAACAGCTTCCATGTGAGAACGTTCAGGGAGGCTATGGAGTCGATAGAAGAAGGAGCGGCGGACTATGCGGTGCTCCCGATTGAAAATTCCACCGCCGGTCCTGTGATCGAAATGTACGATCTGCTTGATGAATTTGAAAACTATATCGTGGCAGAGACGATACTTCCCGTCGTTCATACTCTTGCGGGGCTTCCGGGAACAAAGCTTAGTGATATTAAAAAAGTTTATTCTAAAACCGAGGCACTGATGCAGACAAGCCGTTTTCTGGACGATCATGCCGACTGGCAGAAGATCAGTGTGGTGAATACAGCGATTGCCGCGAAAAAAGTACTCGAAGAAAATGATATTTCTCAGGCGGCAGTGTGCAGTTCTTATGCGGCACAGGTGCACGGACTGTCTGTTCTTGTGGATGAAATCAATGACGATGCGGATAATTCCACCCGCTTTATTGTCGTGACAAATCAGAAGGTATTTTTAAAGGATGCGTCCAAGATCAGCATCCGGTTTGAACTGCCGCATCAGAGCGGATCGCTTTACGGCATACTGTCTCATTTTATCTATAACGATCTGAACATGACAAAAATAGAATCCCGTCCTATCAAGGGAAGACCGTGGGAGTATTGTTTCTTCGTAGATTTTGAGGGGAATCTGGAAGATCCGGCGGTGAAAAATGCAGTCAGAGGACTGAGGGAAGAATCTCAGAATCTCAGGATTCTCGGAAATTATTAGAGACTACATACAGGAGGAAAAAATGCGTACAAACGAACTGATGCTTTATAAAAATATGGACTACGGTGATATTTTACAGGATATGACATTCCTTATGGAAAATCACGGCAGTGAATATTATAATACAGAAGATCTGAGAAGTCTTCTTTTTGAATGTGTCAATGCACTTCTGGAACTTTCGGTGAGCCATGGATTCGAGGGGAATCTCTGGCATACTTACCTGACGTTTCTTCTTGTAAATGATGAGAACGCCTACAGCACTTCCTGTGAGATTGTCGGGGAGATCGAGGGCAGTATCAATGAAATAGCCCTCCATGATTTCAGCATTTTCAAGGAACTGTTTGATTATGATTTCAGCGGACTTGAACAGGATCTCGGGGCAGGGTGCATTCAGGTACTCATGGATTATAAGAACGGAAGCAGAACGGGAAAGATTTTCAACCGCAGGGTGAGAGACAGAATATGCACTCTGGCAAAAGCGCTCGGAGAGGCTGCGGATGTGGAAGATTTCAAACAGAAGATGACCCAGTTTTATAAAGAATTCGGAGTAGGAAAGCTGGGACTCCACAAGGCGTTCCGCATTGAACATCCGGAAGGGGGCGACATGGAGATCGTGCCGATCACAAACATTGCCCATGTCCGTCTGGATGATCTGGTGGGATATGAGATTGCAAAGAAGAAACTGATCGACAACACAGAGGCCTTTGTAAAGGGACGCAGGGCAAACAACTGTCTGCTTTTCGGTGATGCGGGAACCGGGAAGTCCTCTTCCATCAAGGCAATCCTGAACCAGTATTATGATCAGGGGCTGCGTATGATCGAAGTGTACAAACATCAGTTTAAAGATTTAAATGATGTGATCGCCCAGGTGAAAAACCGCAATTATAAATTTATTATTTATATGGACGATCTCTCTTTTGAAGAATTTGAGATCGAGTATAAATATCTGAAAGCAGTGATCGAGGGCGGACTTGAAAGAAAGCCGGATAACGTGCTGATCTATGCAACCTCGAACCGCAGACATCTGATCCGTGAGACATTTAAGGATAAGGCAGACCGCGATGAGGAGCTGCACACAAATGACACCGTGCAGGAGAAATTATCCCTTGTGGCGCGTTTCGGCGTAACGATATATTTCGGCTCTCCGAACAAGAAAGAATTCCAGGAAATCGTCCGCACGCTGGCACAGCGCGGAGGCATTGACATGCCGGAGGAACAGCTGCTGCTCGAGGCAAATAAATGGGAACTCTCCCACGGCGGACTGTCGGGCAGGACGGCACAGCAGTTTGTGGATTATCTGATGGGGCAGGAGTAATCCTGCTATAGACAGACTAAAATACATCTGCGCGTTAAAACGGAAACACGCGGCGAATATAAAAATACGGGAAGCAGCCTCAGTCGGCCGCTTCCCGTATTTTACTGATGTCGCTGTCGATCACCAGTGAGTAGTTTGTGTAGTATACAACAAATCCCGGTTTTGCTCCCTTTGGTTTCTTGACGTGTTTTTTCTCTACATAGTCGATCTCGACTTTATCGCTTCCTCTCATGCTGGAGTAGTATGCGGCAAGCCGTCCTGCCTCTTCAAAGGTTGTATCCGGCAGCTCGTCGCCGTTTGTTTTTACGATTACATGAGAGCCGGGCGCCTGTTTGGCGTGGAACCACCAGTCATTTCCGGAGGCAAAATTAAAGGTCAGCTCGTCATTCTGAAGATTATTTTTTCCCACATACATATGGTATCCGTCGCTTGAGATATAGTGGAGAGGCGTGTTTTTGATCTTTACCTTTTTCTTTGTAAATCTTCGCCTGATATATCCTGTACTTATAAGTTCCTCTCGTATCCCTGCAAGATCGTCTTCTGTGAGGGCAATATCCAGAGCTGTCTGTATGGATTCCAGATAAGTGATGTCATCCTTTGTTTCCCGGCTGAGTTCGGAGAGTGCCTCAAAAGTCCGTTTCTGCTTGTTGTACTTTGCGAAATACCGCTGCGCGTTCTCCTGCGGCGTTTGTGTCGGATCAAGCGGGATGGAGATCATTTCGTTCGTATAGTAGTTCAGCGCCTCCAGTTTTTTCGCTCCTTCTTCTACATTATATCCGTAGGTGTTGATCAGTTCACCGTATACCTTATATTTTTCCCGGTTTTCCGTATCTTTTAACTGACGGATCTGAAGATCGTATTTCTTCCGGTTCCTTTCAAGGGCGGTTTGAACGATGTGGCGCAGATCCGCTGATTTCTGGCGGATGCGTGTGAGCCGGCTGCGGGTGGAGTAGTAAGTGCGCAGTACCTCGGACATGGACGAATATTCTTTACGTTCGTACTTCGCAAAGTGAGTAAGAGGCAGCGCGGAAAATTCTTTAGGCTCTCTGCCGTCGTAGTAGATGGCAGGTGAGAACCGTTCTTCTTTTACAGCAGAAAGATAGATTGTAAACTGTGTGTACAGGTGAAGCAGGATATCATCCGAATACTCCTTTGCAGGAATAGATGAATCCAGACCTGCGAGGAAGCAGATTTCCTCTGCCGTGACCGGACTGATTCCGGTAAAGCTTGTGTAGACTGCCTTGGAGACAGGCACGGGTTTTGCTTTCAGCAGATCTTTGAAAGTTTCTGTATCTACGGTGAGAGGGTCGGCCTTGTGCATGGTATCGGGAATAAAATATTCCCGGCCGGGCAGAACTTCCCGCACGGAGCTCATCTGTGCGGAGACGTGCTTGATACTGTCGATGATCTTTCCGTCCTGTGTACAGAAGATAATGTTGCTGTGCTTTCCCATGATCTCTACGATCAGTTCCTTCCGGCAAAGATCGCCCATCTCGTCTAAATGCTCGATCGTAAAATGGATGATGCGCTCGAGTTTCGGCTGCCGGATATCCACGATCCGCCCGCCTCCGATATGCTTTCTTAAGAGCATACAGAAGTTTGGCGCGGTCATGGGGGCATTTTTATTTGTATCTGTCAGATAAATAAGCGGAAGAGAAGCGTCCGCGCTGATGAGCAGTCTCTTCTGTCCGTCGGACGCTTTGACCGTGAGCAGCAGTTCATCGTTTTCCGGCTGAATGATCTTTGAGATCCGCCCGTTTATCAGTTCTTTTCTGAATTCGTGGACAAGGTCTGCCACGACAATTCCGTCAAAAGCCATGATTGTGTTTCCTTTCTATATATAAATAATAATTACTGTTAAGAAATCTGCCGGAACCGGCACTATGAGAGAGTATATCACAATTGAGCAGAACGAGAAAGTATTTCAACAGAATTGACTTTTTTCAAAAAAAAGGAATATAATTGTTTTCTGGGTGGAAATAAATATGAAAAAGTATGAAACAGATCATGAAAAACTATGTAGACTCGATATGAAAGGAAGGATGAAAAATGATAGTAGAACATGGTTTGATTTTTTTTTACAGAAATTTGACGAGCAGCCGTTTCTCGTAAAACTGGGCGGAAAAGAATACAAGGTCGGAGAGGGAGAGCCGACGTTTACCGTAAAGTTTAATAAATCAATTCCGGTAAGCGATCTTCTTACCAGTACATCCATCGCTCTCGGTGAGGCTTATATGAACGGGGATCTTGAGATCGAAGGAGATCTCTACGAGGCGCTGGATCATTTCCTGGGGCAGATGGGCAAGTTTTCTACGGATCAGAAAGCCCTGAAGAAACTGATCTTTACTTCATCAGGCAAAAAGAATCAGGAAAAGGAAGTACGCAGCCACTATGATATAGGAAATGATTTTTATAAACTGTGGCTGGACGAGACAATGAGCTATTCGTGCGGGTACTTTGCCCACGAGGATGACACACTGTATCAGGCGCAGGTCAATAAAGTAGACTATATTCTGAAGAAACTTTATCTCAAGGAAGGAATGTCACTTCTCGATATCGGATGCGGATGGGGGTTCCTTCTCATCGAGGCGGCAAAGAAATATAAAGTGCACGGCACCGGAATTACACTGAGCGAAGAGCAGTACAAAGAGTGCCAGAACCGGATCAAGGCAGAGGGGCTTGAGGATTATGTTGATGTTGAGCTGATGGATTACCGCGACCTTCCGAAGCTGGGCAGACAGTTTGACCGCGTGGTCAGCGTAGGTATGGTAGAGCATGTGGGCAGGGATAACTACGATCTCTTCCTTAAATGTGCTGATCAGGTGATGAAGAAAGGCGGGCTTTTCCTGCTGCATTTCATCAGTGCTCTGAAAGAGCATCCGGGTGATGCATGGATCAAGAAATATATCTTCCCGGGCGGAACTGTTCCGAGCCTGCGTGAGATGGTAAACGCCATGGCAGAGCATGATTTCCACACAATGGATATTGAGAATCTGAGGCTCCATTATAACAGAACACTGCGCTGCTGGAGGAAGAACTATCTGGAGCATCTCGACGAGGTGAAGAAGATGTTCGATGACAAAAGGCATTAATAATGATCTGCCGATGGTGCGCTGGTATTAAGCAGCAGTTCCGCTGCCGGATGTCAGTATTAACTGTTGACCATTCGTATACAAGAAGGTATAATAATATAGATTTACTCCGCGCTGCGGGGATTAGACAATAATTGTAACAGAGGATGGTTTGACATGATAAAGAGCATGACCGGTTTCGGCAGATGTGAGGTACAGAAAGATTCAAGAAAGTTCACAGTGGAACTAAAGAGCGTGAATCATCGTTATCTCGATGTGAATATCCGGATGCCGAAGAAACTGAATTTCTTCGAGACTGCTATACGGACTCTTCTAAAGTCCTATGCTAACAGAGGAAAGGTAGATATTTTCATCACGTATGAAGATCTCTCCCAGGCACAGGTGTCAGTGAAATATAATGCGGCACTTGCAGCAGAATATATAAAATATTTAAAACAGATGGAAGAGGAGTTCGGTCTGGAAAATGATGTCCGTGTCTCAACACTTTCCCGCTATTCGGAAGTGTTTACCATGGAGGAGCAGAGCGAAGATGAAGAAGAACTGTGGAACGGTCTGAAAGAAGCGCTGGAGGGGGCGTTTGCACAGTTTGTCGAGACAAGAAAGACGGAAGGAGAGAACCTGAAAAAAGATATTCTCTCCAAGCTGGACATCCTGAGTGAGCAGATCGGATTTATCGAGGAGAGGTCTCCGAAGATTGTCGCCGAGTATCGCGCAAAACTCGAGGAGAAGATGAAGGAACTGCTGTCAGATACACAGATAGAAGAGAGCCGCATTGCGGCGGAAGTGATTCTCTTTGCTGATAAGATCTGTACGGATGAGGAAGTTGTAAGGCTTAAAAGCCATATCAGCCATATGCGCAGTACCCTGGAGGAGCAGGACGAAATCGGAAGAAAGCTTGATTTTATCGCACAGGAGATGAACCGGGAGGCAAACACGATCCTCTCCAAGGCAAATGATATCGAGGTGTCTGACTGCGCGATAAGCCTGAAGACAGAGATCGAGAAGATCAGGGAACAGATTCAGAATATTGAGTAAGAGGGATGGGCATGAAGGAAAAAGGAATATTGATCGTTGTATCCGGATTTTCAGGTTCGGGCAAAGGAACGCTCATGAAAGAGCTCCTGACCCGCTATCCGGATACATACGCGCTTTCAATTTCGGCAACTACCCGGTCGCCGAGAGAGGGTGAAGTGGACGGCAGAGAGTATTTTTTTGTGTCGAAAGATGAATTTGAAAAAATGATTGCCAAAGGCGAACTGATAGAGTATGCTAGATACGTGGAAAACTACTACGGCACTCCGCGCGATTATGTAGAGAAAAAGCTGGAGGAAGGCAGAGACGTTATCCTTGAGATTGAGATTCAGGGAGCGCTCAACGTAAAGAAGATGTTCCCGGATACGCTGCTTCTGTTCGTTACTCCGCCGAGCGCTGAAGAGTTAAAAAGACGGCTTGTCGGAAGAGGGACTGAAACGATGGATGTAATCGAATCCCGCATGAACCGTGCCTGCGAAGAGGCGGAAGGCATGGAAAATTATGATTATCTGATCATCAATGACAGCCTGGATAAATGTGTTGAGGAGATGCATGATATCATCAGGGGAGAACACCGCAGAAGTTCACGCAACCGTGAATTTATGAGAGAAATAAAAGAAGATCTTGAGAGACTCAAACATTGAAGAGAATGCCGTAAAGGTAAATCATATGCTGCAGAAATTACGGCGGCTATTAGGAAAGGAGAAGATTAGGTTATGCTGCACCCGTCTTACACAGATTTGATGAAAGTAGTGAACAAAGATGTCGAGGAGGGCGAAACAAAGGTTGTCAACAGCCGTTATTCCATCGTCATGGCGACATCAAAGAGAGCAAGACAGCTCATCGCAGGGGATCTTCCTCTGGTAGATGCGAAAGAAGGAGAGAAACCACTTTCCATTGCTATTGATGAACTCAATCAGGGAAAACTGAAGATCCTGGCCGAGAATAAACAAGAAGAGGAATAGGTTCAGACAGGGCAGATGCACATGTGGTATCTGCCTTTTTTGTGATGGCGACCGCTTACAATTCCGGAATATGCCTTTCGGCAATTCCGGTAATTGCGATAAACAAGACCGGAGGTTAAGATATGAAAATATTGTTTATCTCTCTCGGATGCGATAAGAATCTCGTGGATACGGAAGTGATGCTGGGGCTTCTGGCATCGAGAGGGTATGAAATGACGGATGATGAGAATCAGGCCGACGTCATTGTAATTAATACGTGCTGTTTTATCCATGACGCTAAAGAAGAGAGTATCCAGAATATTCTGGAAATGGCAGAATATAAAAAACAGGGAAAGATCAAGGCGCTTATCGTGACCGGATGTCTTGCCCAGCGTTACCGTAAGGAAATCATAGATGAGATTCCTGAAGTAGATGAGGTGCTGGGAACAACAGCATATGATAAAATACTTGACGCCGTTGATGCAGCGCTGAAAGGACAGCATGAAGTGATTCTTTCGGATCTGGATGCTCTGCCGCTGCCGGATACAAAACGGCTTGTAACTACAGGCGGGCATTTCGCGTATCTGAAGATCGCGGAAGGATGCGATAAACACTGTACCTACTGCATTATTCCGAAAATCCGTGGAAATTTCCGCAGCGTTCCCATGGAGCGCCTTCTTAAAGAAGCGCAGGAGCTTGCAGATCAGGGAGTCAAAGAGCTGATCCTTGTGGCTCAGGAGACGACGCTGTACGGGAAAGACCTCTATGGCGAAAAGTCTCTCCACGTATTGCTGAGAAATCTCTGTAAGACACCCGGAATCCGCTGGATCCGTATCCTTTACTGCTATCCGGAAGAAATCACAGACGAGCTGATCCAGGTTATGAAAGAGGAACCGAAAATCTGTCATTATCTTGATCTGCCGATCCAGCATGCCAATGATACGATACTTGGCAGGATGGGCCGCAGGACGTCGAAACAGGAGCTTGTGGATATCATAGGAAAGTTAAGAAGAGAGATCCCGGACATATGTCTTAGAACAACACTGATTACAGGATTCCCGGGAGAGACGAAAGAACAGCATGAGGAACTGCTGGAATTTGTGGATGAGATGGAATTTGACCGTCTGGGCGTATTTACTTATTCTCCGGAGGAGGATACGCCGGCGGCAGAGATGCCGGATCAGATTGACGAGGAAGTAAAACTTGACCGGCAGGCTGACCTGATGGAGCTGCAGCAGGAAATAGCATTTGACAACGCTCAGGATATGGTGGGACGCGAAGTCCTTGTGATGATCGAGGGAAAAGTGGCGGATGAGAACGCGTATGTAGGACGCACCTACAGGGACGCCCCCAATGTGGACGGGTTAATTTTTATCAACACAGATGAGGAGCTGTTGTCCGGTGATTTTGCAAGAGTAAAAGTGACCGGAGCCGTAGATTATGATCTGATAGGAGAATTATTATGAATTTGCCAAATAAACTGACTGTTCTTAGAGTTATCATGGTGCCTTTTTTTGTTTTCTTTATGCTGACAGATGTGGGCGGAGCCGCAAATAAATGGATTGCTCTTGCGTTGTTTGTTGTTGCCAGTCTGACGGATATGCTGGATGGAAAGATTGCCCGTAAATATAATCTTGTGACAAATTTCGGAAAGTTTATGGATCCGCTGGCGGACAAGCTGCTTGTCTGCTCGGCCATGATCTGTCTGATCCCCTCCGGAAAGCTGAATACCGCGATTGTAATCGTAATTATTGCAAGGGAGTTCATTATCAGCGGTTTCAGACTTGTGGCGTCTGACAGCGGGATAGTGATCGCGGCCAGCTACTGGGGAAAGTTTAAGACCGTATTCCAGATGGCAATGATTATCGTGCTGATTGCTGATTTCGGCGGCGTATTCGATCTGATCGGCGAGATTCTGATCTGGATCGCTCTTGCGCTTACGATTGTTTCTCTGATTGACTATATTTGGAAGAACCGTCAGGTGCTTACCCACGGCGGGATGTAGATAATGTACAGCCGGTACGCATTGGAAACAGGAGGGAAAAAGTATCAGATGGAATACAATGAAAATATTGACTTTGCAGGAAAGGAACTTGAAGAGAAGGCAGTAGGACTTCTGGCTGCAAAAAAACTTACAGTCACAACAGCGGAATCATGTACGGGCGGCCTGATTGCCGGGACTCTGGTGAACGTGGCCGGCGCTTCAGATGTATTGAACGAAGGGTACGTAACATATTCCAACGAGGCAAAAGAGCGCCTGGTCAATGTAAGGCATGAAACTCTGGAAAAATACGGCGCTGTCAGTGAACAGACAGCACGGGAGATGGCAGAGGGAGCGGCAACAGCGGCGGACGCAGATGCAGCCTTAAGCGCTACCGGAATCGCAGGTCCGGGCGGCGGTACGAAAGAGAAACCGGTGGGACTCGTATATATAGGATGCTATCTGAAAGGAAAGACAACTGTAAAAGAATGCCGTTTTGAGGGAAACCGAATGGAAAACAGGCTGCATACGGTGGAGACGGCGCTTTCCATGCTCATCGAGGCTTTGGAACAGGATTCATAATTTGTCGATGTTTTGTGAAAAACTTGTCAGCCTGAGATTGACGAATGATTGAAATTATGAGAAAATAAACCATATATGGGGCAGACGAAAAATACCGCATCAGGCAGCGGAAAGTCTCGCGTCATATGCGAAGAAAATCATACATATTGAAAGGAGTTTTAACATGATTTATTCACATGAAGTAGAAATGATGTGTCCGGTGGCTCAGGGCGCGAATCACGGACCAGCTCCGATCCCGGAAGAGGCGAAATGGGTAAAAGCAAAAGAGATCAAAGATATCTCCGGTTTTACACACGGCGTAGGCTGGTGTGCACCTCAGCAGGGAGCATGTAAACTGACACTGAATGTAAAAGAGGGCGTCATTCAGGAAGCGCTGGTAGAGACACTTGGATGTTCAGGAATGACACATTCCGCTGCTATGGCATCTGAGATTCTTCCAGGCAAAACAATCTTAGAGGCACTGAACACAGACCTTGTCTGTGATGCAATTAATACAGCAATGAGAGAACTGTTCCTTCAGATCGTATACGGAAGAACACAGAGTGCATTCTCCGAAGACGGACTTGCAATCGGTGCAGGACTGGAAGACCTTGGAAAAGGACTTCGTTCTCAGGTTGGTACAATGTACGGAACACTTGCAAAAGGTCCTCGTTACCTTGAGATGGCAGAGGGTTATGTTACAGGAATTGCTCTTGATGACAACGATGAGATCATCGGATATCAGTTCGTAAACCTTGGAAAATTCACAGATTTCGTTAAAAACGGCGATACACCGAACGATGCTTGGGAGAAAGCAAAAGGACAGTACGGCCGTGTTGATGATGCAGTGAAGATCATCGATCCGCGTAAAGAGTAATCGCAGATCTTGCAGTGAAAATCTCAACAATGGTAAATAAATCAGGAGGATATATAAATGGCTTTATTTGAATCATATGAAAGAAGAATTGATAAAATCAATGAAGTTTTAAACAGCTACGGTATCGCTTCTCTGGAAGAGGCAGAGAAGATCACAAAGGATGCCGGACTGGACGTTTACAATCAGATCAAAGGCATTCAGCCGATCTGCTTTGAGAATGCATGCTGGGCTTACATCACAGGCGCGGCTATCGCAATCAAGAAAGACTGCAGAAACGCTGCTGATGCAGCAGCTGCAATCGGAGAAGGACTTCAGGCATTCTGTATTCCGGGATCCGTTGCTGACCAGCGTAAAGTAGGTCTCGGACATGGAAATCTTGGAAAGATGCTCCTTGAAGAGTCCACAGACTGCTTCTGCTTCCTTGCAGGACATGAGTCATTCGCAGCAGCCGAGGGTGCTATCGGTATCGCAGAGAAAGCGAACAAAGTTCGTAAAAAACCGCTCCGTGTTATCCTGAACGGTCTTGGAAAAGATGCGGCTAAGATCATCTCCAGAATCAACGGATTCACATACGTACAGACAGAGTACGATTACTTCACAGGCGAGCTCAAAGAAGTACAGAGAATCGCTTATTCTGACGGACTTCGCTCCAAAGTTAACTGCTATGGTGCAAACGATGTCCGCGAAGGTGTTGCAATCATGTGGAAAGAGGGCGTTGACGTATCTATCACAGGTAACTCAACAAACCCGACACGTTTCCAGCATCCGGTAGCAGGTACATACAAGAAAGAGTGTGTAGATGCAGGAAAGAAATACTTCTCAGTTGCATCCGGCGGTGGTACAGGACGTACACTTCATCCGGACAACATGGCAGCAGGACCGGCTTCCTATGGTATGACAGATACAATGGGACGTATGCACTCCGATGCACAGTTCGCAGGTTCCTCTTCCGTACCGGCTCACGTTGAGATGATGGGTCTGATCTGTGCAGGAAACAACCCGATGGTTGGTA
>DWWI01000152.1 GCA_019119745.1 Candidatus Mediterraneibacter gallistercoris | reverse complement strand
CTTACTTTCTGCATCATTCCTTTCGACAGTTCGTTCCCAAGTTTATCCTGCTTGTCATCCATCTCAAATTCTTTCAGGATCTTCTCCACCTCCTCGTCTGTAATATCGCTGTTGTACGCCATCCTGATATATTCAATATGTTCTCTGACAGTCAGAGCGTCAAACATATTGGGAATTTCCGGCACATATGCAAATACTTTCTTTGCCTCGACAGTACGTGCCGGAAGTCCCTGGATCCGTATCATCCCTTTATACCTCAGCAGCCCTGCAATACTCTTGATGATCGTAGACTTGCCGGCGCCGTTCGGTCCGAGCAGAATGCCGACCTGTCCGTCCGGAACTGTAAAATCCACATTATCAACCGCCACATTATTTCCATAAGATTTGCTCAATCCCTGTATCTCAAGCATAAACCCTCCTGTCTGCGGAGACTACGTAATATATGTACTGTATTTCTACATAAAAAGTCCCGCATTACTGTATTATTAATTTAATACAACAATACGAGACCCGCAGCCTATTGTCAACTTAATTTTTTGTTAAGAATATTATCTCTTCTCTACTACTTCGCCCTGTTTTTTATAGATGCTGTTTCCCGGAACGAATCCACGTACAGATGACAGCGGATAGATATTGCTGTGGCTGCCCACAACAGTTCCCGGATTAAGGACGCTTCCGCATCCTACTTCCACCTCATCTCCGAGCATGGCGCCGAATTTCTTCATGTCTGTCTCAATGTTGCCCCACGGTGTCTTTACAACGACCAGTTTCTTATCGGATTTCACATTAGATGTGATGGAGCCTGCACCCATATGAGACTTATATCCCAGAATGGAGTCACCGACATAATTATAATGAGGTACCTGCACTTTATTAAAGAGAATAACGTTCTTAAGCTCCGTAGAATTTCCTACAACGGCTCCCTCTCCTACGATCGCATTGCCGCGGATAAATGCGCAGTGACGCACCTCCGCCTCCTTGCCGATGATCGCCGGTCCGTTGATATATGCTGTAGGAGCCACTTTTGCGGATTTTGCGATCCACACGTTTTCCCCGCGTTTCTCATATTCATCCTCGCTCAGAGTATTGCCAAGCTCTACGATAAAAGCGCTGATCTTCGGCAGGACTTCCCACGGGTAGGTCACTCCCTCAAAGATATCTTTTGCGATCGTCTCATCAAGTGTATAGAGTTCTTTTACTGTCAATGCTTCCATTTATTACGCTTCCTTTCCGCCGGTCTTCCGGCCCTTTTTATAAAAACCTGCTGCTTTGTCATAGCAGGCTCTTAACTGATACTGATTATTCAGACCTTTAACTCCCACGGTTCTTCGTGTGATAAAGTCATCCAGTTTCTTCATATATTCATCCGATGTGATACTGCCTTCCGCCACATAGGTAAGCCCTTTTTCCCAGCTCGCGGTAAGCTCCGGATTCAGAAGAGACCGGATAGAATTGTCCACCACATCATATACCATCTCTCCCTGTAATGTAGGGGTGATGATCTGTGTTTTTTTATTTAATGCCAGATATTTGATATGGATCAGCTTCTTCAAAATCTCTGCTCTTGTGGCGCTGGTACCGATTCCGCTTCCCTTGATCTGGGCGCGGAGCTCCTCGTCCTCGATCAGCTGTCCGGCATTCTCCATCGCAAGGATGATGGAACCGGAATTATAACGTTTCGGAGGCGACGTCTCGCCTTCCTTGATATCCAGTGACTGAACCGGAAGGACAGCTCCTTTTCGCAATGTTTTGATCGCATCGAAAAGATCCGTATCCGGCGCCTGATCCTTTGACTGGGGCATTCCCGCCACTTTCAGGTACCCCTCTTCCGCAAGCACCTTGAAGCTGGAGAAAAAGCTCTCTTCCCGCATCTTTGAGACAATGGATACTTTCTGGTACACCGCAGCCGGATAAAAAATGCTTAAAAATCTCCGTACGATCAGGTCGTAGACCTTATGAGCAGTTGCCGAGACAGATTTAAGTGCCGGCAGTCCCTGCCCCGTAGGGATGATCGCATAGTGATCTGTAATCTGCTTGTCATTGACATATCTTGTCTTCGCCAGATTCTTATAGCTGCCGAAACCCAGGATGTCCTGAAGATACGGAGCCGCCATCTCATATTTGGACAGACCGTTCAGATTTCTTGTAATCTCCTTTGCCACCGCTGTGGAAAGAACACGGGCGTCGGTTCTGGGATACGTCACCAGCTTTTTCTCGTACAATTCCTGCACAATTCGAAGTGTCTCATCCGGACTGATCTTAAAGCGCTTGGAACAGTCGTTCTGAAGCTCCGCCAGATTGTATAAAAGAGGCGGATTCTTCTTCTCTTTCTTCTTTTCAATGGATTCTACCACACAGGAAAGAGGCTGTTCCTCTGACAGATATGCAATCAGCTCTTCCGCCTTCGGCCTTTCTTTAAATCCGTTTTCTTTATACAGGTCACGGGAATAAATCAGGCTCTCTTCTGACGGTTTTCCATCTGCCTGTCCGCTGTCATCCCCGGCGGCCGGCTTCACCTCAACATACCGGGAACCTTTCACTGCCCTCCACTCGCCATCGAATGTATGCCCTGATGCATCTACCGTACTGATTACACGGTAAAATGGCGTCTTGACGAAATCACGGATCTCCCGCTCCCTGCGCACGACCATGCCGAGCACACAGGTCATGACCCTGCCCACGGAAATCACAGAATATTTTGTCTTCAGATAATTTGAAATACTGTTCCCGTATTTCAGGGTAAGAAGACGGGAAAAGTTAATTCCCATCAGATAATCTTCCTTTGCCCTGAGGTAGGCCGAATCACTTAAATTATCATACTCAGAGAGATCTTTCGCCTCCCGGATTCCCCTCAGGATCTCCTCCTCTGTCTGGGAATCAATCCACACTCTTTTCCGCTTCTTTCCGGTCACGTGGGCTTCCTGCTCAACGAGACGGTAAATGTATTCTCCCTCCCGCCCCGAGTCGGTACAGACATAGATCGTATCCACGTCTTCTCTGTTCAGAATGCCGCTCACAATACGGAACTGCTTTTCTACCGAAGGGATCACTTCATATTTGAAATCGTCCGGAATAAACGGCAGTGTCTGAAGACTCCATTTCTTCAATGCCGGATCATAGGCTTCCGGATAACTCATCGTCACGAGATGTCCCACGCACCACGTTACAATTGCCTCCTCGGATTCCAGATAGCCGTCGCCCCGTCTGGTCTTTAGTTTTAATGCTTTTGCGAATTCCTGAGCCACACTCGGCTTCTCCGCAATGTATACTGATTTTTCCATAGATGTCTGTCTTTTCTCTGTCTCCTATTTCGTCAGAAAACGGTATGCAGTACGGGTGTCATATTTTTCTCCTTTTCTGCAGACCGGTGACGGGAAATTATCGTGATGTACCGCATCCGGGAAATACTGTGTCTCGAGACACACCGCACTTCTCTTTTCATAGGACGCGCCGTCTTTTCCCGGTTCATTGTCAATGAAATTCGCCGTGTACATCTGCACACCCGGAAGATCCGTGTACACTTCCATCCGGATCCCGCTCTTGTCTGACGTCACTTCTGCTACTTTAGCAAATCTGCCTTCGTTTTTCAATACCCAGTTGTGGTCGTAGCCGCCGCCGAAACGCAGTGGCTCATAGTCAGAGTCTATCTCTTCCCCCAGTGCTTTTTCTTTGCGGAAATCCATAGGAGTGCCCTCAACGCTGCGGATCTCACCTGTCGGGATGGACTGTGCGTCTGCAGGCGTGAAGTAATCAGCGTCAAGCATAACCTTATGTTCAAGAACCGTTCCGCTGTTATGTCCGTTTAAATTAAAATAGCTGTGATTTGTCATATTAATGACCGTATCCTTGTCAGGCACCGCCTCATAGTGTATATTCAGCGTATTTTCGTCATCTAACAGATAGGTCACATGCATATCCAGAGCTCCCGGATATCCCTGGTCGCCGTCCGGACTGTGAAGAAGGAATGTAATCTTATTTTCCGACTGTTCTTCCACATTCCATATCCTTTTCTGGTAATAGTCACAGCCGCTGTGCAGGTTATTGCCATTGTCATTTTTCTCGAGCTCGTATGTCACACCGTTAATCTCGATCTGCGCGCCTCCGATCCGGTTCGCGCTTCTTCCCACTGTCGCTCCGATTCCCCCGTCTCCGCGCTCATATCCTGCGGCATTGTCGTAACCGTGTACTACATCAAGCATTGTGCCGTTCTTATCCGGAACAAACAGGCGTACCAGTGAAGCGCCAAAATCGGACACATACGCTTTCAGTCCGTTTTTGTTCTCCAGAAGATACAGATGTACATCTTTTCCGTCTTTTGTTTTTCCGAATTCTGTTACCTTATAATCTGTCATTGTCTTTCTCCTTTTACTTGTATTTGCTTTTATAGTTCTATTTTCTTCGGAATATTCCGAATATCTTTCCGAGCAGTGACTCTTTTTCTTTCTTATGTACCGTCGCTGCCGGCCTTCTGGCGTTAAGCGCCTCTTTCATGAAAGTTTCCTGCGCGTTTACAGGCCGGTCACCCTGCACTTTCTTCCTGTATGTACCGTCACTGAGCATTTTTCTCGCTTTC
>DWWI01000151.1 GCA_019119745.1 Candidatus Mediterraneibacter gallistercoris | reverse complement strand
AAAAACATAAATTTGTCGTATTCGTTGCGCAGCTGTGTCTTAAATGAATTATCGATGAGGATATTGCGGGAACGGATAACTGCGCGTACACCCCCGATAAAGTCCTCTGCGCTGACCGTAAGATGAACTCTTGTGGCATCTTCGAGATCGGAACGCTTCTTTTCGTCCGACGGGTTGATATAGATTATGACAGGATCTTCGCCGGCAAAGCGGACTGCCTGACGAATGCACCTGACAAGAAAATCATTGTAATCTTCGGTTTTCATATAATCCTGTACAAGGCTGTTTGCCTCGTCGAATATTTTGTCTTTCAGCTCCTGCTGTACTTTCCCCTGACGCCGCTTGATCTCGAGCTGGGACTTTGCCGTCGCCTGATTTAACGACAGTTTAGCGTTAGTTGTCTCAGCCTTGATCCGTGTTTCAGCCTGGCGCAGTGCTTCTGCTTTATGGTCTTCAAATACCTTTTCAAGTGCTTCCCGGTGGGAGTCTATGATGGCATTGCTCTCTGCACGTGCCTGTTCCATAGAGGTGGTCTGCAGGTGTGCGATCTTTTCTTCCAGAGTCAAGAGGAATCCCTCCTTTAATATAATAATAATTCAGCCATGTCCGGGCATATCCGTCAGTCTGAAACTACAGTTTCAGCCCGATTGCCTCAGTAATGTATGAAGTGATAAAATCTTTCTTGCGTCCCGTTCCGTGCCGGTCAGGGATCTCCACCAGAAGCGGCATCTTCCGCTCCAGCCGGAATGTGTCGATAATATCGGGAAATTCACGCCCGAATTTTTCGGTGAGGAGAACGATGCCGACACTTTTGTCTCTGAGAACATCTTCCAGAGCCTCCCTCAGTTCGTCGCGTTCATGTACCACCACACCGTCCACTCCCGCGAGGCGCATTCCGGTGTAAGTATCGACGTTATCGCTTATGAGAAACATTTTCATATAAAATTGCCTCCAGTTTACCCGCAGTAAACACAGCAGAGCGGCTTTGTGAATGGCGCGGGTGTTGTAAGTACGTCAGCCGATATTCATAATCCGCATGCGGCGAATTATTCATGTGGGGCGTCTGCCCCATAGAAAGATCCGGTCTGCCGTGCCTTAAGAGCAGGCGCGCAGATCCCGTCAATCCGTATATTTCTGCGCGGCTGACCGGTATTACAAGTTTCCAAGGATCATGAAGGAGATGATCAGTCCGTAGAGGCAGACACCTTCTGCAAGACCTACAAAGATCAGTGACTTACCGAGTATGCTGGAATCCTCACTGATCGCTCCGAGTGCTGCGCTGGCCGCGCTTGCAACTGCGATACCGCCGCCGATACAGGAAAGTCCGGTAACGAGAGCCGCTGCGAGGTAGCCGAGACCTGTTGCGAAACCGCTGTCGGAAGTTACAGACTCTGCAGCCTGTACGTCAGGTCCGCCGAGCAGCATGATCGTGGCGATGACGAATGCTCCAAAGAAGAAAAACGCGTTGGTTCCGATGGCGCGTTTGTAGCGCTTCTTTGATTTCTCACCGAGAAGATAGTAGCCGAAAGGAACGATAATGCTTACGATCAGAGCGATGATTAAGATGATTTTTGTTGCTAAAGTCATGGTTGAATCCTCCTGATTTCTTTTAATTTACCTGTACTGGTCCTGCCGCAGCTTCTTCGGCGGGGACAGGTGGTTTATTTTTTGGATTTATTTGTATTCTTCTTTGTATATGGATCAAATGCATGGCCGCTGCCTTTGTAAAAACGGCTGAACATTTCGTAATATTCCAGACGAAGTACCTGGATACCTACGATCAGTCCTTCGAAGCCGCAGACAAACAGGTTGCCGAAGATCACACCGATCCAGTTGGGGTGTCCGCTCTCTGCGCCTGCAAGCTGCAGGACAACTTCCATGATAGCGGCATGGCTGACTGCAAATGCGCCGATACGGATAAATGAGATAGTGTTGGAGAAATAGCTCAGAAGCGTCTCGAACATCTCGAAAAATCCCTGTACGATAAACATTGCCTTGCCGGTCTCCATCTTGTCCGCCCGTTTCTGTATCGCTCTTGTGATCGGTTCTCGGAAGAGCATTACGATCAGCGGTACACCGAACATGACAGCCAGGACGATTCCGCCCGGAAGCGGATTGCCTGTCATAAAGAGAACTATAGTTATAACCACCGCCACATAGAAGACCAGTCCGGCTACACCGTTTGGTTCGAACCATGCGGCTTCGATATCCTTGCTTTTTGCGGCATTGATAATATGAAGGATCATTGCCACTATGATAAGGAACATACCGAACGCCACTGCTACGATGAACACTGTGTTCAGTTTCCCGAGGAACGGAAGCGTAGTCATATGGTCAATGGGCCGCATCCACAGCGCTGGCAGTACATCCTCGAATCCAAAGATACTGCCGAACAGGAATCCGAATATGGTGGAAAAAACACCCGCCGACGCGATGATTCCTGCAAGCGGCGCTTTCTTAAAATGATAGATCAGCGCTCCGCCGATGAGGAGCAGAAGCCCCTGCCCGACGTCCCCGAACATAACGCCGAAGATAAAGGAATATGTGATGCCTACAAATACGGTCGGATCCATTTCATTGTGGGCCGGAAGTCCGTACATCTGGACGAACATTTCAAAGGGTTTGAAGAGCTTCGGATTCTCCAGTTTGGTGGGCGGTTCTCCGAAGTAGGCATCGTGGTCATCCTCGACTACCACGAACACTTTGTCATCGTCCTCGACTTCCTTTACGAATTTTTCCACATCATCCTCAGCCATCCAGCCGCAGAGAATGTAGTAATCTTCTTTATTGTCCTCCATCCGCGCCGCAAGTTTGCGGACGTCGAAATTGTTGGATAATTCCTCCAGCCGGTTCCTGGCTGCGATGAGCTGCGGTGCTCTGTCGGAAAGCATTTCTCCGGCCTGTTTATCCAGATCTTCTATCTCCAGATTGACACGGGCAATCTCGCGTTCCAGCGACTGATATGCATATGCCGGCGTGCCTTCGAATTCATCCTTGAGTTCGATCCGTTCAAAGTGAAGGGAACGGAATACGGCATCTACTTTCTGTGCCTCGGCGGGAGAAACAAAATAAGCCCCGTATACGAAACTTTCATCCCGTTCCCCCTCAACAAAGATGGCGTTTAAGTCATCCATGAGATATTTCTGCATTTTGTGATAGAATTCCACTGCGATGCGCCCGAAACGGTAAGCAATATACCGATAGTTCAGCACCTTGTGGAGATCACAGTCTACAGGCCGGAAAGGAGCGATGATCTGCTGTTTCGCGCGAAGCTCCTCGATTTTTTTCTTTAATTTTTCTTTCTTTTCCTGAAGAGTCTGATAATCTTCGTTTGCCTTGCGTACAAGCTCGAACATATCATTGAGTCCCAGTCCCGTGGCAGGAGTCACATCATCTGCGTTGGGGAGATATCCCACGAATTGGTTTGCCTTGGCAAGTGCGTCGCGGTATGGATTGAGCTCGACGAAAGGTCTTAAGTTGTCTACGGTCTTCAGCTCTGACAGAGCAGACTCAAGCTGGATCTCATAACGGGAGAGATACAGGTCTGTCACGCGGTCAATGTCATTCCTCGGACCGGATATGTTGATGAATTTCATTTTAACGATCATTGGGTTTTACCTCCAACGTATGCCAGCGTCTCGCCGGGAGTCAGACTGTAACGTACACATTCCATGGCGGTCGTCAGCTTTTTTATTTCCTCTTCCTTGAGGAAGAGATAAGTGCCGATCACGGCAACCGAATAAGGGTTTCGCCGGCGGTCGACTGCATACAGATGTTCAAGACATTCTGCATACATTTGCTCAATAGTCAGATTCTGGCGGAAATTATAATGACGTGCATAGTAAGTTCTGGCTACGGCGTTTTCAAATTCTTCGAGACCCGGAGCTTCCACCATCTCCTTGACCAGGTCGGTTGAAAGCTTATAGTGGATCGGGATAAGCAGCAGGTAGATGTCTGCAGGCTTCATATTGTAGTATTTCTTTGCCCGGTAGATCCACTGCAGGTTCAGAAGATCAATCTTAGAACCGCGATCCCTCATGAAAAGTTCCAGGTCGCCCTTTTTCAGGACTTTTTTCTGTTCCTTCCACGTAGAGGTGAAAAAGTACAGATCCAGAGCAAGGTTATAATCATAAAGAGTAACATTCTGAGCATCCTTTAATTTTTTTAGAGGAGCGTAATACTCTGTGCCTTTTAAGTTCTCTACCAGTTCATCCGTTGTGCGCGAAGTGATGAGCTTTTCAATCGAAATCTGTGAATAGCGGTCGAAGAATGCACGCTTATAGTTCAGATCGAAAGGCTGTTTGTAATGATTAATCACGATGCGCAGGCAATAATTGATCAGGTCAATTTCATAATTTTTCATGATCAGCTGCATGAAACGCCGCTGCTTCTGACCACAGAAACGGTAGATCTTCGTGTAATCATGGTAAAGCGACTGAGTCAGTACTTTTTCAATGTTGCCTCGATGGATCTGGTCTTCTGTCAGCGTTTCGAGAACATCCGCATATGCCGTGTTCTTTTTCAGATAATCTGCAATAGCGGGGACATTTCCGAGATTGGCGATTTCGACAAACTGCTCCGGTTTCAGAAGTTTGGCTTCCATTGCCCGGATCTTTGTCACAATCCCGCTGTATTCAAGTAAATTTCCCATAGGCTACACCTCGGTGATCCGTTTCAGTATTTCGCGGGCGTATTCTGTGTGTTTCTCCTCGTATTCTTTCTGGAGCGAACGTATCAGTTCCGTACTGGAATCGCTCTGGCTGTCAAGAATACGGGAAGTACTTTTTTCGAGGTCAGAACGGATGGCATTTAACCGGGCCTCTGTCTTCTTCTCGAGCTCTTCGTCAAATGCCCTGCGCTTTTCATCGTATTCTTTGTTAAGCGCTTCTTTCTGATCCTCGGCATGTTGGACAATTGCCGATGCCGCGTCCTCGATTTCCGTCAATTTGTTTACAATAGAGTCCATATAAAGCCTCCTGTTTGTATGAAAATACCAATATACTTTATCATACACCATTTGTGAAAAAATGCAAGTAAAGATCACATTATAATTTTGACCTGTCCGGTCCGCCGTGGTATTATGATAATGCACAAAAATTACAGAATTATGTCGCGTTTGACAGATATATGCTTTAACAGATATATAAGGAGAGGGAGTAGTATGAGACTGAGAAACATACCGCGGGCAGAAGACACAATCCAGGCCCACAGCGCTGTAATCAAAAGACCGGAGGAACAGAGAGGCTGCTGGCAGCAGGTGTTTGGCAATAAATATCCGATCCGTATTGAAATCGGGATGGGGAAGGGACGTTTTATTCTGGATATGGCAAAGGCATATCCGGAGATCAATTTTGTCGGGATTGAGCGTTATTCCAGCGTGCTTCTCCGCGCTGTAGAGAAATTTGATACAGAAGAGTTCAAAGAACTTAAAAACGTAAGGTTTATCTGTATGGACGCAAGGAGAATAGAAGAAGTTTTTGCCAAAAATGAGGTGGACAGGATTTATTTGAATTTTTCCGATCCGTGGCCGAAGGCGAGACATGCCAGAAGACGGCTGACTTCTACGGAGTTCCTTGAGAGATACCGGAATGTGCTTGTCCCGTCCGGCATGCTCGAATTTAAGACGGATAATACGGAACTGTTTAATTTTTCTCTGGAGCAGGTCAGGGAAGCCGGCTGGACATTGAAAGGATTTACTTATGATCTTCATCATAATGATGAAATGAATCAGGGGAATATTATGACAGAATATGAAGAAAAATTTTCGAAAAAGGGAAATCCGATCAATAAACTTATTGCCGTGAGAAAATAGTGCGGCAGAAGGTTAATACCCGTCCGGTAATATGGCACATTTTTTCAAATCAGGCATATAATAATCTATGACCGCTCAGAAGGCAGGTGTATATATAGATGAGAAGAAAATGCTGGAAGACATGCGTCAGAGAAATGTTTTACTGCAGGCCGGGACTTAACAGACAGCTGCTCTGCATTCGCAGTTCCATGCTGGAGGTCAGTAAGCTGCTTAATTCAGGCATCTGTCACGGATGCGGCAAAGATGACCGGAAAGGCAGGTGCCGTAAATGATCAGCGAAATCAGGCCGGGACAGTTTGAGGCGGAAGTGAAAAAATCCCGAAGACCAGTTCTGCTTGAGTTTTACGCCTCATGGTGCCCGCGGTGCGCAATGATGGATGATGTACTGGAAGAGTTCGAATCAGTGCACAGGGGCAGGATTAAAGTCTGCCGGATCAATGAAGCGGACGCGGCTCTGCTGATGGAGCGTTACGGAATAGACAGAGTGCCTGCGTTTCTCGCATTTTCGGGCGGCAAAGTGACAGGTGTTACGGCCGGAGTAGTGTCAAAAGCGGTGCTGGAGAAGCTTTTTTAGTGGAAAAATGGTCTGTTTGCTTATGGATTTATACAAAAAACGGGAAAAAATAAAAAAAGAGAAGAAAAATGTAAAAAAACGCTTGCATTTTTATAAACTCTCCTTTATAATACTACTTGCGCTGTTGATAAAGCACATAAGAAATGCGCCATTAGCTCAGTTGGAAGAGCACCTGACTCTTAATCAGGGTGTCCAGGGTTCGAGCCCCTGATGGCGCACTTGAAATCGCTGTTTTTGCGGACATTGCGAGCCGCGGGGACGGCGATTTTTTACGTTAAGCATTGAGCAACGCGTGCAAAAAAGAGGAAAGGTCCTGAGGAATGCTTGCATTCCGGAAGACCTTTCCTCTTTTTTGTGCATGTGGCGAAAGCCACGACCGAGATGTAGCGAAGCGAAATCGAGGTACGCGTTGCGAAATGCGGACGGAGCCGAGAAGCGATGTGGCGAAAGCCACGACCGAGATGCAGCGAAGCGGAATCGAGGTACGCGTTGAGAAATGCGGCGCCTTATCTAAAAGATGACCGCCTGAATGATATGCATTACGACCAGTATACACGTGGCCGCACCGAGCGCAATATGTATTCTCCGCCAGACTGTCTGTTTTGTTCTCTTCTTCAGCAGTGTAAGAAGTGTAAGGACCAGGAGAAGCATCCATGCCAGCTTACCTGTTATCATGCCCGGTCCGCTGCCCGCAAGGATACCGTGTGCCAGTCCCGTAATGAGCAGGATGATGCCATAAGCTGTGTGAAAGCCGGTAACGCTCCGGATCCAGGTGTGCCTTTGCGCCAGCTCTGTGCGTTTCATCGGTGCAAGCGCACAGAGAATGAGTAACAGTACAGATACAAATGAAAGGGTTTTTTCGACTATGTTCAAAATAATATCCTCCGGTTCAATCATACTACCTAAAGTTTCGTACAACTAACTCGTATGATTATACCAGAAAAACCGGATTTGTAAAGAGGATATTATTGCGGATATTTTAGCTATGCCCGTCCGAAATATTCTTTTATCTGTCCTGCCACGATCTTCATAAGTCTCTGTCTGGCCTCGACTGCCGCCCATGCGACATGAGGTGTGATGAAAAGCTTCGTTTTATCATGGACTTCAAAAAGCGGGCTGTTTTTCACCATAGGTTCTACGGAGAGTACGTCAAGCCCGGCAGCCCGGATTTCTCCGGAATTGAGCGCGTCAGCAAGATCTGCTTCATTTATGATAGGACCTCTGCCGAGATTAAGAAGGATGGCGTCGGATTTCATTTTCCGGAAAGCATCCGCATTCATGATGTTTTCTGTGTATTCGTTGAGCGGGGCATGAATGGAGAGAATATCCGATTCGGCCAGCAAAGTGTCAAAATCCACCTGACGGTATCCTTCCTGCGCCGGCGAACCCGATGCGGAATAATAGATGACTTTCGCGCCGAACATTCCGGCAATATCCGCCACTCTCCGCCCGATAGCACCAAGGCCCAGGATGCCCCATGTGACACTGCCGAGCTCATGGAACGGGATACCGAAGTGGGTAAAGAGAGATGAAGAGGCATAGCTGCCGTTTTTGACATAATCATCATAATATCTTAAATCTTCCATCAGATAGAAAAGCATTGCAAATGTGTGCTGGGCCACGGATTCCGTAGAGTATCCCGCAGCGTTCCGCCATTCGATCCCGCGATGCTTCAGATAGTCTTTATCCAGATTGTTTGTTCCGGTTGCGCTGACACATATAAGTTTTAAGCTGCGGGCATCAGAGATAGTGGCCTCGTTGACCGGAACTTTATTCACGACGATCACGTCTGCGTCTGCAATGCGCTCAGGTACTTCTTCCGGAGAGGTGCGGGGATACTTTACGACGTCTCCAAGCTGCTCGAATTCGGAATAATCAGCGTCGCTGCCGAGTGATTCGGCGTCCAGAAATACGATCTTCATAATATAAATACCTCCAGATTAAATTATTTATTATTTCTTCGGACTGATGAGGGAGTACAGCCGTATATTTCTTTAAAAGTACGGTTGAACAGTTTCTGATTGGAAAAGCCGTTCTGATCTGCAAGTTCTCCGACTGGTATATCGGTTCGGATCAGATCCTGATAGATATGAGAGACGCGGACTTCATTGACGTACTGCAGAAAGGACATTCCCATGTTCTTCTACACAGGTAATGACATTTCTGATACATGTCAAGATCCGGCAGATATTTTTCTATATATTTTCCTGAGATGTGGATACAGATAAATATGGATGTGTCGCTGTAAGTGTTTGTGCTGTGTACCTGACGCGAGTCGATCACGGTGAGATGCCTGTTCGTAATCTGATATTTCTGTTCTTCGATCTGGATCGTGGCTTCCCCATAAGGTTGTTCCATGAGCGATAATCTCCGATCGTCCGATCTATGGAAAGCATAATTGATAATTGGAGAAAAGTCAATATCGACCTAAAACAGGTCAATGAAATAAAGAACAGAGCTACGGCATCAAATGGAAGAATTAAATACAAACAGTCAGGAGAGCCGGCACAGCAGGTATTCCCGGTGGGGACGCCCGTTATCCGACTCGGGCTTGACATTTCGGCATCATGCGTGTACCATAGAGTCCGACAGAAAATTACATAAGATTGATGACAAGGGGAGCTTGTAGGACAGGCTGAGAGGAAGTTGAGAACTTCGACCCATAACCTGATTTGGATAATGCCAACGTAGGGATGTGTTATGAGTGCTTTTAGGCCCTTTTGTTTTCAATCTGAGAACAAGGAGGGTTTTTATTATGTCTGAATTACTTGTAAATGCAGAAGGCGGTCTGACGACAGCCGGATATGCGGTCACCATTATTGCCGGGGTTATACTGTTTCTTGCAGCGGTATATTTTGCGGCGAAGACGTCTTCCAAAAAGCGGATGAGTACAAAGCAGCTAGTGTTCTGCGCTGTTGCTCTGGCGCTTGCATACCTTACATCCTACATTAAACTTTTTGAAATGCCCTGGGGAGGGAGTGTGACGCTGTTCAGCATGCTTTTTATCGTGCTGATCGCAAACTGGTACGGCCCGAAGACCGGACTGCTTGTAGGTCTTGCATATGGAATTATTCAGTTTATCCAGGAACCGTATGTGCTGTCCTTTTTCCAGGTATGCTGTGATTACATCCTTGCGTTTGCAGCCTTGGGAGTAGCGGGATTTTTTGCAAAAAGCAAATATGGACTGGTAAAGGGCTACATAGTCGCCGTACTGGCAAGAGGTGTATTTCATGCGCTGGGCGGTTATCTGTACTGGATGGACTATATGCCGGACAACTTCCCGAAAGCGCTGGCGAGTCTGTATCCGATCCTCTATAATTACAGCTATCTGCTGGTCGAGGGCGTGATCACAGTGATCATTATTTCGATTCCCGCGGTGTCAAAAGCACTGGCAAGGGTAAAACAGATGGCAGTAGAATAAACAGACGGATTGATTTTGAATCCGCTCGGACTATTGCAAAGCCGTATGAATGAAAATCTGACGAGGGTATCGCTCCATCATCTGATCGGATGATCTTGCGGCACCCTCGTCCTTTTTTAACAGTTACAGTTTGCAGTGACAGGTGAATATTTGTTCCAATTGTATTATTATGATGTTGGGGAAAGCACCGACTATGATGACTTCGGACTGTTTCGTACTGCTGGAAATTAAGCTGGGAGGCATAAAGAGATGTGTGGGAGATATTATATGAGTGATGATGCGATATGGGAGATCGAACGCAGGACAGGAATGCCCCTATTCCAATTGTGGAGAGAATGGCGGGATGGAACGAGAGATATATGCCCTTCCCAATATGCGATCATTTTCCGGGCGGAAAAGGGGCATCTCGATGCAGAGAAGATGCGATGGGGATTCCCCGGTTTTCAGGGAAATGGGCTGCTGATCAATGCCAGGGCGGAGAGTGCCCTGCAGAAGAAGACTTACCGGGACAGTGTGCTGAACAGGCGGTGCGTGATCCCGGCAAAAGGATTCTATGAGTGGAATAGTTCAAAGGAGAAATTCGCTTTCGAGAGCGCGGAGAGCCCGGTGATTTTTCTGGCAGGCTGTTTTAACTGGTTTGAGAGTGAACAGGATTTTTCTGAGATTCAGACATCCGGCACAGCAGCCTCCCGGGTAGAGGAAAGATTTGTTATCCTGACAACGGAAGCGAGAGGCAGAGCAGCACAGATACATGAGCGTATGCCGCTGCTCCTTCGGGCAGATGAGATCAGAGCATGGATCTTTGATGACGGGAAGACAGAGCAGTTCCTGCACAGAGAACCGAAAGAAGTGCTGGAGTGCAAGACGGATTATGAGCAGCTCATCCTGTTCTAATCCGGTAATCTTTACAGAATAGAAAATTTGCAGAACAGAAAATAAGATTTTTTTAAGATTTAGGTCCGGGAATTTTTAAGCCCGTCACTTTATATTCAATATAGAAACAAAAAACAGGGGGAGCAGTTATGGCACAAGAAACAATACTGGTTGTGGATGACAACAAGGAAATTGTTTACTCAATCAGTGAATTACTGAAGTACGAAGGATATCAGGTGATGGGCGCATATGACGGGATGCAGGCTCTTGACGTGCTGGAGCAGAACAAGATCGACCTGATCCTTCTGGATGTGATGATGCCGAGGCTGAACGGGCTGTCCACGCTCATGAAGCTGCGGGAGAAGCATAAGATACCGGTGATCATCCTGTCGGCAAAGACGGAGGAGAGCGACAAAGTGTCCGGCCTGATCATGGGAGCAGACGATTATGTGGAGAAGCCTTATAATCCAGCAGAGCTGATGGCGCGGGTGAAAGCGCACCTGCGCAGATACCGTGCATGGGGCGGTGAAGCGCCGAAAGAGGATGCAGACCGGATTGTAAACGGCGGTCTGGTACTTGATAAGAAGCAGCGAGTCATTGAGGTGGAAGGCGAAGAGGTACGGCTGACAGCCACGGAGTACAAGATACTGGAACTTCTTATGGAGCATCCGGGGCAGGTTTTTTCGGCGGAGCAGATTTACGAGAATGTATGGCAGGAGACTGCGACGTATGCAGTGGAGAACACGGTCATGGTGCACATCCGTCATATCCGCGAAAAGATTGAGATCGATACGAAGAAACCAAGATATGTAAAGGTGGTGTGGGGAATTGGATACAAAATGGAAAGATATAGATAAAAAAGCAAAGAAATTTTTTGGAGAGTATTACAAACTGATGGCGGAAGTGCTTCTCGCAGCTATGGGGATCACATTGCTTGTGATTACAGTTGTATATCGGGGATACCATCCTACAGGAGAGGCTTTGTTTTATGGAATATTGGGCAATCTCCTGCTGGGATCCGGCGTATGGCTGGGCTTTAATGATATGCTCAACAGAAAATTCGGAAACTGGCTGCCGGACGATGACAACAGTTATGCGGAGTGGAAGGAACACGGGAAGAAGATGGAAGGCTGGATACAGCTGGGCGGTGTTGTGGCGTTTCTGATCGCAGCATGGTATCTGTCCTATCTTATAGGTGGAGGAAATTACTGGACTGCCGGATGGAATACGAATCTTGCATCAGGATATGTGATGATATTTTCTGTGCTGTTTCAGTATATACTGGCGGAGACAGCTCTGCAGCGGTTCCAGAAAAGACAGCTCGACTATATGATGGAGCAGATGGAGAATCTCAACCGGCGCAGGCTTGACGTGGCGCTTGAGATCGAGAAGAAGAGTCTGGAAAAAGTCTCCCGGAGTGACCAGCTCCGTGTGGATCTTATTACAAATGTATCGCACGATCTGAAGACGCCGCTTACATCTATGGTGGGTTATATTGAACTGATCCGGAAAGAAGAACTGAGCGATACGGTCAGGGATTATGTGGATGTCATATCAGACCGCGCGGAAAAGCTGAAAGAAATGGTGAACAGCCTTTTCAGTCTCGCAAAAGCGAGCAGCGGGAACATAGAGCTCCATCCGGAGAAGTTCGAACTGAACCGTATGATCGAGCAGATCTTTGCGGATATGGATGACCAGATCAAGAACAGCGGCTTAGAGTTCGTCACCCGTCTGACAGATGAAAATACGGAGCTGGTCTCAGATAATTCCTATTTTTACCGTATCTGCCAGAATCTCCTGGAAAATGCCCTGAAATATTCTGCAAAAGGAACAAGGGTTTTTGTCACTACTTACATCAGCAGGAAAGGTTCAAACGGAGGTCCGCTGAAGGAAAATCTGTGTATGGAGATCACCAATACATCGGCGTATCCAATGGACTTTACAAAGGAAGATATCGTGGAGCGGTTCGCGAGGGGAGATAAAGCACGATCCGGCGACGGCAACGGACTGGGGCTGGCGATCGTCAGCACATATGCAAAAGCGCTTAGCGGGGAGTTTGATATAAAGATTGACTGCGATCAGTTCAAAGCGTGTGTGATGATGCCGAAGAAAGACGGCTGAACAGGAATGAAAATGAAAGAAGAGATTTTGTATTGACAGGCTGCTACATGGCAGCCTGTTTCGACTTTTTC
>DWWI01000150.1 GCA_019119745.1 Candidatus Mediterraneibacter gallistercoris | reverse complement strand
GAAAGAGGACAGTGTCTGATCAAACCGGGTACTGTTACATGCCATACAAAATTCACATGCCAGGTTTACGTCCTGACAAAAGATGAGGGTGGCCGTCATACACCGTTCTTCAACAACTATCGTCCGCAGTTCTACTTCAGAACAACAGACGTAACAGGTGTTTGCGAGCTTCCGGAAGGCACAGAGATGTGTATGCCTGGAGATCACGTTACAATGACAGTTGAACTGATCCACCCGGTACCGATGGAGGAAGGTCTGAGATTCGCTATCCGTGAGGGTGGTCGTACAGTAGGATCAGGTACAGTAGCATCCATCGTTGAGTAAGGATATACGCGTAAGGCTATAAGCCGTGCGAAAATGCAAATAAAATCAGGGAAGAGTGCTTGCATTCTTCCCTGTATTTTTTGCGTTTTCATAGGGCGCCAGCCCGCGAGCGAAATGGAGCGAAGCGGAATTGAGCTGCGCACGGCAAAAAACAGAATATTGATACAAATACAACCCCAGAGACTTCGGTTTCTGGGGTTTTTGTGCGTCTAAAAAGGATTTGCTTTACAGCGTAATAAGAGCTGATTATAATCAAAATATAGAAAGCGGATCTTATTAAATAACAGCGTGAAATAAATAGTAAGAAAAGGGGGGATACCAATGAAAGTAAGAATGATTTGCATGATATTACTTATAAGCAGTATCAGCGTTTTATCGGCGTGCGGAAGCAAAGAAAAAAATGTGGAAAAAAATGATACAGATGTCCTGCCCTTAAATGATAGTGTGCCAGGATGGCTGGAAAGTTTTTATAACAGTGACTATGAATACCGGAAGAGTACATTTGTTTTAGAAAATGACATTGAGGATACCATTGCTGTTGTAGAGGGAAAAGTTGAAGCTTCTCCGTATAAAGAGTATGTGAAAATCGTTGAGCCGGCTGAATCATCGTGGTCAGAAGTCTGGTTTTATGGTGATGGAGATGATGTTACTGCAATTTTGAATATAGAAAATGATTATGTTCTGCAGAATACAAGACGTTTTTACCCTTACGGATATGGCAGTAATCTGTCCCTGTCAAAAGACCGCACAGAAGAATACAACGGTATACCCTGCGATGTCTATACGGCGGAGTATACAGTCAATCTTACAGGACAGATAAATCAGAAGAGTGGAGAAGCGATAATAACAGAACCAATTACAGCGGTTGTATCACAGGAATACTATGTTGATCCGAAAAAGGATCAGCTTCTATGTATGATCACGGATTCATCAGACCGTCAGGAAAAAACAGAAATCGCCAATAGGGTTATGAATGACAATATCACGGTGGAAGAGGCGCAAAAGGTAGTTTCTGTTGATGAAGTGACGAAAGAAAAGATGGAGATCCTTTCTTATGATGATTCGATTTCAATAGATATTCCGGAGATTTAGAGAACGTGTCTTGCACACTAAAGTTAAAAGCTGTGAAATAAGAGGAGACAGAGATATGGGAAAATATGGAAAAAGAGCAATAGTTGTTTTAGCTGGTATTTGGTTGTGGACTTTTTACATATTTCAGGAGGAACTGTCTCGGTACGGCCTTTATACCATTATTAGTTATAAAATACACGAGATTGCTTCTGTAATTCCGTTTCTCTGTATAGGAATAGCGGCAGTGTGGTTCGTATATCTTTTAGTGAAAGTGATTAAAAAGGAAAGTGACAGATATGATCAGGTCTTCCTAATAATTTTGTTAGCTGCAGTAATCTTAATTGGACTATATATTAAAGAAAATAGTAAAGGCACGACAACAGTTATTGCTTCTGTCGAAAGTGTAGATGACCAGAATGGAGAGATCATAATAATAGATGTTGCAGGACAGAAAATGACACTCCAGTCTCCAGAACTGGTAAACAGAATAATAGAGACGGACGGACAAAAGTATATAATCCAATATGATGACAATTCATCAGGAATACGAAAACTCCGTACGATTTCGCTGCCTGAAAATCAGAAATAGAATTTAGAAGAATAAGGAATCCGCTAAAAAAGTAAAGCTATTTTTGAATTTTCAAATAGCTTTATTTTTTGGGATTATCCCGTTATCTTTTATATATTTTACCTTCCATCAGTGAGATGGGGTCAGAACTGGCGCCTATGAGGCAGATATAATATTCCCCGTCCCGTTCGGCTGTGAGTTCATATTTTAAATCCAATTCTCTTAAGGAAGTGTCACTTTTTCTCATCAATGTGTTATTAAAGACATAGTAAAATCCTACGCACTGTCCCTTATCTGGAGTCACTGCATTGATCTCGGAAGGATATTCTGTGCTCTCAAATACAAGTGTCTCACCCTTCTTCAGATGCCATCCGCTCCCATCCTCTTTTGTAAAGATGACCATGACGTCATTGTCAAAGATGATCACCGGGGTAGTGCAGGAATTGCCGTTTTCCTTGACGGCGAAGTGCGTGATGGAATGTGGGAGCGGGAGAGGCTCGTTCGTACCGGCAGCGTGTTCTATATCTTTTATGATATCGGTTTCTTCGATAACATCTTCCAGTGTGGGTTCCGGCGCGAGACCGGGGCCGCTGACCAGATTCCCGTTTTTATCATATATGCTCGCCGTCATATTTTTTATTTCTTTTCCCACAAGATCCCGGTTTTCATCAGTGATCAGTGCGGCGCCGTCTTTGAACAGATCATACTGATATGCGGCGCATGCAATTCCTGACAAAGAAAGTACAATAACTGCTGCGATGAGAAGATGCAGACGGAAAGTTTTTTTATGTGAGCGTTTTTTTTGGCTCTCTGTTTCTTTGATTTTTTCCTTGACGGCTGTTATTGTGGTGTCCGATGAATAATTTTCCGGATGTATGGGGGAGTGTTCTGCCTGGGATAAGAGTTTCCCGGCATCTTCTGCGATCATATCAAACAGATCGTAATAACTAACTTTCATAATTAAAACCCCTTTCTTCCAATATTTTTCTGAACTTTTTCCGGCTCCTCTGCAGACGGCTTTTGACGGTTGGAAGAGGCTGCCCGGATTCATCGGCAATCTCCAGAAGTGTTTTGCTCTGAAAATAAAACTTGAGCAGGCCAGTCTGTTCTTCGGGATTCAGCTCCTTTAACGCGGATAAGATCATGCTCCTGAGTTCGATCTGATGAAAGTGATCGGGAACCTCTCCTAAAATATCTTCCTCAAGAGGGAAGGCGTGCCGTAATTTTTTCTTTTCCGTGAGTGCAGTGTTTCTTGCGAGGGCACCTATGTATGACTTTAGATTGTTTTCCTGCCCGGCTTTGATATGGTCAGCACTTTCCCACAGTCGGAAAAAGATATCGTTGATCACGCTCTGGATATCTGTCTGATCTGTCTGACCATACAGGATCCTGCATACGATTGATGCAACATACTGGTGAAACAGACGGATGATCTCTTCCAGTGCTTTCTGGTCTTTCTTCTTTAACCGTTGGATCAGTTCGAGCTCTTTATCATTCATGGCTTTCTCCTCCTCTTTAACTATATATACTGTTTCTTGAACAGAAAAGATGCAAATCTGAAATAAGAATATTTTTTTCAAGACTGAACATACTATACCTGTATCCGGCATATATCGGGCACTGATACAGAGCGGCAGGTGTGTATGTGAAATGAATGATAAGAAAACACTTCCTAAATTAAATAGAAAATTTGATCATAAGATCCTGCTATGGGATCTTCTCTATGATATTGCCGGCAGTATACTCTATGCTGCCGGCATTTATACCTTTGCAGGCAATGCAGGATTTGCGCCCGGCGGTGTATCCGGCCTGGCGCTGATTCTGAATTATCTTCTGGGGCTGCCCGTGGGGACGGTAACACTTCTGTTTAATATACCCCTTGTTATTATCAGCTATAAAGCTGTCGGACGGCAGCTTCTGCTCAAAAGCGCGAAGACAATGGTGATCTCTTCGCTGTTTCTTGATGTAATATTTCCTTATATACCTATGTATACGGGCAGCCGGCTGATGGCTGCACTCTGTTCCGGTGTTTTTATGGGAGCCGGGATGGCGCTCTTCTATATACGTGGTTCATCGTCGGGAGGAATCGACTTTCTTGCTCTGACGATCAAGAAGAAAAAGCCGCACATGACGATGGGCGTGATCACGCTTCTTATAGATCTTGTGGTCATACTGCTCGGCTGGCCGGTATTCGGAGATATCGATGCCGTGCTTTACGGAGTAGCGTCCACTGGAGTTTCTACTATTGTGATTGATAAGATCCTGTATGGTACGGGCGCCGGGACGCTGGCGATCATTATAACGGAAAAAGGAGAAGAGATTGCAGTTAAAATCGGTGAAAATGTAAGGCGCGGCGTTACTACGATCCCGGCATCCGGCGGCTATACGAGAATGCACAGGGATGTGCTTCTCTGCGCATGCTCTAAGGCGGAGGCATATCTGGTCAAAAGCGCTGTACAGGAGACAGATGCTCAGGCTTTTTTAATGTTTACTGAGACAAGCGAGGTGTTTGGCGAAGGATTTAAGCGTGAGATAAAATAAAAAAGTTATAATAATTCACAAAAAGTAAAGATATATTTCTGAAATATTGCCTGATATACACAAATATGATAGTATAACTATCAGAAGCAAACTTTGGAAGGAGTACAGAAAATGAGAGAGTCTGCAGCGCGGATGCGCAGGACACAGTACCGTGCGCAGAAGATTCTTGAAGCGGCGATGGAACTTTTCTGTGACAAAGGGCTGGAAGAGACGTCAATTGATGAGATCGCGGAGCGGGCGGGAGTCGGAAGCGCTACGATCTACCGCTATTATGAGACAAAAGCCCGGCTTGCGATCCAGAGCGGTGCAGCCTACTGGAGGAAGATTGCGGGAAAATATTTGAATGTCACGGAGATAAAAGGCTATTCTGATATGACCGGGCGGGAACAGCTTGAGTGTATTATGGATGCTCTGGTCGTGATATTTGAGCAGGAAAGAGGCTTCCTCAAATATCTGCAGGAATTTGAAGTATTTGTGCGCAGGTATAAGATTGACATGGAACGGCTTGCCGAGTACGAAGAGAGCATTATGAGCCTGAAACCGAGAGTAACGGACGCACTGGAGAAAGGGCTGCAGGACGGTACGCTTTTTTTCGAGTGGTCGCCGAATGAAGTGTGTTATTCCCTTGCGCATACGGCTTTCGGAGTGATGAAGCGGTTCGCGTGGAACGGAAGCATGTTTGAGCTGGACAGCAAGGTGGAGCTGATCCTTCAGGTGAAGATTGCCATAAAGCTGCTGATCAGAGGACTGGCAGGAGAGGAGCGGAACAATGTACAAAGTATATGAGATCAAGAAAAGAATCTTTGACGACAATGATCAGGAGGCGGAGAAAGTAAGAGAGGAACTGAAAGCGGACGGAACATTTCTCATAAATCTCATGTCATCCCCCGGCGGCGGGAAGACAACGACTCTTAAGAGAACCATTGATGCGTTAAAAAATGAGATGCGGATCGGCGTTATGGAGGCGGATATCGACAGTGCTGTGGATGCGGACGCCATCAGTGAAACGGGTGCGAAAGTGATCCAGTTACATACCGGCGGCATGTGCCATTTGGATGCGGATATGACAAGGCAGGGACTGGAAGAACTGGGGACGGAAGATATCGATCTTGCCATACTGGAAAATGTGGGCAATCTTGTATGTCCGGCGGAGTTTGACACGGGGGCGGTAAAGAATGTCATGATCCTGAGCGTGCCGGAGGGAGACGATAAACCATTGAAGTATCCGCTGATGTTTCAGGTATCCCACTGTCTGCTGATCAATAAGATCGACGCCCTGTCCTGCTTTGATTTTGATTTCGATGCATGCAGAGAGCGGGTGCTGCGGCTGAATCCGGATATGAAGATCATTCCGATCTCGGCGAAGACAGGCGAAGGAATGGATGAATGGTACGGATGGATAAGAGAACAGGTAAAAGAATGGAAGGAGGCGGGTAAATGAGTGAAGAAAGAAAGCTGATCCTGAAACTGGGGCAGATGATCACGGACCGCATCGGACACAAGGTAACGGTGGACGACCCCGAGTACTGGGGACTGGCGGAAGTGCTCACTGATGAGATGGCGGAAGTATGTCTGTCCATGAAAGTCAGGAAACCGATGACAGTGGAGCAGATCGCGAAGAAGTCGGGAAAGGATAAGGAGAGAGTGCAGCAGCTCCTCGATGAGATGGCCGTCATCGGTATGATTGAGTACAACTGGGAAAATGAAGACCGGCACAAACAGTATGTACTGCCCATGTTTGTCCCTGGCTGTGCGGAGTTCATGGTAATGAACAAGAAGCAGTGTGAGGAACATCCGATACTTGCTGACTTTTTTGAAAATATGTCCCGGCTGCCTCTTGAGAAAGTGACTCCCATGGTGCCGCCCGGAGGTTCCGGCATCGGTATGCACGTGATTCCGGTTGAGAAGGCAATCCCGGCGCATCAGCAGTCTGCAAGCGTAGAGCATATTTCGCACTGGCTGAAGAAATATCAGGACAAGTATGCAGTGGGTGCCTGCTCCTGCCGCCGGCAGCAGAGGATCCGCGGCGAGGGATGCGGAGAGATCGAGGGAGATCTGTGCATCGGTGTGGGTGATATGGCAGATTATCTCGTCGAGACAGGCAAAGGTCGGTACATAGATTTTGACGAAGTAATGGAGATACTGGAACGGGCCGAGCGAAATGGTTTTGTACACCAGATTACCAACATTGACGGTGAGGATAAGATATTTGCCATCTGCAACTGTGCGCCCGGTGTGTGTAACGGCCTGAGGACGTCGCAGCTTTTCAATACTCCGAATATGTCCCGCTCTGCATACAGGGCGCATGTAGAGAAAGAAAAATGCGTTGCCTGCGGGAAATGCGTTGAGGTCTGTCCTGTAGGCGCGGCGAAACTGGGACAGAAGCTGTGCACAAAGCACGGAGAGATTAAATACCCGAAAGCGCTGCTCCCGGATGCGGAAAAGTGGGGAAGAGACAAGTGGGATCCGGATTATAAGGATCATGCCAAGATCAACTGCTACGAGACGGGGACGTCGCCGTGCAAGACGGCCTGTCCGGCTCACCTTGCAGTACAGGGATACATTAAGATGGCAGCGGAAGGCAGATATATGGATGCCCTGAAGCTGATCAAACAGGATAACCCGTTTCCGGCCGTGTGCGGCGCAATCTGCAACCGCCGATGCGAGGACGCCTGTACGAGAGGAACTGTGGATAAGGCGGTTGCCATCGATGAGATCAAGAAGTTTATCGCCGAGAAAGAGCTCCATGAGGAGCACCGCTATGTTCCGCTCTGCGAAAATCATGAAGGAAAACAGTTTGAACAGAAGATCGCGGTCATCGGGGCAGGTCCGGCGGGAATGTCGGCGGCATATTATCTCAGAACAAAAGGATATCCGGTGACGGTATTTGAAAAAGAGAAAAGACCGGGAGGTATGCTGCTCAACGGGATCCCGTCTTTCCGGCTGGAGAAATCAGTCATTGAGGCAGAGATCGACGTGCTCCGGCAGATGGACGTGGAGTTCCGGTGCGGCGTGGAAGTTGGGAAAGATGTTACGATTCCGGAGCTCAGGGCAGAAGGATACAAAGCATTCTATGTGGCTGTAGGCGCGCAGGGCGGAAGAATGGCAGGCGTTCCCGGAGAGGAAGCAGAAGGCGTCCGGACGGGAGTGGAGTTCCTGCGGAAGGTCAATCTTGCGGAAGAAGCCGTCATGTCTGCTGACAGTGCCGGGAGACCGGACAGTGAAAAAACGCCGGAATACGAAATGCTGCCCGCTGATGTAAGCCTTTCCGGACGGACTGTCGTGATTGGCGGCGGAAATGTAGCGATCGACGTGGCAAGGACGGCTCTCCGTTCCGGATCTGAGAGTGTGAGCATGTACTGTCTGGAGTCTCTGGCGGAGATGCCGGCTGCTGCGGATGAAGTGGCTGAAGCACGTGAAGAAGGCATCGTGGTATGGAACGGCTGGGGGCCGAAAGAGATTCTTGCAGATAATGGAAAGGTAAAGGGGATTATCCTGAAGAAATGCGTTTCTGTGTTTAATTCGGAAGGGAAATTTGAACCTGTATATGACGAAGACGACTGCATCACAGTGGAGTGCGAGAATGTGCTCCTCTCCATCGGACAGTCCATCGGCTGGGGAGAACTGTTGAAAGATACGGCGGTAGAATTCAACCCCAACGGTACGGCAAAAGCAGATCCGGTAACATATCAGACGAAAGAACCGGACATCTTTGTGGGCGGTGACGTGTATACAGGACCGAAATTTGCCATCGATGCCATCGCGGCCGGAAAACAGGGCTGCGAGTCCATCCACCGCTTTGTCCATGAGGGGCATTCCCTGACTCTGGGACGCGACCTGCGGCAGTTCATTGAGCTGGATAAGGACAGTGCCATAATAGAAGAGTTCGACAACGCAAAACGCCAGATCCCGGGAAAGAAAGCGGGCGTTGCAAAAGAGAGTTTCCGCGACCTGCGTTCTACATTTACAGAGGAGCAGGTAAAAACGGAGGCGGCCAGATGCCTCGGGTGCGGTGCGACGATCGTAGATGAGAACAAGTGTATCGGCTGCGGCCTGTGTACGACGAGATGCGAGTTCGACGCCATTCATTTAAGCCGGGACCTGCCGGAGATGAGCACGATGCGGAAAGCTGAGGACAAGCTGAAGGGGATCCTTCCCTATGCGGTCAAACGTGCCATAAAGATCAAGATGAAGAAATAGAATAGTGCCGCAGTGCAGAAGCAAAGGCGGACTATCAGAAGAAAACATGCATGAATTAGGAATTATAGTACATATTACAAAGACGCTGCAGAGTGTTGCGGCGGAAAATAACTTAAGAGAAATCGCTTCTGTCACTCTGGAGGTAGGTGAAGTGAGTTCCATCGTTCCGGATTATCTCACGGACTGCTGGCAGTATTACAGAAAGAAATTTCCGCTGATCGAACACGCGGAGATGAAGATTGAGATGATGCCGGCAGTCACATACTGCGAATCCTGTGAGAAGACATATCCTACCGTGGAGTACGGGCGGCAGTGCCCGCACTGCGGAAGCTGGGAGACTTATCTGGTGACCGGGGACGAATGCAATATTCGGGAGATTGAGGCACAGTAACAGGCGGCTTTGACGCCGCCGGAGAGAAAAGGGGGTAATATTTATGTTGTTTCATGTTTACGGTTCGGAAGCCATACCGCAATGGATCGCCATGCTGGGCGTGCTGGCGGCGCTGATCCTGCTGAATGAATTCGCGAGGCGGACGAAAGCCGGAGGAATCATTATGTTCTTTGTTATTCCGGCTGCGCTGACGGTTTATTTTATCGCTATCGCCATAGGCGCGGGGATGGGAGCGCAGTGGGCTCTGGAGAATCAGACTCATGTGTATA
>DWWI01000149.1 GCA_019119745.1 Candidatus Mediterraneibacter gallistercoris | reverse complement strand
CTCTTTGTTGCCATAAATCTGTCCTAACTTTAATATCTTTATCGAGTATATAAAACGGGATAATTCCCCGTATTTTCTTGACTTTTCCGCCTTAACATATTAAGATAGATATGTCTTAAAATTTATATCTTTATCGGGTTTAATCCCAGCGCATCTGTTTTTTGACAGATGCGCCATTTTTATTTATCAGCCCCCGCCTGTTTCCCGACCTTGCCGTCTCTCGCTTCTTCCTTTCTAGACAATTGCATCGCTCTCCCGGATCTAAATTTGCACCGCATAGCGGACACGTATGATAATACATTTTCTTTCCCCTTTCTTCTGTGTATACAAAATACTTAGTTGCGCCGTCGCAAATGGCCTGCTGCCCTTATTGATTTATACAACATCGGCTATTTCTTTTCATTATCACTTAGGCTCACTCCGAAGAAACGCTCACGCACATATGCCGCCGGGATCCTTCCTCTAACTGTCAAGAAACCTTTTTCCTGCAATTCTGCATTCATTGTTCTTATGTACTGATATGCCTTACTCTCAGACACGCCCAAAAGCTCCTGCAAGTCCTTCGCACCGTATACCTGTCTTGTCACTGCTCGTCCTCCTTTCTCATGCCGATGTCAACGCAGCCCTCTCTTGCCATCTGATTGATGATTGTGAACGCCGGGAAGTCTCCGAACGCTGTCCGGGTAATCTTCCGTCCGTTATACATAGCTGTTATGATGTACATATCTTCTCCTTTCTGTTGCGCCATCGCGACGCTCATTTTCTGATCCAGCCGCCCAGCCTGTCAGTTTTCCGCCTCAATAATCTGTTCTACTGTTACGCCTACACCTTTAGCAATCTTGCCCGCAGCTTGCGGGGTAACCCGCTTTTGATTTAAGATTGTCGTATAGCGCTGTCTACTGATTCCGGCCCGATCCGCAGCCTGTCCAATCGTTAAACCGCTATTGGCAAGGGCTAAATCAAACTTTGTGTCATTAATTCTCATTTACTTATCGCCTCCAAAATATAAGTTACATCTTGTTACACTCACATAATAAAACAAGTTGTAGCTTATGTCAATATCATTTTATAAGTTTTATCTTTTATTATTATTAAATATATGCTATTCTGGTAACATGAAAGGAAGGTGACGATCATTGAGTGTAGGCGGAAACATTAGAAAAGCGCGAAAAGTCTTAGGGATTACCCAAAAAGAACTAGGGGAAAAACTTGGTATATCACAAGCCGCCATCGGTCAATTAGAAAATGATAGATCGAATCCTAAAATGGAGACACTAAGAAAAATTTCAAAAGCTTTAGATGTTTCAATATCTGAACTCATTAATGTTGAAGAAGGTACAGACATAAACATAGTCGATCCCGATATTGAACAACTACGAGAAGAGTACAGTGCTCTAAGATTTTCTTTGAATAAAGAAGATCTGCAAATCATGATAAAAATTGCGTATGCATTTATAGGATCACACGGAAAAAACACTTAGAATGAGTAAATCTCAATATCATTCTTTGATCCAGCCGCCCAGCTAAGGAAAGGAGAATGATAAAATGCCAACCTATAAGGACGAAAAAACCGGGACCTGGTACGTTAAGCTGTACTATACCGACTATACCGGCACCAGGAAACAGAAAATGAAACGGGGCTTTACCCTGCAGCGGGAGGCGAAGGACTGGGAGCGGGATTTCCTGCTCAAACAGGCCGCACAGCCTTCCATGCCCTTCCGGACTCTTTCGGAGCTCTACCTGGAAGATAAGAAGGCGCACACAAAGCTGATCACTTACGAGACAAAAAAGAACCGCATTGACAAGTGGATTCTTCCGTTCTTCTCTGACAAGTCTGTAGACGCGATTACGGCGGCGGATATAAGGAAATGGCAGGCAGTCCTAAAAGAATCCAAGAATGCCAATGATAAACCACTATCACCGGGATATATGCAGAACCTTGTGACGGAGCTGTCCAGTATATTTAATTTTGCTGTGAGAATCTACGGCCTGACTGTGAACCCCTGCCAGATCGCGGGGAATGCCGTAGGGAAGAAACAGAAGAGTTTGACCTTTTGGACAAAAGAAGAATTTGACCGATTTATTAGCACATTTGATAAGCAGGACCCATATTATGTAGCTTTCCTTGTCCTGTATTATTGCGGGCTCCGTATTGGAGAATTTGAAGCGCTATCACCGGGAGATTTTGACTTTGATGCCGGAACGCTGACAGTAAGCAAAACTTATCATCTGATCAACGGAAAAGGCGTTATCACCTCTCCAAAAACCGAGAAGGCGAACAGAACAATTACGCTACCGCCGTTCCTTATGGAGTGCATCAAACGGCATATTGCCCGACTGTACGCCGCTGACAGCTCTACAAGGCTCTTTACGTCATCGCATTCATCCTATGCGCGACAGTTAGAGATTCATACAAAAATGGCGGGAGTCCGCCGGATCAGACTGCACGATCTCCGGCACTCTCACGCCTCTTTATTGATTGAACTCGGTTTCTCTGCCCTTCTGGTATCGGAGCGGCTCGGTCACGAGAACGTATCAACCACATTGAACATTTATTCACACCTTTTTCCGTCCAAACAGTCAGAAGTTGCCGAGCGTCTGGAAAAGCTCTGTGAAGATAATCAGTATTAAAGTAGTATCATTTCAGTATCAAAGAAAGCCGTAAACGCTGTATTTTCAACGCTTACGGCTTATTTACAGCAGATGACGGGAATCGAACCCGCCTCCCCAGCTTGGGAAGCTGGTATTCTACCGATGAACTACATCTGCATCAGCACGTTATGAATTATAACGCGCTTTGATGTGAATTGCAAGTCTTTTCTCTGTGAGTCAGTCGATCTGCCAGTCAATAGGCTCGATTCCGTGGCTCTCCAGAAAGGCGTTCGTCTTGCTGAACGGCCTGCTGCCGAAGAATCCGCGGAAGGCTGACAGCGGGCTCGGATGAGGCGCCGTCAGGATCAGATGCTTCGGGTTATTGAGCATCGCTTTCTTTCTCTGAGCCGGGCTTCCCCACAGGATAAATACAATCGGCCTGTCCTGACTGTTCAGCGCCATGATAGCCGCATCGGTAAATTCTTCCCAGCCGATTCCCCGGTGGGAATTCGCCTGATGGGCACGCACCGTAAGCACTGTGTTCAGCATAAGCACACCCTGCTCCGCCCATTTCGTCAGACAGCCGTGGTTCGGTATCGTACAGCCCAGATCATCGTGGAGTTCCTGATAGATATTCACAAGAGACGGAGGGATGTCCACACCTTTCTTCACCGAGAAGCACAGTCCGTGCGCCTGTCCGTTATTGTGATACGGATCCTGTCCGAGAATGACTACCTTTACGTCTTTCAGCGGCGTCAGATGAAAAGCATTGAAGATGTCCTCCGCCGGCGGGAAGATCAGATGTGTCCTGTATTCCCTGTTTACTGTCTCAAATAATTTCTTATAATAGGGCTTTGAGAATTCCCCTTTCAGCGCTTCGTACCAGTCTCCGTTCAAGCCTGCCATAATCCCGTTCCTCTTTTCTTTCCGGATGTTCCGGATAATTTATTCTACATAAAAATTAGTAACAGCTCAGTTATAGAACTGTTACTAATTTTACCATTGCAATGAACTCTTTGCAATTCATTTATTCAGCCATCCAACCGGAAATATCCGGCGTGATCACAGCCTCACCGGCACCCCTTCATTTTGAAGGTATTCTTTGACCTGCCGTATCTCCAGCTCCTTATAATGGAAAAGGGAAGCCGCCAAGGCCGCATCTGCCTTTCCGACTGTCAATGCCTCTTTAAAATGCTCCAGTGTGCCGGCGCCACCGGAGGCGATGACCGGGATAGATACATGTTCCGCAATCGTACGTGTCAGTTCCAGATCGTAGCCGGCTTTCGTGCCGTCGCAGTCCATGCTGGTGAGCAGGATTTCTCCCGCGCCGAGGCGTTCTACTTTCATCGCCCACTCTACCGCGTCAATGCCCACATCAATGCGTCCGCCGTTCTTGTAAATATTCCAGCCGGAACCGTCCGCTCTTTTCTTGGCGTCAATAGCCACGACAACGCACTGGCTTCCGAACTTATCCGCCGCGTCGCTGACCAGTTCCGGAGTATTGATGGCAGAAGAATTGATCGATATCTTATCCGCGCCTTCCCGGAGAATTGCCCGGAAATCATCTACCGTCCGGATGCCCCCGCCCACTGTAAACGGAATAAACACACATTCAGCCACTTTCCTGACCATGTCAATAACCGTCCCTCTGTTATCAGACGACGCCGTTATATCAAGAAATACAAGTTCATCTGCACCGGCTTTATCATAAGCCCTGGCAATCTCCACCGGATCTCCCGCGTCTTTCAGATCGACGAAATTGACTCCTTTTACTACTCTTCCCCCGTTTACATCAAGGCAGGGAATGATTCTTTTTGTAAACATATCGTTTCCCTCCTACAGTTCGACAAAATTTTTCAGTATGTGCAGTCCCACATCACTGCTCTTTTCCGGATGGAACTGGCACGCAAACACATTGTCTCTTTCTACAGATGCATGAATATGGGTACAGTAGTCGGTAGATGCTTTCACGATCTGCTCATCAGCCGCTTTCAGATAATAGGAATGAACAAAGTAAACATACGCTCCTTCTTCTATTCCCCTGAAAAGCCTGCCGTCATTTTCAAGGTGAAGAGAGTTCCATCCCATGTGAGGAATCTTCATGCCTTCTTTTTCAGGTATCTTCAGGATTTCTCCTTTCAGAATCCCGAGTCCTTCCACGCCCGGAGCCTCATCACTGCGTTCAAAGAGAAGCTGCAGCCCGAGACAGATTCCAAGGAAGGGTGTGCCCTGATCCACAACCTGACGGATCACACTCTCCAGCCCTCTTTCGCGGATCGTAGCCATCGCATCCCCGAAAGCGCCTACGCCGGGCAGTATCACCTTATCAGCTGACAGGATCTCATCTTTATCTCCGGTCACTTTTACCTCCTGCCCCAGATAGAGCAGGGCTTTTTCCACACTTTTTATATTACCCGCATCATAGTCTATGATTGCTATCATCCTTTTTTCCTCCGCTTCTATGCCCGGACTGCACCAGACTATTTTCTGCCGTTTCCGATACCGGTCTTTATTACCGGAACCGGCGTGTCATCCACAGCATCCAGATTATTGACATATTTTCTCGTCTCTTTCACGATCACAGGTGAAAGCAGCAGAACGGCGATCAGGTTCGGGATCGCCATCAGGGCATTCAGGATATCTGCGATCAGCCATACGAGATCAAGCGCCAGTACAGGCGCGATCAGCGCGATAGCTATGTAAAGTACTCTGTAGGGGATCAGTCCGAACTTTCCTGCAAAATACTCAACGCAGCGTTCTCCGTAATACGCCCATCCGAGGATTGTCGAATATGCAAATGTAATAATACCCACAACAAGGATAAACGGACCAAAATACGGAATCTGAGAAAATGCCAGAGTTGTGAGCTCACCGCCGTCCACAATCTGATCCGCATTAATTGCTGGGTTTTTCATAATCGTCGACACCAGCACAAGACCTGTCATCAGACATACCACTACTGTATCCCAGAACGTTCCTGTAGAAGAGACCAGAGCCTGACGAACCGGATTTTTTGTTTTAGCTGCCGCCGCCGCGATCGGCGCAGATCCCATACCTGACTCATTTGAAAAAAGTCCTCTTGCCACTCCATACTGGAGAGCAAGTCTTATGCCGCCTCCTACAAGGCCGCCGGCAGCCGCGCCTTTCGTAAATGCCAGTCTGCAGATCGTCTGAATTGCCGGTATAATATAATCATAGTTAATTCCCAAGATGATAACGCAGCCGATCACATAGAACAGAGCCATAAAAGGCACCAATTTCTCGCACACATTTGCAATTGATTTAATGCCTCCGAAAATGACAAAAGCTGTCAGCACTGCAACGATCACGCCGACGATCCACGGTTCGATTCCAAGATTGCTGCTGCAGACTTCCGCGATGGCATTAACCTGCGTCGCACATCCGATACCGAAAGACGCGAATCCCGCAAAGACCGCGAAGATCATACCGAGCCATTTCATGTTCAGCCCGCGTTCCAGCGCATACATGGCACCGCCCTGCATACGTCCGTCGGGAGTTTTCACACGGTACTTGACCGCAATCAGCGACTCTGCATATTTTGTCGCGATACCGAAGACACCGGTCAGCCAGCACCATAACACGGCACCCGGTCCTCCAAGAGCGATCGCCGTTCCCACACCGATAATATTTCCTGTTCCGATAGTGGAAGCCAGCGCTGTCGCCAGTGCTCCGAACTGGCTCACCTCGCCGTCCGCGCTCTCTTCTTTTGAAACAGAGAGCGGAATACCTTTTGTGATCGTCTTTCTCTGAATAAATCCTGTCCTTATTGTCAGGAAAATGTGTGTTCCTAAAAGGAGCACGATCATTCCCCATCCCCATACAAAATTGTCTACCGACTGTATGGCGCTGTAGATCTTGTCATACACTGCGTTTTCCTCCTCTTTCTCATTTTAAAATATTCCCAGAATGATATAAGGCATACCCATGCCCACTGCTGACAGCCGGCATGCCGTATGCCTTAAACCACTCTATAACGTTACCATTTTATCGCATTTTCACTTTAATGTAAAGAAGTATTTTCTGTTTTGGCGTCGAGCTCGAACCAGAATTCCACTCCGTTATCAAAATTGCGCACCCCGTACTTCTGATGGAACGACTCCATGATCGCCTTTACAATAGACAGCCCTATACCGTTTCCGCCATATTCTCTTGTATGCGCTTTATCCACTTTATAGAACTTATCCCACAATTTAGGGATATCCTCTTCAGGGATCGGCTTGCCGCTGTTAAAGACAGTTATACGCGCCTTATCATCAACTTTCCGTATACGCACTTCAATCCGTTTCTCATTTTCCACATGATGTATCGCATTGGTAAGATAATTCCGAATCACCTGTTCTGTCTTGAATTCATCCGCCCAGACGTCCAGTTTTTCATCCGCAATAAAGTCTACCGTTGCATCCGCCTGCTGGATCAGTATCTCACAGCTTGAGATCACTCCGCGCACAAGCCCCACAATATCAAACCGTTCAAACTGTACTTCGTCCGAACCAAATTCCAGCTGATTCAGAGTAAGCAGATTTTTCACCATACGGTTCATCTTATCTGCTTCATCCATGATAACTTCGCAATAAAACTCACGGCTTTCCGGGTCGTCGTTCACCCCTTCTTTCAATCCTTCCGCATACCCCTGTATCAATGCGATCGGAGTCTTTAGCTCATGAGAGACATTTCCAAGAAATTCATTGCGCATCTCTTCCATCTTTTCTTTCTGCTCAATATCTTTCTGCAGCTGATTATTGGCACTCTTAAGTTCTGAAATCGTCTTCTCGAGCTGTTCGGACATTTTGTTAAAATTGCTTCCCAGAACTCCGATTTCATCCTGCCCTCCGCTCGTATACTTGGCATCGAAATTCAAATCTGCCATTTTCTGGGAAAGACGAGCCAGCTCCATGATCGGCTGAGTAACTCTCCTTGAAAGGAGCCACACAAGCAGACCTCCGATTATGATACCTGCAATCCCGAGATAAATCAGGAACTGATTTGCAAGCGCGGCACTTTCCCGTATACTTGCCAGAGGACTCTGCATCACGAACCAGGAACCGTCAGACATGAACCCCCACATTTTCAGATATTCCACATTTCCATCTGTCCCCTGGGCAGTTGACCGGTAGATCACATAGTCATCATTCTGTTCCAGCACCTCATCCTGATCGATATCCTGTCCGAGCAGCTGTTCACTGAGCATCTGTCTCAGTCTGGGATCATCATCCGTGACCGTTGTCAATACCTGCTTGCCGCCGCTGTCCAGAACGATCAGGTCAATATTGGCTCTCTCAGTCCGTGTCAGAATTCCGCTCTTAACATTATCATCTGTCATATCACCCTGCTGAAGAATCTCATCTATTTCATGGTAGGTGCGCACCAGCTCCTTTGTCTTGTGCGAGAGATAATAATTTCCCAGAAATCCGTTATTTATTATAAGCACTGCTCCAAGTATGCATGCGAACAGACCGATAAATATTGCCGCCATCTGCCGCCTGATCGAATATTTCATGAATCCACCTCGAATTTATATCCCATACCCCAGATCGTGCGGATATATTCTCCTTTTTCTCCCAGTTTACTTCTTAATTTCTTCACATGAGTATCAATCGTCCTGGCATCCCCGAAATAATCATAATTCCACACATTATTAAGGATCTTTTCCCTCGAAAGCGCGATTCCCTGATTTTCCATAAAATACGAGAGCAGTTCAAACTCCTTATAGCTCAGCTCCACCGGAGTCCCGTCGATCTTCACGATATGCGCCGCCTTGTCCAGAACAATACCGCCTGCTTCGATCACGTCTCCTCCTGCATTTCCGAGTGTCCTGCGCAGGATTGCATTCACTCTGGCCACAAGTATCTTCGGACTGAACGGTTTTGATATGTACTCATCAACGCCCAGATCAAACCCCTGCAGTTCGTCTCTTTCCTCTGCCCTTGCCGTCAGCATGATGATCGGTACTTTTGAAGATTCCCGGATCTCACGGCACACCTGCCAGCCGTCCATTTTGGGCATCATCACATCAAGAATGACCAGCGCGATATCTTTCTCCTCATAAAACACATCCATCGCTTCCATTCCATCCCCTGCTTCCAGTACCGTATATCCTTCCCGCACAAGAAAGTCCTTTACAAGTTTTCTCATTCGGCTCTCATCGTCCACAACAAGGATCTTTATATTCATATTTTCCATCACCGTTTCCTCCTTTGTCTCCGGTCTGACAGATTTCTTCTTTATTACAAACAGTGTAAGTTTATCAAGAAAATATGTCAATCCTGTGAATTGGAAAACTTCTCCGGCAGAAGGAAATTTCTCTTGCAATCGTTATAGTCTGATGATAATATATTATCAGTTCGTGAGGGAGTAATTGGCGTATTCCTGCGTGGTAAGTCAACATACTGGTCTTTACCGGACCTGGCTTATCTTAAATAATGAGACTCATGTACAGTGTTTTTGCTGTACATGTTTTTGTGACAGGTACAGCATGTGCCTGCTTTTTTTATGCACCAGCTCAGCCGTCTGGCATCAGTATATGGGCAAAGAAGCGGCGCAGCCGCAGTCAGCACGTCAGTGCGGCTTTGCGAATGGCGCGGGCTGAGCGATGTCTGCAATTAAGCAACCAATATCGGGGACAACTCTGCAGGCTCCCCAATCTGACTACTAAGGAGAAAAAAATGGGATTTTTAGAACTGTTTATACTTGCTGTAGGTTTATCAATGGACGCTTTTGCCGTCTCTGTATGTAAAGGCCTCGCCATGCCCAGGATTTCAATTAAGAAAGCCGGGATCGTCGGCTTATGGTTTGGCGGATTTCAGGCTCTGATGCCCGCTCTCGGATATCTGCTCGGATACCAGTTCCGAGAAAAGATCACCGCCGTCGACCATTGGATCGCATTCATCCTCCTGGGGATCATCGGAGCAAACATGATCAAGGAAGCCTGTTCAGGCGACTGCGAGAAAGAGGATGATTCACTGGACATCAGGACTATGTTCCTGCTGGCAGTGGCGACAAGCATCGACGCGCTGGCTGTAGGTATTACTTTCGCCTTCCTTGACGTACATATCATCGCCGCAGTTTCATTTATCGGCGTAACTACCTTTATCATTTCAGCAATCGGTGTGAAGATCGGCAATGTATTCGGAACAAAGTATAAATCCAAAGCCGAATTTGCAGGCGGAGCCATCCTGATCCTGCTTGGCGTCAAAATCCTGCTGGAACATCTGGGAATCCTGTAATGCAGCCCTCGCTCTTCAGTTGCCCATTGACGGATCGCCGCCTCTGTGCTATTATTGTCGTTGCACAAAAAGAATACATTTTATCAAGTCATATGGTTTTCCTGTTTCAGAATCCAAACAGGCATATGGCTTTTTTTATTGTTTTGAAAGGAGTTCGATTATGGAAAAAGGAAATTCATTCATGCGGACGAAACCCGTCTTTTCCCTGCTTGTTTCAATGTCCGTACCAATGATGCTGTCAATGCTGATCCAGTCACTTTATAATATAGTGGACAGTATCTATGTATCAAGGCTGGGAACAGGCGCACTGACTGCGGTCTCTCTCGCCTATCCTCTGCAGAATGCCATCGTTTCTGTCGGAGTCGGGATCGGCGTCGGTATAAGCTCTGCCATCTCCATCCATCTTGGCGCAGGCGACCAGGAAAAAGCAGACCGGGCAGCCACCCTGGGAGTTGTTTTGTCAGTTTTTCACTGCATCCTCTTTATCCTGGCAGGGATATTTGTCACCAGACCGTTCCTGAGTCTGTTCACAAGCGACCCGGCTATTCTGAAGGATGCGTGTGATTACACATACATCGTGCTGTGCCTGTCATTCGGAGCGCTGCTGCAGCTTGCATTTGAAAAGATCTTTCAAGGCATCGGCAAAATGAAGATCAGCATGTATCTGCTCATAGTCGGATGTGTAATCAACATTATACTGGACCCGATACTGATCTTCGGTCTGCTCGGTTTCCCCGCGCTGGGAGTTGCGGGAGCGGCCATTGCCACAGTCATCGGGCAGATCTGCGCTTTCCTCTTATATGTGGTTGTTTATCTGAGAAAAACATATGCCGTACATATTAAGATCAAATATCTGAAACCAGACTGGAAGATCATCGGACAGATCTACAGCGTCGGAATTCCGTCCAGCATCATGATGCTGCTCCCCTCTGTTCTGATCAGTATACTTAACAGGATCCTCGCCGCATTTTCTGATCTGTACGTAGCCGTACTCGGCGTATACTTTAAACTGCAGACATTTATCTATATGCCGGCTAATGGAATTGTACAGGGGATGCGTCCCATCCTGGGCTACAATTACGGCGCCGGGGAATATAAAAGAGTACGCAGCACGATTCGATACAGTCTTGTCTGCGCAGCTGCAATCATGCTGCTCGGTACGCTCCTGTCTCTTCTCATCCCGGAACAGATCTTCGCTCTGTTTGACGCAGACGCGGACCTGATGGCCGCCGGTGTGACGGCATTGCGTATCATCTGCCTCGGTTTCCTTATCTCCTCGATCGGAGTGATCTATTCAGGGACATTCGAGGCTCTGGGAAACGGACGCAATTCGCTGATCATCTCTCTCCTGAGGCAGTTTGTGATTACGATCCCGGTAAGTTATATCCTCGCGCACTTTTTCGGACCGATCGGTGTATGGATCTCATTCCCGGCCGGCGAGCTATGCGCATCCATTGTTGCTTTTTTTCTGCTAAAAGCATACAAAAAGGGAGCATTCACTCCGTTCTAGGCGGTGAATGCTCCTTTTTATCTCTTCTTTATTCAAATTCATATTTCGTGAAATACTCGTTCGCCAGTTCTTCGTCCTCTCCGTTGACAACCAGCCGCATAGGCAGCCCCAGTTTAATCGACATCAAACCGAGGATCGACTTTCCGTCAATGCGGAAATTCCTGTTAGACATATCGGTTACGTCAATATCCGATTTCATTTTCTGGCATGTGTCGCAAAAGCTCATTAACTGACCTGACGTTATGAATTTAATCTTCTTCTCGACCATTTCTCTGACCTCCTGTTTTACACCTCTGGTAGTATAAACCAAAAGCAGAGAATCATCAAGCAAAAAATAAAATCTTAACGAATTTTAATCTGCGTTTTCAAAAAGAGCCGCAAGACTTTCTGTAAACGGCGGATAACAGATACCTTTCTCTGTCACAATTGCCGTGATCAGACTATGGTCAGTCACATCAAATGAAGGATTATAGCATTTCACTTCTTTCAGGGACACAGGTTCCCTGAAAAACTTCTCTTTGATTTCTTCCGGATCTCTCAATTCGATATGGATATCTTCGCCGCTTCTGCAGTTCATATCAATTGTTGATGTAGGTCCGAGCACATAAAACGGAATCCCGTAATATTTTGCCAGCACAGCCACTCCGCTTGTTCCGATCTTATTTGCTGTATCGCCATTGGCAGCCACCCGGTCACACCCTACCATACATGCCTGGATCCATCCGTTCTTCATAACGATACTCGCCATATTATCGCAGATGAGCGTAACATCTATCCCCGCTCTCTGCAGTTCATAGGCCGTAAGCCTCGCTCCCTGCAGGAGAGGACGTGTCTCATCTGCATAAACCCGAAAATTCATCCCCCGTTCTTTTCCCAGAAACAGCGGACCCTGTCCGGTCCCGTATCGGGATGTGGCCAGGGGACCTGCATTACAGTGTGTAAGGATGCCGTCCCCGTCTTTCAGAAGAGAAAGTCCATACTCGGATATAGCCCTGCACATACCGATATCCTCCTGATGTATGTTCCGGCACTCGTCTTTCAGAAGTTTCAGTATCACGGATATCTCTTTATCGCTGTTTCCTGTCACGACCCGTTCCATACGGTTCAATGCCCAGCTCAGATTCACAGCCGTCGGTCTGGCGGAATCAAGATACTTTTTATATTTTCTGAATTCACGCAGGAATTCTCCGTAGTCCCGCGCTTTAATCCGAAGGGCAAGGCAGTAGATACCATACCCCGCACAGATACCGATAGCCGGCGCACCCCGGACTTTCAGATGATATATGGCTTCCCATATGTCTTCCGCCGTGGTCAGGGTAAGGTATTCCGTGCGGTTAGGGAGCTGCGTCTGGTCTATGATAATTACACCTGTGCCATCATCGGCGAGACGGACGCTTTCGATATGAGTTACTTCATTGATGTGATTCATAGCAGTCTCCTTATCTGCAATTTATAAAAACAGCATGAGTCCCTTTTTATACGCTTTTTAGCCGGATAAAAGAAAAACCCCGGGAATCCGATTTTCAAGGGATCCCGAGATTCAGCCGAATGCGGATAACAGGAATTTTAAAAATCGTATTCCATAGATATATAACGAAAATATGCACATATTATTATAGTAGAAATACAAATAAATGCAATGTAATTACATAGTTTTTGCCCCTTTTTTGCCCCCATAGATGATACAATATTCCACCCCGGAGCAATAGCCCCGGGGTAAATTATTATTTCTGCTTATTGATCCACTGCTGGAGTTTCTTGATGCAAGGAGACGGTCCGCTGAATAC
>DWWI01000148.1 GCA_019119745.1 Candidatus Mediterraneibacter gallistercoris | reverse complement strand
AGAATATCATAAATTTCGGACTTGACGATCCTGTACGGAACCTGCATTTCATTGCAGAGAGACTGGATCGGGGATAGATCAAAATCTTCAAATCCCAGATCCACTGTTATGGCGCTTAGCTCGAATTTCTTCGGATAAAAGCGCCGGAGGCCGTGAAGAGCATAGAGAAGTGTCAGGCTGTCCTTCCCGCCGGATATCCCAACTGCAATATGGTCGCCATCCTGTATCATATCATATTCATCGACGGCTTTTCTTGTATAGCTTAGTAAACGCTGTAACTGCATAATTTTGTCGGATCCTTTCTCTTTTGATACATATTTTTATATTATACTGATCGTAAGCAAGAATTACAAGGGGGTTAGTATGAAAGAAGTCAGACTGCCGCAATTTTATGAACAGGCGGAAAGCGTATGGAAAAAATTCCTGCAGGCTCTTCCTGTCATAGCCTTTTTTCTTATTCTGTTTTATTCGGTAATTTACCTTTTCGGAATGCAGTCCTTGCGGGGATCATGGTAACCTGTATGTACACAGCAACACCGGGAACGATCATACATGCGCTGTTCGTCACCTGTTTTGCACTGTCTATGACAACGCTTGCAATAGGAGAGACAATGGCTGTTTTCCTTCGCGTGGCCTATATCGTATCTGCAGTTCTCTTCGTGCTGGTCATAAACAGATTTTTCTTCCCCACAAGTCTGGTAAGTCAGGTGCGTTATAATCTGCAGCTTTTATTTCATATGCACCATATGTATCTGCGTATGCTGGAAGACTCTCTGACAAACCAGCTGGATTATTGGCGGATCTGTGATGCTCAGATCCAGTATCATACGGCTCTGGCACAGATCAGAAATGACCTGCCGAAAGTGGAAAAGGATGAAAAAGACAGGTCATACTATAATAGGATCCTGAATATTACATGGTGCATGGCTTCCGAGATCCAGCAGATGTTTTTCCAGATCAAACACAAAAAAAGGGGAGCAGAAGCTAGAAAGATTATGGAGCAGTATATTCTATACACAGATTATGTATTGAACCAGATTCAGGAGATGCTGCACCTGAAAAAGGAGAAAAAGCTGAAAAATATTGAGGAAATGAAGTATCAGCGTTACATAGAAGGAGAGCCGGAACTTTCTTCTCTGATGACACAGTATGCCCGCAATCTGTCCCGGCTCTATGTACTTGTTTTAAGGCGGGTAAGAAATGAATATTGATCAAACTTCACGAAGTTTGACTGCTCCCGCAGCCTGCCTGCGGCGGTTCTCATCGATTGCCGCATAGTGTTTTTTGGTCGTATTGACGTCTTTGTGCCCAAGTACGTCGGCCACAAGATAAATATCACCTGTCTCTTTGTAGAGGGCTGTACCGTAGGTGCTGCGAAGCTTATGCGGCGTGATTTTTTTGTTCGGAGTCACCTCGCGGGCATATTTTCTGACCATATTCTCGACAGCCTGCACGCCCATGCGTTTTCTCTGAGTAGAGAGGAAAAGAGCATTCTCGTGGCCAGAGAGCGGGATAGTAGTCTTGCGTGTCGTATACATATAAGTCTTGAGAGCGTTTTCGACTTCTTCACCAAAGTAGACAACCATTTCGTTCCCGCCTTTCCGTGTCACTTTGATCCCGTTGTTTTTGAAATCTACGTCCTGTATATCGAGTCCGACGCATTCAGATACACGGATACCCGTTCCGAGAAGAAGGGTCAGGATTGCAAGATCGCGGTTCTTTGTCTTTTCATAATATACTTTGCGCTGACCGGTAAGATTGTCTCCGCCGTGGTCTACATAATCGAGAAGCTTGACCACCTCATCGGTATCGAGACGGATGATGGCCTTATCGTGCAGTTTTGGCATATCGACGAGTAAAGTCGGATTGCTGGTGATCGCCTGTCTCTTGTAGAAATAGCCGTAAAAACTCCTCAGAGCCGACATCTTGCGCGCGAGTCCTTTTTCCGTGTTCGTAATCTGTTTCTTTTCGTCATTTTCGTATACTTTAAGATATTCCTGATATTCCTCGATATCAACAGGCTCCAGACGTTCCAGATCCTGCAGGGTGAACTGATCAATACTGTAATTCTTATATACAGGATTATTTTCCATTAAAAAATGAAAGAAAACACGGATGTCATATGCATAGGAAATGCGGGTCCTTGCCGATGTAGTCGGTTCGATTGCCCGAAAATAATCTTTTGCAAACGGCGGCAATGTCTTAAGAATCGACCTGAGCCGTAACGTATTGTCAATATATTTCTGTTCATGATAAGTTTTTGATGTTGTTGTTTCTTTAGTTTCTGATGTTCCCATAATTATTTAACCCCTTATCAATAAAAAGATGAATTATAACGAAATTGCCTGTTTACAGATATATTATAGCTGAACAGCTTCTTTTTGTCTATATCTATTGGAAAAATCGGTATTTGTCGTATAGATTGAAATGTATAGATAAGAGGCCGGATCAGACTTTTCCAGTACTGCTCCGGCCATTAAGTGGGTGTATAATATATATCAATACATAGGGATGTATATTGATACCGTCAATTATTTCAGATAAGCTGAATCATTGTATGCAATGATCAGATTCTGACCTGCCTGAATATCATCTGAATCGAGGTTATTCATATCTTTGAGCACCTGTACATATTCAGCTACAGAATTGTAGTCATTTGTCATTGTATCTTCAGCTATTGCCCAAAGTGTATCCCCTGACTGGATCTGAATGCTTTTGTAATATTTATATACGGTCTTATCAGCAGATGTTTTCTCGTGTGCAGATACAAGAAATGCACCGAATGAAACGCAAATGACCAGCATTAAAACTATACCTGTAAAAACTCTCCTGAAACGTTTTTTAACGGAATTGCGTGATACTCTCTTTTTCATCTTGAAAACCCCTTCTTCATCATTAGAAATTAATACTCGTTAACCCTTTTAACAGCATAAATAAATTGTATACAAGTATACTTTTAATCGAACACTTATTCATGCAAACAGCTGTTCTGCATTTGATATTATAGTGCACGAACATCTGTTTGTCAATAGAAAATCGAACATATTTTCGTAACAAATGTTTGCTTTTTCAGAACTGCTGTGGTAGTATAATAAGTAGTAAAATTATCGGAGGAAGTTATGGCTAAAGGAAAGATAAGCAAAAAACAGCAGGAAATATTAGAATATATTAAGATGCAGATTCTGCAGAGGGGGTTCCCGCCGGCAGTCCGTGAGATATGCGAGGCTGTCAATCTGAAATCTACTTCTTCTGTCCATTCCCACCTTGAGACTCTCGAGAAGAACGGATACATAAGAAGAGATCCGACGAAACCGAGAGCTATCGAGATTCTGGATGACAATTTTAATCTTACAAGACGCGAGATGGTCAATGTTCCTATTATAGGTCAGGTCGCGGCGGGCCAGCCGATTCTGGCTCAGGAAAATATTGAGGACTACTTCCCTATTCCGATTGAACATATGCCGAATAAACAGACGTTTATGCTGAAAGTAAAAGGGGAAAGCATGGTCAATGCAGGTATCCTTGACGGCGATATGGTACTGGTCGAAGAAGATCATACTGCTTCTAACGGTGATATGGTTGTAGCTCTTGTCGACGACAGTGCGACTGTAAAGACATTCTATAAAGAAGAAGGCGTCTATCGTCTTCAGCCGGAAAATGATTTCATGGATCCGATTATTGTAAAGGAAGTATCCATTCTCGGAAAAGTGATCGGTGTAATCAGACTTTTTAAATAATACCTAACGTAGAGTTTGCTCTAAAAAGAATAAAAAATGGCAGTCTGTAGTTTAAAAATTCTACAGACTGCCGTTTTTATAGTCTATTGTGTCTTATTCCGCAAGTTCTTCAAGCGTGATATCTCTTCCATCTTTCCAGATCCTTTCCAGATCATAGAACAGGCGGTTTTCCTTGTCGAATACATGGACGATGATATCGCCGAAATCGAGCAGAATCCAGCTTGAATTTGCGCGTCCTTCGCGCTGTTTGAGATGATAGCCGGCCTTATGCAGCTCTTCTTCAACATTGTCAACAAGAGCATTTACCTGACTGTCGCTGTTTCCGTTTGCGATAATGAAATAGTCGGCGAGTACAGAGACTCCGGTGATATCAATGATTTTGATATCTTCCCCTTTTTTGTCGCTGAGTGCATCATATGCGATGCGTGCCATCTCTTTTGACTGGTTCATTTCATACCTCCTTCTGTGATATATAAACTGTACTTTTATTATATTATCTGTTCTTTTTATTTCCTATAATATTCACAGGTACTTACTGTCGTGGGATCTACTGCTTTTCCGCCGTCATTCAGATACCGGACAGTATTTTTCGCAGACAGATATACTGCCCTGTCGATATCCTGAAATACAATACCGCGGATCTCTTCAAGTCCGGGAATGATTTTACGGTTCGGTTCAATATAGTCAGCAATATATATGATCTTTTCAAGCAGTGTCATGCCCGGTCTTCCGGTCGTATGATAGGTAATTGCATCAAGAATGCCCTGATCTTTGATCTTGTATTCATGGCGGGCCAGATAAGCGCCCAGTTTTGCATGGACAAGCGCCGGCATCTCCAGTTCTGATTCCGTGAGCTGAATATCGTATTTTCTGCACAGTTTGATCTGATCTTTTGCAGAACAATATTTACCGCAGTCATGAAGAAGTCCTGCTGTCAGCGCTTTCTGAATGTCCTCACCATAGCACATTGCAAGCGAAGATGCAGTATACATGACGCCTATTGTATGTTCAAAGCGTTCTTTCTTGAGTTTTTTAGACAGATCTTTACGGATCTCGAGAAGCTCTTCTGTCATAACTGTCAGATTCTCCTTTACTCTGATTTTATCTTATAGAG
>DWWI01000147.1 GCA_019119745.1 Candidatus Mediterraneibacter gallistercoris | reverse complement strand
AAATCTGTGGGCGATCTTGCCAGAAGCATGTCGCTCAATGTAAAGAAAGTATGGCTGAAAAAAGACGATCAGGAAATACTTGTCAACGCATCGGATATCCAGCCTGGCGATACGGTGGTCGTTCATATGGGAAATGTGATCCCCTTTGACGGTGAAGTGTCCGGTGGAGAAGGCATGGTCAATCAGGCGTCTCTTACAGGCGAGTCCCTTCCGGTAAGAAGAGAAAAAGGCAAGACTGTCTATGCAGGAACGGTTCTGGAAGAAGGAGAACTTGAGATACTTGTAAAGGCAGTATCCGGGTCGACCAGATTTGAGAAGATCGTGACCATGATCGAAGACTCCGAGAAACTGAAATCCGCACTGGAGAGTAAGGCGGAACATCTGGCGGACAGACTGGTGCCGTATACACTTCTCGGCACAGGCATTGTAGGACTTGTTACCCGCAATGCGACAAAGGCGCTTTCCGTCCTGATGGTAGACTTTTCCTGCGCGCTGAAGCTCGCTATGCCCATCGCAGTGCTTTCGGCTATCCGTGAGGCCGGTCAGCACGGTATCACAGTAAAAGGCGGAAAATATCTGGAGGCAGTGGCAGAGGCCGACACGATCGTATTTGACAAGACCGGTACGCTGACAAAAGCAAAGCCGACAGTAAAAGAAGTTGTCGTTTTTGGAGACTATCCCGAAGACGAAGCGCTCCGCATCGCGGCGTGTCTGGAAGAGCACTTCCCTCACTCGATGGCGAAGGCAGTGGTGGACGCGGCGAAAAAGAGAAAGCTCTATCACGAAGAGATGCACTCGAAGGTGGAATATATCGTTGCCCATGGCATTTCGTCTTATATTGAGGACAAGAAAGTCGTTATCGGCAGCAGTCATTTTGTCTTTGAAGACGAAGACTGCAGGATCCGGCAGGAGATGCAGGAGCGATTTGATACTCTTCCGTCAGAGTATTCCCATCTGTATCTGGCTATTGACGGCGAGCTGACAGCGGTCATCTGCATCGAAGATCCGCTCCGGGAAGAGGCGGCGGATATGGTAAGAATGCTGAAAGAAGAGGGCCTGAAAAAGGTCGTGATGATGACGGGAGACAGTGAGCGTACAGCTGCATCCATTGCGGGACGCGTGGGCGTGGATGAATACTATTCCGAAGTCCTGCCGGAAGATAAAGCCCGGTTCGTAGAGAAAGAGAAGGAAGCCGGTAAGAAAGTCATTATGATCGGAGACGGCATTAATGATTCTCCCGCACTGTCTGCTGCGGATGCAGGTATTGCCATCAGCGACGGGGCAGAGATAGCCCGGGAGATTGCGGACATCACTATAGCAGCGGATAACCTGCGGGTGATCGTGACTCTGAGGAGACTTGCCAATGCCATGATGAAACGGATCCAGAGTAATTACAGAGGAATCGTCGGAATCAACTCGGGACTTATCGCCCTTGGCGTGGGCGGTGTGATCCAGCCGACAACATCGGCGCTCCTGCACAATACTTCGACGCTGGCTATCAGTCTGAAGAGTATGCAGAATCTGCTGCCGGATGATAAAACAGATCCGGACAGAACAGCTAAAAAATAGTGAAAAAAAGTATGCAGAGATGATATAATAGTTCGCGGTATAGAATGCAGCAGTGCATCATACCGCGAACTTTATTTTATCGGGGAGAAAATACAATGGATAAAAAGATCTATGATACTTATGTACGGATTCTGAAGGAAGAACTGGTGCCTGCCCTTGGATGTACAGAGCCTATTGCGCTTGCTTACGCTTCCGCAAAAGCAGGAGAGACGCTGGGGACTTTCCCGGAACATCTTACTGTGGCGTGCAGCGGAAATATTATCAAGAATGTAAAAGGAGTTACAGTGCCGAACTCCGGCGGGATGAAAGGCGTTGAGGCGGCGGCTGTGCTTGGACTGACCGGAGGGGATCCGGGGCAGGCTCTGGAAGTGCTGGAGACGGTCAAAGAGGAAGATATCAGCAGAACAAAAGAACTGATCAATGAGGGATTCTGCGACTGTGTCCTGAAAGAGGGAACAGCAAATCTTTATATAGAGGCCAGAGCCGTCTGCAAGGATGAAGAAGCACTTGTCGTTATAGAGAATGAGCATACTAATATCACTCGAATCGAGAAAAACGGGAGAGTACTGTACCAGAAAGAAAAAGAGGAAACTGAAGTGTCAGAGGCACCGGATCAGGAAACAGTGGACAAGGATCTGCTGAATCTTGAAGATATCATTGCATTTGCGGACGAAGTCCGGATGGAAGACGTAAAAAATACACTGGAGCGTCAGGTAAAGTACAATATGAAGATCGCGGACGAAGGACTGAAAAACCCATGGGGTGCACAGGTGGGAAGGGTAGTGCTGGAAGAATTCGGCAACGATGTAAAATGGAGAGCTGTCGCAAAAGCCGCCGCGGGATCTGATGCAAGAATGAGCGGATGCTCTCTGCCAGTTATTATTAATTCCGGATCAGGCAATCAGGGGATGACCTGTTCGCTTCCGGTGATTGAATATGGAAGAGCGCTTGGAAAAACAGAAGAAGAAATATATCGGGCGCTGTGCGTTTCAAACCTCACGGCACTGAATCAGAAGAGATATATCGGATCACTTTCCGCATATTGCGGGGCTGTATGCGCAGCGGCAGGCGCAGGAGCGGGAATTACGTATCTGCATGGCGGTACGCTGGAACAGATTGAGAATACTGTTGTCAATACGATCGCAGATGCGGGAGGCATTGTGTGCGACGGAGCGAAACCGAGCTGTGCAGCCAAGATATCGACCGCACTGCAGGCGGCGATCCTGAGCCATAAGATGGCGATGAAGGGGCTTACGTTTGGAAGAGGGGAAGGATTAGTTATGGACTGCCCGGAGAATACGATCAAAGCGGTCGGATATGTAGGAAGAGCAGGAATGAAACAGACAGATGTTGAGATCCTGAACCTTATGATTGGCAAGACGAAGCTTGAAGAAATTTCATAGCCGGACATATCCTCTGCACAGGCCGGAGAGTACCGGGAGATATGTCCGCACTATGATGGTCATATAGAGACGTCTGATAGAAAAAGATTACGAGAAATTCTTCTTATAAATCTGTATGGATAGCAGACAGCTCAGTACAAAGATCACGACTGAAGCCGGCAGGAAAAACCAGAGGCGCACGGTTGTATCCATTGAGGTATAGCTCTCTATCCCGAAGAGCACAGTAGAGCTTCCATACAGTCCGGCGAGGATTACAGCTGTTGCGACATATATGAAAGTTCCAATCTTTTTCCCCAGTAGAAAGTAGCAGACATATACGACAGAAGTAAAGACAAGAGATCCGCAGATACTCAGCCCCCATACCGTCAGGGCCTCCCTCAGTGTGACCAGGCGCCAGAAATATACATTCGCCAGTGCGTAGATCAGGGAGATCAACAGACTGATACCAGTACAGATCAAGGACAGAAGATATTTTGATAGTACGATTTCTGCCTTTGTCAGAGGAAAAGTAATCTGAAGCTTGCCGAAATTCGCTTTTTCATCCTGTTCACAAGGAGCTTCCAGTGGAGCTGAACCGAATATAATACTCAAAAACATCGTATAGAGTATGAAAGTATAATATGTATTTATAAATATCATCGCAAGTCCGATGAACAGTGCTCCGAATATATAGGATGCGAGGTTTTTCTTTATGTAAAAATTTTCATATAAGTCTTTGAGTATGATCCCTTTCATTTCACTTTTTCTCCTTTTACGTAGAATAGCATGATATCTTCGACAGATGCGTTTTCCATCGGAATATCCTGGAATACCTGGCGCAGCTTTGTACGGTTTTTTACAAGTACACGGTAGCTGTAGGGCTCCTTTTTGTATGCTGCGATGTCATCCCGGCTTAAGGTGTCGAAGAGTTCCTGCCCGCAGGTGATGATGCCGTAGTCATCGCGTATCTCATCATAGGTCTTGATAAACTGCATCTTTCCTTCATGGAGATAGGCGATGTAGTCGGCGATCTTATCAAGGTCGCTGGTGATGTGGG
>DWWI01000017.1 GCA_019119745.1 Candidatus Mediterraneibacter gallistercoris | reverse complement strand
AGATTAAGTCAGCAACTGCATAGCCTTAACTTTTCAATATTCAATTTTTAAAGCAGCCACCGAAAGATGGCTTGTTTGTCATGCAATTAAGGGAATGGATACCCTCTACTTTTCATTTTCAATCTTTCTTACTTCCTTTCAGATTCGATTTATTTCAGTTTTTTCCCAAGTTCATACGCCTGTTCCGGATATTTTGAGTGCTGTGTCATAGACGGCGTACCGCAGCCTTTTCCGAGCACCATTCCCATATCTTTCAGGTTCAGATAATGTACCAGCGTCTTATAATGCGCCTCCAGTGCGTCAAACGTCCAGCCGTCGCTGTTCCACGCCGCTGTCAGGAGTGCGGATTTCATCCGTTTTCTCTGAATACTGCTGTTAAACGCACAGAAACGGTCGATCAGTATTTTGAGCTGCGCTGACATTCCGTAATAATACAGCGGTGTGACAAATACCATCATATCCGCCTCCAGAATATCCTGACGGAATTTCTCTACGTCGTCTTTCTGCACACATGGGCCTTCATAACCGCAGTGGATACAGCCGATGCAGGGATGGATATCCGCGTGCGCAGCATCGATCACTTTGACCGTATGCCCCGCTTCTTCCGCGCCCCGGATAAAATTGTCCGCCAGCATATTGGAAGAACCATGCTGATTCGGACTTCCTTCCAGAACTATGATCTTCATCTTCATGCCTCCAATCTGACAGGTCTTCTCCTGTCTTCACACCTATTGTAAAATGGATTGTTTTCTAAGTCTAATACCTGCCTGCTATTGTTTTCTATGCGTTTTAAGAATGGTTCTCCGGAAAATTCTGCTCCAGCCATGCCTGTACCATATCCTGCAGATTTTCCCGTCTGTTTTCCAGTACATACAGGCTGCTTCCTATCTTTGCTTCCGGACAGAGGTCTCTGACCGCCCGCTCCATCCCTTTATCCTCTCCTCCGCAATGACTGAAAAACGGCAGAAGAATCTTCCCCTCCATATTGTTCTCCTTCAGCCATGCCGTCAGCGGAGGAGCAATGGTTCCGCACCAGTTAGGGGAACCGGCAAAGACAATATCATATTTGTCAGCTCTTTCGGTTACGGGAAGCAGAGACGGGTAATTCCCGGTTCTGATCTCCCATCTGACCTGACTCAGGAGCTGCTCAAAATCCGCGGGGTAAGGCTGCCTCGGATAGATCTGGCTGCGGATTCCTCCGGTCTGTTTTTCTATCATTTCTGCAATCCCGCGGGTTTTCCCTGAATAGGAGTAGCAGATGATTAAAATATTTCCTTTCATAAAAAGTGCCCTCCTCGTAATCCATTCTTATCCGGCTTTCCTCCTCTGCCTGTTATTTTTATTATAAATTTCTTCCATCTCTTCTGTCTAATACCTGTCTATTATGAAAAATCATACTTTTTACGTATACTAAAAACGGCTATGACATCAATCAGAGATAATGACGCCATAACCATTTTAAATCAGTGTTCCTGTATTGTCTGGACGAAAAGGGAGACTGCCTGTGAAAACAGATGATTCTTCTTCCAGAGGATCACACTCCTTGTAATATGCGTAGGGGAGATCGGGCGGAAACAAAGTTCCGGATCCGCATGTATGGACAGGGCTCCGTCGAGACAGACCGCACAGCCCATCCCCGCCTCCACCAGCAGTGCACTGTTGGAAAGCAGATTATAGTAAGCAGGGATATTCAGATGCCTTTCTTCACACTGCATCCAGTGGAGGATCTGATTTTTTGCATTTTCTCTCCCCGGCATGATCAGCGGGTACTGCTTGATATCTTCCACTGTTACAGTTTCTTTTGCGGCAAGCTCATGATCCTGCCGGACGAGGATGCCCCATGTCTCTTTCTGGGGAAGTCTGACATATTCAAACTTTGAAGTGTCTATCGGCTCCATCACAAGTCCCAGATCGATCAGTCCGTGCTCGATCATCTCCTTAATATTATCCGCCATTCCGTTATAGAGATCAAACTGGACGTCAGGATATTTCTCCCGGAATTCTTTCATATGGGCAGCCAGCGTCCGGCCTCCCAACGCTTCCGTGGCGCCGATCCGTATGGTTCCGCAGATTACATCCTTCTGATCTGTAAATGTATGCTCCAGCTTGTCTGCAAGCTCTACAATGGTTTCCGCCTGCTGCTTGAACAGGAAACCTTCATCCGTCAGCGTAACAGAACGTTTTCCCCGGATCAGAAGAGCTGTACCCATCTCATCTTCCAGTTCCATCAGCTGCCGGCTGAGGGTGGGCTGTGTTACATGAAGAATATCTGCTGCTCTTGTAATATTTCCTTCGTCCGCTACTGTAAGAAAGTATTTCAGTACACGCAGTTCCATACTGTTCCCTCCTATTATTCTGTTCACTAACTGTTTTCCGCTCACTACTTGAATTATATCATCACGGCAGCCCGGCTTCAATTTACAATATTTTTTCAGATTCTCTTTGCAGACTTTTTCCCGGTTTTGTCTATTTTAAACTCTCTATTGACAACCTGCTCTCTGCACCATATAATAACATTGTTATATGACACTGTTATATGGAGGATGCTATGGAAGAAAAGTCATCTAATACATTGGAAAATATTTTTCAGGCGGGCATGGAAGAATTTTCTGACAAAGGCTTTCTGGGCGCATCCCTGCGTCAGATCGTCAAAAAGGCCGGCGTGACAACCGGGGCCTTCTACGGGTATTTTTCCAGTAAAGAGGCCTTGTTCACCGCCATTGTAGAACCGCATGCCGCCGCCCTTATGGGCCGGTATATGGAAGCACAGACTACATTTGCCGAACTCCCTGAGGCAGAACAGCCTTCTCATATGGGATTGGAATCCGGCGAATGTATCCACTGGATGGTGGATTACATCTGCCGGCACCGGGAGCCGGTGAAACTGCTGCTCTGCCGGTCAGAAGGTACCAGTTACGAACATTTTGTCCACAACATGGTCGAGGTGGAAGTAGAATACACGATGAAATATCTGGAAGTCTTACGCCGCCTCGGACAGGATATCCCGGAACTGGATGAGCAGATGTGCCATATCATTGCCAGCGGTATGTTTAATGGGGTATTTGAGATCGTGGTACACGATATGCCAAGAGACAAAGCACTGCGCTATGTGGATCAGCTGCGTGACTTTTACACCGCCGGCTGGCTGAAATTGATGGGGCAATAGCCCCCATCTTTTTGCGCGATAGTTAGTGTTATCTAACTTAATATAGATATTATAACTAAAAAGGAGGTATCTTTTTGAAAACAAAAAAGCAAAGCAGTCTGTCTCGCATCTTAGGTTATGCAGGCGGGCACAGAAATTTCACTCTGCTGGGCTGTATCCTCTCTGCCCTGTCTTCGGTACTGGGATTAATCCCTTATGTATGCGTCTGGCTGGCGGCAAAGAATGTACTGGAGGTATGGCC
>DWWI01000146.1 GCA_019119745.1 Candidatus Mediterraneibacter gallistercoris | reverse complement strand
TGTTTTCCACAAATCCGGTCGTAAGCTCATCAAGTTTTGACTTCAGCTCCCGGATATCACGCTCTGCTGTCTGAACTACTCCGCCAAGGCGGATCTGTTCTTTCTGGATATTCTGTGACGCCTGTTCTTTTCCTGTGACATTCGTTTCCAGCATTTCCTGCTCGGCTTTCAGTTCCGCGGTCCTCGTTCCGTCTTCCAGTTCTTTCAATTCTTTTTGGAGCTTTTCCTGCTTCCGGTAGTATTCCTCCAGCTCGTCCGCCGCCGAGGAAAGACGCAGGATCTGTCCGGTCTCCTGACTCAGCGTTTCATACTTCTGGGCATCCTTGAGAGCGGCTTCTCTCTGGCGCTCTCCGATCAGATTCTCCTGAAGGCTCTCAATCTCATCCGCCAGCTCTCTTAACCGGGCTTTCGATATCCTCGTCCCGATGCAGGCGCCTTTCGTATAATCTTTGCTTCGCAGATGACGGAAAATGTAATTGCTGTAGGAATAACAGTCCGGCGTCACGCCGTCGCGCACGCTGTCCAGTTCTTCCACTGTCTCGCACTTCTGAATCCTGCCCAGATACCGTTTCAGGCACCAGTCCACATAATCCAGATCCGTATGTACCGCTTCATATAATGAATTCTTCTCTGCCGCAGGCGACTCTCTTTTTATGGCGGCACTGTTGATCAGATCCGCCTCCTCGAACCGCTTCATCTTCCGGAAGATCTTTGCCGCGTCCAGAGCATACGCAGGTTCGGTGATCATGCTCTTTTTCAGACGGCCGAGCCTTCCTTCCACTGCATTTTTCCACTTCTCATCCGTAATATCAAAAAGATCCGCAAGGATATGTACATGGATCGTCCTTCCGTAGCGGTCGCTCAATGCGCTCTGGAGCTGCTGTCTTGCCTCCTTGAGTTCTTTCGGATACGGCTTTCTGTCATTATTCATATCCTCCAGAGCTTCCTCTTTCTCCCGAAGTTCCTTCGTTGTTTCGCGGATGGAAACCGCCGTCTCTGCCAGCTCTTCCGAGATATTGTCCATGGCCGCTTTTAAATGCGTCCGCAGTTCGCCGCAGGCCTCTTCCGTAACCTCCCCGCGGGCAAAATCATCGATCAGCTGCAGGGCCCGGTTGCTCACGTAATCGGTCGCAGTCTCATCATCTTCCCAGCGCTTCAGCCCGTTTATGATCCTGCGCCAGTCCGCGGAACTGTCCGCCAGAAGCCGGATGGTATGCTCCATCTCCTGAAGTTCCTGCTGTTTCTGACCGTAGTCGCTCTTTTTCAGCTCCGCCTTAACATCGATGAGTCGGTTTCTGAGTGTTGCAAGTTCTTCCTGAAGCCTGTTCTGCCTTTCCTGCGCTTTTCCCGCCGCATCTTTTGCATGATCCAGATCATCGCCCCGGGAAGCGAGCTTCGCCCTGCATCCCTCGATCTCGATATATTTAAGGATCGTCTCTAAGCGTACTTTATCCGCCCGGACGCCGGTAAGTTCCAGATCCGCCGCATGGACTGCATCCAGCATTTCAAGCCTCTTCTCCAGATCCTCCACCCGTTCCCGGATCTCCCGGTAGGCTCCCAGCTGCTCGCTGATCACGGCAACCGTATTCTCCCGGCTCTTAGGGAACATATAATCCCGGATGAACTGTCCTGTCCCGCTTGTCATCCGCAGCGCAATAGCGCTCTTCTCCATGGTGATCATCCGCCCCTGCTCCACATAGCCGAAGATCACCTCATAGAGTGTATTCAGATAGGCTTCCTTTGACGGATAGACACGGTTCACATCTCCGTGCCCCCGGTTATCCACACTGACGGACCGCTCTTTTGCCAGCTTTCTGATCCGGTCGATGGTATATGGCACACCGTCACAGAGATATTCATCCTCCGGCATCTTTCCGGAATGACTGAAGAAGTTGTACCGCCTGAGTTCCGTATCATTCTTTCCCACTTCAAAAGCCACACCGATACAGGTGGTAATGTGAGTGCCTGTATCCTCGATCTCCATCACGATCTGGGAACAGAAATCCATCCCCGCCCTGTTCGCGCTTCCGTCTTTCTGAGCTCCGCGCAGATAGCTGAGCACACTTCTTTTGTTTTTCGAATCATCTGCCGCCTTGTTCAGAAAATTCGCAGATACACTACCATAGAGAACGACCTGAATCGCATCCATCACCGTAGATTTTCCCGAGCCGCTCTTTCCGCTGAAGAGGTTTACATACTCGTGCAGTTGAAGTATCTTATGGCTGATGCCGCCCCAGTTATTGATCAGAATCCGGGTAAATAATTTCTTCGGCTGTCTCATGCTCTTCCTCCTCTTCTCTGTATTCCTCGATCAGCGCATTAATATCCGCCGCCGTCACAAAAAGATTCACAGTACTGTAGATATAGATCGGCGTATCGTCTTCCACATCTTTCACCGCTCCGGGCAGATCGATAACCTGATGGATCCGCAGCAGATAAAGCGCCTCGCGCCACTGAGCCTGCGTCAGTTTTTCCGTGATCAGGTTTGTATTCCTGCCGTATTCACGGATTTCTTTCAAAGTCGTAAGCGGAGCGTTCAGCCCCTCTCCCATGATCCGGTCTCTGTAGATCAGCTTGATCAGAAGCAGGATCACCGTACTTGTAAGGCTCAGCTTCTCACGCGGCATATGCTCTCCGGACAGGCGGAATATATGCTCCTGCGCATCATGGACAAGCTCGCAGCCGAGCACTTCGATATAATTTTCGATAAATCCTCTGTGCCTTGCGCAGATCTCATACTGCGGATTGTCCCTCGGCGTCAGCGTAGCCGGATCATACTTCACCTGAAGGATACAGGTCTGCCGGAACAGCGCCTGTATCGTCTTTCTCACCTGTTCTGCTTCTGTCACTGTCAGTTCTTCCAGATATGTAAACATAAATACTTCCTTTCATGATGCCTCAATCTCACTTTTATGCCATCCTCATTTCTGGCATTTCACATACTGCAGATCAATCTGCATTGCGGATTTTTAAAGCGGAATAGCGGAATCCGGAACTGTTTTCCTGCTCATCGCCCAGTTCAATCTCCTGACTGCTCTCAGCCGTCTCAGTCGCCTCCTGCCACACAAAGAACAGCTTTTCCAGATCTTCCACGTTTTGTACGGTATCCTCTGTCACACAGAATACTCCATCCTTCTCATTCTTCCTGCGGAAGCGTTCAATTTCCCTTCGGGTGTAGAGAGGTTTAAGGACAAAGGAATCCATCTGATCTGTTTCCGTCTGTTCCTCCGGTTTTACAGCCTGAGGGACAAACTCATCCCTTTCTGCAGATTTCCTGCGGTACAGGCTCTCCTGAGACATAAGCTGATGAGGCATGCTCATCCGTACGCGCTCCGAAAGGCAGTCCAGAATCTCCTCTTTCTTCCTGCTCCTGTTCAGAAGGCTGACAAAAACAGCCGTCCGGTCATCGCCATCCGCGCCCTCCTGCATAATATAGCGGATACGGGCCGCCGCCCGGCCTGCGAATATTGTCTTCTGCTCGATCAGCTTATTGTATCTGCGCTCGATCACATCCGACTGCCGCTCGATCCGGAACATAATATCCGCAGCTTCATCGCAGAGCCCGATCGCACGCTCACAGCGCACAAAAGCCGGCGTCCCCTGCTCAAGGCCTGTCAGCTCCCGCTCCTTCTTTCTTCTGCGCGCCTCGTTTTCGTCCAGATTTTTCACAATCAGCTCCTTGACAGCTTCTTTGTACCGGTAGAAGCTGTCCGTCGTCGTAAGGATAGCATACTTCCGGCTGTCGCTGTTGTTGATCTCTTTGACAAGGACGTCCTGAATCCCCTTAAAATCCTTCTGTCTGGAAAGCTCGTCAAAGTATTCTCTCATGCCGTCCTGCATATTGACCAGCATACGCACAAGTCTTTTCGACGCATTCAGGGCGCTCCTGAGTATTTCATTATTCTTCTCACTATCTACGCTGTATGTATACAGATAACTGTAGATCGCGAGAACGCTCTCACGCTCCTGACTATCGCTCTCATCCAGCAGCCGGGCAAAAAGCTCCACATACATCTGACTATACTCCGGAAATGTGACAACGTAGCTGTTCAGTGTCTCGTCATAATCCTGCTTGAGCCATCCCCAGTCTTCAAAATGCTTCAGGCAGACCGACGCCATATTGGACCGGGTGAGAAACACGCCCTCTTCGTCATAATTTTCCGCGTCCCACAGAATCGCAGCAGCAGCAATCTTTTCATTCATAACAGCCCGGCATTCTTTCTCCGTCAGGCCCAGAACCGAGTAGGACTGTTCCATGGCATCATAGATCGCCACGAGGAAGGTCATGTAATATTCCGTATATTTACTTGTAAATAATTTATAAAAATCATGGGGAATTCTGTTGATCAGACTCATTGTATCCTCCCATTGTCTTATTCTGTTACTTTTGCGGCGGAACCCATGCGCAGAAACTCGGAGCGATCACACCGCTCCGGATTGCGCTTTGCGCAACCATTATATCATGGGCGTGCAAAAAGTGTAAAGCCGCAGCCAGGACATAAAAAAAGACCCCCATACCGTATAGTATGAGGATCTTTATATTCATTTAAATTATGCAAGCTTCAGAGGATTAACCTTTACGCCCGGGCCCATTGTAGATGTAAGAGTGATGCTCTTCAGGTACTGTCCCTTAACTGCTGCCGGTCTTGCCTTGTTGATTGCATCGATAAGCGTCTGGAAGTTGTCCGCTAACTGCTCTTCGGTAAAGGAAGCTTTACCGATCGGTACATGGATAATGTTTGTCTTGTCAAGTCTGTACTCGATCTTACCGGCTTTAATCTCGTTGATTGCCTTTGTTACATCCATTGTAACTGTTCCGGCTTTCGGGTTCGGCATGAGACCTTTCGGTCCGAGTACACGTCCGAGACGTCCTACAACGCCCATCATATCCGGTGTTGCAACAACTACGTCAAAGTCAAGCCATCCCTCATTCTGGATCTTCGGGATCAGCTCGTCTCCTCCTACGAAATCAGCTCCTGCTGCTTTTGCTTCCTCAGCCTTTGCGTCCTTAGCGAACACAAGGATGCGGACTTTCTTACCTGTTCCATGCGGAAGTACAACCGCACCACGGATCTGCTGATCTGCGTGACGTCCGTCACAGCCTGTTCTGATATGAGCCTCGATCGTCTCGTCAAACTTTGCTACTGCTGCTTTTTTAACAAGTGCCACTGCTTCGTCTCTGTCGTAGAGGTTTCCTCTCTCGATCAGTTTCGCAGCTTCGATATATTTCTTTCCTCGTTTCATTTTACAATAACCTCCTTGTGGTATTGGCGGGAACGT